>NZ_JADOUS010000005.1:0-314970 GCF_015752045.1 Arthrobacter sp. CAN_A2
TCAAGATGAATGCTTAGACACACTCATCTCAGCAGGGCCACGAGCTTCTTGCTATCTACGACACGAGACCGCTTCCCCACCAACCGTGAAGAGCCCATAAGCTGGACAAACGTTGTGGAACCCTGTGGATCTTTCATTTTCTCAATCACCTGTAATTCCGAATTTTGCGAGATCGAATCCGCCCCCGACCAGAGCACCTACGTCTCCTGAGCGTATTAGCGCCCTTCCGTTCACGCCGCTGCGAAGCCCGGACAAAATGACAATGTGCTGGTCGCGTAGATTCTCATGACGCCGCCATTCGTCCGCCACGCGACGTCGGAGACCACTGTCTCCCGATTCCAGGCATCGGGAGCACTACCAGCGCGGACGGCAAAGCAATCGATGCCGGCGTGTGCGGGCCCTCGTCTACGTGAAGCGGAGTTCCTGGGCTTGAGCCCCGCGTTCCCAAGCCCAGCCGGCGAGGTCCTTGGGCCCTTGGGTTTCGAAGAACCCGTCCAGGGCCTGCTCCGCCACTCCGGCGGGAACCTTCACTCCCTGGGGCACCCAGCCCGTCAGACCATGCGTGTCCAAGGCGATCGATACTTCATCGTTCTGGTGCGGAACACGAGTGAGTACTGACAATGTCTCAGGGTCTCGACCGTCCGAACCGATGTGGACAACGAATCCTTCCGCTGCATCACCCCAGGCCTCGAAGCGACGGTGACCGAGAACTACGACGAACCGGCCATCCTTCAGACTCTCCCAGCGTCCTAGTTGCGAGAACGCCCGTTGCTTGGCGTCCGCGACGCTGTCGATCGCCTCTCCGGTCACAACCCAGGTGGACGGTGAAGCCTGATGACGACGGTTGTATCCGAGGAAGGCGAGTTCCTTCCCGATGACGTATCCGATGGCGGACACCGGAACGGACAGGAGGGCAAACCCCCGCCAGGGGGCAGGCGCCAGGAGCAACAGAGCCAACTCAGCAAGAATTACACCGTAGATGAGCCATGCCGGCCCGCGGATGCCCGTACGAACGCCTACAGCGCCACTGATCAGTAGCCCCGCTCCCACTACTACGATCGCCGGCCTAAGCGCCTCGCGCGGCACATAGCCGACCAGCAGAAACACCAGCAGGACCAGGAGGATCGCGGGAATCAGCAGGCGGAGCCAGAATTCACGGGACTCGCCTGAACCACGCAGTCGAGCAGATTTACGGTTGTCCATCAATTTCTCCGCGTCTCAGTTTCCAGCAACGAAAAACTTGGCAACATCCAGTCCTGACCCCGTCGTCGTTCCATAGAGCGAGGAACGTACCAACGCCATCGAGTTCGGGCCGCCGCTCGCAAGCCCCGACAACGTACTGACGTTCGTTCGTGCCGCTTGCTGGAGTGTACTGGATGAGCTGGGTCCGCCAGGTAGGTAGGTGAGAACACCGCCGGTAACCCCCGACCACCCTACGTCGGCCCATGTGACTGCTTCCCCGGAGATGAACTTGTCGGTCACGGTACCCGCGATCGCACCACCACTTCCAAGCGCAGTGGTTGCTGCCGCAGCCTGAAGTGTAGGCCTGGCGCCTGCGGCAGTGAGATTATATGCGCCATGACCGCCTGCACGGGCCAATGTCCCACCAGCAGGTCCCGCCAGCCCGCCCACAGCGCCGCTCAAAGTACCGCCAGCTACGGATCCAGCAAAGGACCGCCAGTTGTCGACTCTGCCCCCGTTCTTGATCAGATGAGTCGCAGCGCCACCAACAGCGCCAGCTGCCCCATTGACACCCGCATTCACGGCGACGTAGCTGCCGAGCCTCGAAGCCGATGACGCCGTAGCAGCGGCGGCCCGCCCGGCAGTCAGCGCCCCGCCTCCGAGCAGCCCGACAGCCCCCATCGCGGCGGACTGCGCCCAGTTGACGTCGCCGGTGGTGGCCTTCTGGATGACGACGTCGGCGCCGAAACTCATCAATCCCATACCTGCGATCTGCCCGCCCGGGACGAACATCAATGCTGCGCCAGCCACGAAGGCGAAGCCGCCGACGAGATACGCGTTCTCGTCCGCCCACTTCCCGACCGCGGCGACGGCTCCGCCAGCACTGCCGTCGTAGGCCGTGAGCTCTTTGTCGGTGAGGGGCCGCAGGCCGGTGGGGTCGGTGGTGTTGAGCGGGTTGTTGCCCGCGTAGGCGTAGGGGTTGCCGTCCCACCCCGCGCCCAGGACGGGGGCCAGCGGGTCCGTGGAGAGGAAACCCCTCGCCCTTGGGTCGTAGGCGCGTGCGCCGAGCCACTCCAGACCCGCGATATCCACCCCGCCGTGACCGGTCAGGCCGACACCCGCCGGGAGTCCACCAACCGGCCCGGCACCAGCTCCGGCCATCCCACCTGCCATTCCGCCGGGTGCGGGGTCGGGGATCGCGGGGGCGCCGATGACGGCCCACGGGTCGGCCTCGTCGGTGGGGCGGGCGGCCCGCCACCCCGACGCGGCCCACGCAGCTCCGATCCCTGTCACACCACCGGGCAGGGACAGCACCTGCCCACCACCACCACGTGCGATGCCCGTGGTCCCGGCGAGGGTGGGGATGAGGTTCGCCGTGTCCCACCACAGCTGGACGCCGTCGACGCCGGCGAGTTCGCCCAGGGCATCGACCCACAGTTCGTGCCGGGACGCGACCTCCCCGTCGGGGGTCCGCTCACACATGCCCGCCAGATAGCCGGTAGGACCCCACGCGTATTCGGTCCAAGAGCCGTCCACATTGATGAGCCGGGTGCGACGGCCCAAGCCGTCGTGGACGAACTCCACCCGGGCACCATCCGGACCCGTCACGGCGACGAGCTGTCCCGCGGCGTCGTACTCGAACACCCGCGACCCCGCCGGAGTGGCCTCGCGGACCAGGCGACCACCGGCGTCGCACTCCCACTCCGACATTGCTGCCGGAGCGTCCGAGCGACCGACCGCAGTGGTGACGGTAGTGGTGGCGGCGATCAGCTGCCCGGCTCCGTCGTACCCGTACCGGGTGACCGCCCCGGCGCGGGTCAGGGCCGTGATGCGGCCGTCGTCGTCCCTGCCGATCAGCGTCACATCCGTCCCACCGGCATTGGCCGAGTTGTCGGTACGGCTGTGTTCGGCGAGGTCGCCGCCCCGGTAGACCCAGGTCTGGGCGAGGTGCCCGGCGGTGACCTCGGTGAGGCGCCCGGACGCGTCGTGGGTGAACACCGCGTCCCCGAGCAGCGGGTTGGTGACGGTAGTGAGGCGTCCGGCACTGTCGCGGGTGTAGGTGGTGGTCGTGCCCTGGGTATCGGTGAAGGCGGTCCGGTTCCCGTCGGCGTCGTACACCCAGGACAAGCCCTGGTCGCCGCGGGTGCGGGAGGTGAGTTGGCCGCGCCGGTTGAAGGCGAGTTCGTGCTCCACGACCAGCCCGTCACCGCCGGCCCCGGCGCCGGCGTTCCCGGTGTGGTCGGTGATGACCACCCTTCGGTTCATGGGGTCGCGGTGGATCGCGGCGAGGAGCCGTCCGTCGACGCTGGTGAAGGCTTCCTGGCCGGCGGCGTCGTACGTCCAGGAAGTGGTGTGCCCGTCCGGGTCGGTCTGGGACAGTTGCCTTCCGGCCGGGTCATAGGTCGCGGTCGTGACCCGACCGAGCGGGTCCGTGACGGAATCGACCTGGTCGGAGGCCGTGTAGGTGCGGGTCGTGACCCCGCCCAGCGGGTCGGTGACCCGGACCAGGCGTCCCCGGGTGTCGTAGTCGAACCGGGTCTTTCCGCCGACCCCGTTGATGGTCGAGACGAGTTCCCAGGCCGCGTTGTAGGTGAAGCGGCGGGTCCCGTACCAGGTGTCCTGGGAGTAGGTCAGCCGCCCGCACGCGTCGTACCCGTACCGGGACACCCCCTGGCCCGGGGCACGGCGGGAGACGAGCCGCCCGCACGCGTCGTAGGTGAAGGTTTCGACCTCGCCCGTCGGCAGGGTCCTGGACGTGGTGCGCTGATCGGCGTCGTAGCCGAGTTCCGTGACAGCGCCGGTCGGGTCGGTGGTCTTCCAGGGACGCCCGCACCCGTCGTACTCGTACCGGGTGATTGCTCCGGTAGGAGAGGTGATCGAGGTGATCTTCCCCGCCACGTCCCGGCCCAGGATTGTCAGCCCGCCCTCCCCGTCGAGGAGTTCCACCGGATTCCCCGCCGCGTCATAGGTGACCAGCTCCGCGGACCCGTCCACGCCCTGGACTTTCGTGGGGCGCCCGTACTCATCGAACGTGTAGGTCGCCGACGCGAACGCGTCCGTGATCGTCGCCGTCCCCGCCTTCCGGTCCGTGGTGGTGTCGGTGCGCACCCCGGTCGGGTCGACGACGGCCGTCAGGGCCCCGACCCTGTCGTACTCGCGCACCCAGTCGTGCCCGGCCGGATCCGTGATCCCGACCAGCCGGGACAGGGTGTCATGCGAGAACCCCCAGCGGGCGCCATCGGGCAGGACCGCCCCGGTGACGTTCCCGAGCTCGTCGACCACCCGCTCGATGGTCCGCCCGAGGGGGTCGGTCGTGCGGACCATCTCGCCATTGGGCGCATAGTCCAGACTCGTCCGTCCCCCGTCGGGGGCGATCGACGCCGTCACCCGGCCGGCGTCGTCGTGCTCGAACGCCCACACCGCCCCGTCGGGGTCCTCCCGGCGGACCAGCAGACCCGCACCGTCGTACACGAACCGGGCCTGTGCCCCGGACGGGCTGATCGCCGTCACCGGACGGCCCGCCTGGTCACGGACGATCCGGGCGACATCGCCGACGGCGTTGCGGGTGCCGATGAGGTCCCCGTGCTCGTCGTACTCGAACCCGATGCTCACCCCTACCGGGTCCGTCACCCGCACCAGGAGCCCGTCCTGCCAGTCCAGCACGGTCCGGCCACCCAACGGGTCGTGCACCACGCACGGATCCCGGGTGAAGTCGTCAGCGTAGTCATACGTGACCATGGACCCGGTCGCGGTGACCAGGGTGCTCAGGCGGTCGTGCTCGTCCCACCCGTAGGTCAGGTCCGCACCTTCGGGCGTCACGGTGCGGGTCCTGCGGCCGCGGGCATCGTAGCCGTGGACCGTGACGGAGCCGTCGCGCTCGGTCAACGCGACGAGGTTCCCGTGGGCGTCGTAGGCCATGGATTGCCGCCGGTCGTGGGAGTCCAGCACTCCGACAAGGCGGCCCTTGCCGTCGGCGACCCAGGAGTTGGAGCGGGTGCCGTCCTCATCGGACACGGCGGTGACCCGGCCCGGCAGGTACGCGAATCGGATCCGGCGCCCGTGCTGGGTGAGCTGCAGGACGACCCGGCCGTGCTCGTCGTAGGTGTTCTCCGCCTCCAGGACCCCCGCGACGGACACCACCGCATCGATCAGACCGGCCTCGTTCCACCTGTAGGTGCGGGTCCCGGTCTCGGTGGTCACACCGACCAGGCGGCCGGCGTCGTCGTACCCGTACTCCACCCTGCGCCCGTCCGACGATCGCACGACGGCGGCACGCCCGCCCGCGTACTCGATGTCCAGGAAACGCCCCCGCCCATGCGACAGGCGCGTGACGAGTCCGGTCGCGCCGTCGACCGGCGCCTCCCGGGTCACGGAGACGGTGCGGCCGTGACCGGACCCGGTACCCACCCACACGCCGGCCGGGCTGAAGGCCCACCAGGCACCCTGATTGTCCCGGACGACCAGGAGCTCGACCGCGCCCTCGGGCAGCGAATCCAGTTCGGCCAGGTCGGCGGCGGTCGCGGGCTCCCGGGCAAGCCAGTAGTTCTCGCCCACGGCCCGGCCCCAGGCGTCCCCGGCGCGGGGGAAGTCCATTGCCCGCCCGTCGGCGAGCACCCAGCGGGCGCCCTCGTCCGTAACGCTCAGGTGCTGGTCGAGGATGGAGGCCCACCCCGGGCCGAATAGGCCCGGGCTGTCCAGACCCGAGGCCAGCGAGTTGTACATGCGTGAGAGCACCAGGTTCGAGGCCAGACCCAAGAACCCCAGATCGGTCTCCGGTTCGATGAAGTTGCCGGTCGCGGTGTTCACCGGATCATTCGCGTACCCGGTGGTCGGCGCCGCCCCGTACGCGGTCGGCGGGTCGATGGCCAGCGCCGATCGGGACGCACTCACGCCGGCAGCCGCCAGCGCCTCGTTCAACGCCGCGTCCGAGACGGTCGAAACAGTCCCCTCGCCACCGGCGGCCGCAAACGCGTCAGCGATGGTGCCCGCCCACACCGCATCGTTCTCGTTGGCCCGCAGGTACTCCCGGTACGCGCTGATCACTCCCGAGGCCTCGATGGATCCCCACGAGCAGCTGGAGGCGAAGGAGGACAGCTGCCCCGCCAGGGTGCCTGGAGCCGCAGACAGGCCCTCGTCCAGGCCTCGATAATCGGCGGCGAAGGTCCGCAGGTTCTCCGGCCGCGCCGAGGACGTCCCGCCCCCGTACCCGCCCCCGGGCCCCGGCGTCTCCCGGGAGCCCGTGGACGCCGTCGCCGACTCGAACGAGGGGGCTTTCCCCGGATCCGCGTTCGGCCGCTCCTCCTCCCCTGCGAAGAAGTCCACGATCCTGTCGCCGACGTTCCGATCGTTGTGCTCGCGCACCCACTCGTTGTTCGCCCGTCTCCGGGCATCCTCCTCATGGCCGGCATCGATCATCTTGCCCACGTACCCCGCGACCGTCCGCAGGGCAGACGCCACCGCAGCCGCGTCAGTGGCCGCAGTGGTTGCATTGGCCTGGAAGACGTCCGAGAAACGTCCCTCGAAATCCTCCCTGGCCGCGGAGACGTACGAAGCCCGCGTGCCGGACTGGTTCTCGATCCGCGTCGCCGCCGACTCGAACGTCCGCTGCACCGACCCGGCCACCACGTAACTGAACCGCCCGCCATTGGACGCATCAGACTCCGGCAACAACGGCATCTCGACGAATTCGGTCACAACCAACGCCCCCCCCAGGAACAAGAACAACAGCAAGGAAAAACCATCGACCACACAGGCAGACACCCGCATGGGAAGAGCACGAGGAAAAGAGACCTTCAAGAAACAGGGCCGGCGCCGAGAAAACTCCGGACCCGGCAAAAAACCCGAAAAACCCAAAAAACCCGGTCCGGGAGAACCCAAGGCCGGGAAACCACCATTGCGTGACGGCCGGGTGACCGCACCCCTCACACGAGGGGTGCGGTCACCCGGACCTCATGGCAGCGAATACGTACTCAGGCTCCGCCGCCGGCGGAGAAGATGTCCTGGGAGATCTTCTGCAGCTGCGTCCGCAGCTGCTCCAGTTCCTCCCTGGCCTTATCCAGCGCGGCCTTCGTCTCCGGCCACGTCGAACCACGGAACTGCTGGGCCAACGGCCCGTCCCAGATGTTCGGATCGGACAGGATCTTGCCCTGCGAATCCAGCGCCGAGATCTGATCCGTGAAACCACCATTGATGATCGACTGCACCTGACCGATTGCAGCCTTCGCTTGCTCGGTAGACAACACACGCGACATAGAAAATATCCTCCCCAAGAGACAACCGCTTCAATGCCGGTACAACAACTGCCGGCGAGCGGACGCACGTGACGCTACCAATAGCACCCCATAAAAGCCACCATCACCACCGCCCCCACCTCACACCGCGACAAAACCGTCCGATAAGAACAACGGACAGTGAATATGTTCGCCCGTGCGTATGATGCTCGAGGCACCGAACGGAATTGGGGACGATCATGGCCACACGGTCTCGCACGCACCGGCACCACCTGAGACGCCGCATCGCGCCGGTGCGAGGGCTGGGCGCCTTCATCGTCGCTGCGGGGCTGATCGCGACGACGTCGTGCACGCCCACTCCCGAGCCGGAGCCGGTGTCCGACCCCGTCAAACTCCTGCAGCACGTCCGCGTGGGCCTCTCCCCCGCTGCCGGCATCGAGACGATCGAAGGAACCACCATCTCGGTGACCGCGACCGGTGAATCCTCCGCGGAGAACACGGACTACAGCACCGCCGACACGGTCGGCGACCTGCCGGTGCGGGTGAGCCTGCAATACCGCGCCGGGGGGAAGTCCGGTGCCGACCTCACCGAACTGCAGGGCCACACGGGACCGATCGAGATCGACCTGACCCTCGAGAACCTCACCGTCAGGCCAAAGACCATCGAGTACGACGCCGCGGGCCAGACCCGCTCCGACACCGCCCTCGTGGGCGCCCCACTGACAATCGCCGCATCGACGAAGCTCGACGGCGTACGGGCCGATGACGTCACCCCGGGCTCCGCGGACGGCGCGACCGGCACCAACGGCGTCCTGAGCAGCACCGAGGACGGCGCCACCGTGGTGCAGTGGGCCACGGTCCTGGCTCCTCCCCGCTCCGGAGCGAGCACCACGCTGCGCCTCGTGGCCGACGTCGAGGACTTCCAGGTCCCGGCCTTCGATCTTGCGGTGCAACCCGGCCTCAACACCGATCTGAGCGCGGACGGCGTGATCTCCGGTGCCTTCTCGTCGGGCACCGGTTCGGAACTCGACCTGCAGCGGCGCACCATCTCCCTGGTCTCCGACGTCAACATCGTGCTGACCAAGGCAGGAGCCACCATCACCGACGTCCGGCAGAACCTTGAGACGACCTCCGAGACCCTGGGTGTCGAGACAGCCGGTGAACTGCGCGACAACTCCCAGGCCCTGGCCCGGACCATGCAGGACCTGAAGGAGCAGCTGCAGGTCCTCGGCACGGATCTGGAATCCGCGACGAGCTCGACGCAGTCCACCACCCTGTCCCAGCTGCAGCAGACCGTGTCCGCGGTGGACGCGATGCTGGGCGACACCTCGGCCGCGCCCACGACGGTCCCGATCAACGGAGACGGCTGTACCGCCGAGGTTCCGAAACCCGGGCAGACGGCCACCGTGTACTCCAGCATCCTGGTCATGGCGGCGCAGCTCGATGCCTATGCGAAGGTCAGTGCGGGCTGCCGGGACATCGTGGCGGAGTCCCTCAGGACCACCGTGGGCCCCGAGAACCCGACGCCGGAGGAGTGCGCCAAGCAGGGCTCCGTGACCTGCGCCCTCCGCGGCTCTGCCGTGACCGTCACCGTCGCACTGCTGGGCCTGGTGGCGAAGGGCGACGCCCTCGTCGAGGACCTGCAACCGCAGATGATCGAGAACGCGATCACGGACCAGGCAACCTCCGCCGCCGCGCTGAAGCAGGTGAGCATCGATCTCGATGCGCTGCTCGAGAGCGCCGCGGCCGCCGACGACTACACGACGGCCCTCGCAGAGGTGAAGGACGCGATCGAGGACGCCCGCGACTCCGTCACCGCGACCCGCGCTGCCTCCGGGGAGGCCCGCGACAGCATCGACGGGCTACGGCAGAGGCTGATCGCCATCGGTGAGACCGCGACGGCTGCGAGGAGCGAGCTGGTCGACGGCTCGGGAGGGGACGGCTCGATGCTGCAGCAGAACCAGGAGCTCGCTGATGAATTGTGCGACCTGGCCGACGGCGACTCCCCGCGCAAGGGTCGGCTTTCCGACGACGACGCGAACCAGCTGCGCTCCTACCTGACGTCCACGCAGTGCGAGCCGACCGAACCCGAGCCGACGCCGACGCCGACGCCGACCGATCCTGAGCCGACGCCCACCGACCCCGAGCCCGAGCCCAGCGAATCCGCGACGGACGAGCCCACGCCGGCATTGCCGACGCCCACCGGATCCGCGACGGACGAGCCGTCAACGGACGACCCCGTAGCGGGCGCCACGATGGACCGGGTCATGCACGTCCAGTCGCCGGTACGCGTGCTGCCTGTGCTGGACCTGATCCCGCTGCGCGACTTCGAGGATCCGCTGGACGTCCGGCTCCGCGGGCAGGAGACCGCCTGGGATTCTGTCCTCGACGCCGTCGACACCACGGACCCCGACGAGGAGATCGCCCAGTCGTTCGACGCCCTGGACATCACGATCGACGACACGGATGCCACGCTGGACGCGGTCGACGACGCCGTCACGGCGCTCGACATCGCCGCCACCGCAGACGTCACCAGCACGAAGGACGAACTCGACGCCCTGAAGGTCTTGCTCGGTGAAGCGGTCGGGTCCTCCGATCTCGTAGGGACGACGCTCACGAAGCTGCAGACGCAGCAGGACGAGCTCGGGGTCAAGATCAAGGAGTCCCTGCGCGACGTCTCGGCCGAGACCGCCACCGAGATCTACAAGACCGTGGACGACCAGGTGCGCGAGGTCGCCGAGATCGGTGACGCGGGCTCCGCGTCCGTGATCACGGCGTTCGACCGCTCCATCTCCGGCCTGAAGGCGACCTCGGACGAGGTGGTGGCCGACGTCGGAGGGACAGTGGACAAGCAGCGGGACGAACTGGACCAGCGGGGCGACACCCTGGCCGCGAGCCTGGACAGGAGCACGCAGTCCTCACTCGCGAACATCGCCTCCAGCACCTCGGGCTCGACCCGCGATGTCGAAGGCGCCAGGGCCCTGCTGTCCTCGAGCCTCAACGACGTGATGCTCGACCTCGGCGACCGCACGGTCAACGGTTCCGGTCTGCTCGGCTCCATGGCCACGAGCGCGGCCAAAGCCGACACGGCCGACTTCCAGCTGGCTCTCGCCTCCCAGAATGCGGAGGGATACAGCAACATCCGTTCCCGCGACGTAGCCGGGCTGCTGCTGCGCCAGGCGCAGTTCAAGGCCTCACTTGCCGCCGTCGACGAACTGCCGCCGTTCCACCTCGAGGTGCCGGAGGGCGCAACCTCCCAGACCCTGTACACCCTGACGATCGTTGCCGGCACATGAGCTCGCGCACCAGACTCATGACGCTGCTCGTCGCCGGGGCCGCCGTCGTCGTCGTGGCGCTCATCGCCCTGGCCGTGATGCTGAACCGCCCGGCGGAAGCCATCCGGCCCGATCCGGTGGCCGCCACGGTTCCCGTCGCGCTGGACGCCGAAGGCCTGCCCCAGGACCTCTCGATCGGCGTCGTCCTGACGTTCGGCCAGTCCGGCGAGCCCGGCTCCGAGTACAACCAGGCCGCTCAGGGCGCAGTCGTCGCTGCCCAACGGTTCGCTCAGGGCGGCGCCGCCGTAGCCCTCCTCACCCAGAACGACCGCGGCACGAAGGACGGAGCACGCGCCGCGGTCCTGGCCCTCGCCGAACAGGGCGTGTCCGGCGTCGTCGTGGCGAGCTCGGGACCCCAGGCCGAAGCCGCGGCCCGAACGGCCGGGGAGCTCGGCCTCCCGGCGATCCTGCCGTACGCACAGCCCGCGGAACCCTCGGCGTCCCTCTGGACCACGATGCCGTCCGCCACCTCCGTCGACGTGGCCCTCCGGACCGCGGTGAACGGGAAGGCCGGCGTGCTGCTCGTCAACGACGGCGGCCCGGCCCCCACCTCGGTGCCGATCGCACAGACCCTCGACCTCGCGGATTTCGACGACGTGACAGGCCTCGCCCAGGAGGCCGCCATCCTCACCGGTGACCAGCAGCGCGCACCGGACGCCCCTATGGTCAGCGGGCCCCTAGAGGGCGCCGGTCGCGCGGACGCCGTGATCGTATCGGCCGCCACCCCGCAGCGGCTGGCCCGTCTGGTCCAGGCACTCCAGTCCCGCGACGTCTCCGTACCCCTGGTCCTCCCGGACGGAGCGACCGCCCCGGCTTTCGCCTCCGCGCTCTCCGAACTCGACGGAACCGCCTCGGGGCAGCTTGTCGGCATCGCACCGTCCGGAGGCGACAGCGCCGCCCTGCAGCAGGACGCCCAGGGACGCGGGATGTCCGCCTTCCTGTCCGCCGTGCGCCTGGCGTCGGGTGACACGGAGGTCAAGAACCTGACCGGCGACGCACCGTTCTCCGTCGACGCCTGGGCCGCGGACCCGGCCAGCCACGACGCCGTCGTCGCCCTGGTGCGGGCTTCCGCCCTCGCCGGCAGCGGCGACCCGTCGGAGGTCGGCGAGGCACTGCGCACCATCTCCCTCGGCCCGGGCGAGGGCCTGGCTGGGCCGCCGCTTGATTTCTCGCGGCCCGAGGCACTCACCGCCAAGGCCACGCCGGTCTATGCGTCCCCCCAGGACCTCGGCCTGCGCCCGGCGGACGAGGACGCTCCGCGGCTCGTCTGGGTGCCGGCGCCAACGCCCACGCCGACAAGCCCCTGACCGACCTACCCCGGCCAGCCCTCCGCGGATGGCCCCCACTGACAGAAGGAACGCCCCTGTGCGTGTGCTGATCGATCTGGACGAGCGTCGCTTCGAGTGCGAGGTGGCGCACTCCGCTCCGTCCACCACGCTGGCAGACCTGGTGGAGACCGCCGGCGGTCCCCGTCTCGCGCCCGATGAGGCCGTGTTCGTGGACGAGACCGAGGTCCGCGGCTCCACCCCCGCCTCGGAGCTCGTCCTCCTGGAGGGCAGTCGCATCGCCCGGGCGCCATGGCAGCTCCCCGTGCGTGTTCACGGCTGGAGTGTGACACTCGCCGGCGGCCAGCACGCCGGCCTGGTGGTCGACGTCCCGCAGGAGCGCGAGATGCTCATCGGCCGGTCGCCGCACGCCGACCTCACCCTGCCGGCCGAGAGCGCGTCCTGGGAGCACTGCCGCCTGCGCCGGGAGGACGACGGCGTCCGGGTGCTGGACAGCGGGTCGACGAACGGCACCCTCGTGGACGGGGAGACGGTCCGGGAGGAAGGCGTCCTGGTCGGTGAGATCGCCACGATCACGGCGGGCGGGACGGTGCTCCTGCTGCGTCGAACCCTCGACGAGACCCAGGCCCCCGCGCCCGGCAGCCTCCACAATCTGACACCGGCGGCGACCGCGCCCTTCAACCGGCCACCCCGCCCCGGGAAGGCCCCGGCGGGGGATGCGCTGGTCCCTCCGAGCCCCAAGGACGTCCCACCGGCCAGCAAGTTCAGCTACATCAGCGTGCTCGCCCCCCTCCTGATGGCCGTGGCCATGGTGATGATCCTGAGGGACCTCCGCTTCGCGATGTTCGCCATGCTCAGTCCGGTGATGGCCGTGGGGATGTGGTTCGAGCAGAAACGCCGGCATGCCCGCGGCATCAAGGAGGAGGACGCCCGTTTCGCCGGTGCGGTCGAGGAGTTCGAGCAGCACATCCGTACGGCGGCCGAGACCGAGACCGCCCTGCGCCATCGGCTGATCCCCGACCCCGCGACGGTGGTGCGGCGTGCGGCCCTCCCCGCCACCTCCCTGTGGCAGCGCCGCGCCGACGCGGACGATTTCCTCGCCCTGCATGCCGGCACCGGCGACGTGCCGTGGAAACCCCCGGTGGAGCGTGCCACCGGCCCGCGGCTGGACGAGAAGGTCAAGGACTCCCTTTCGGCCGCGCGCCTGCGGGCCGCGCCCGTGCTGGTGGACCTGACCGACGCAGGCGTAGTGGGCATGGTGGGACCGCGGGAGGGGACCCTGGCGCTCGCCCGGTCCCTCCTCGCCCAGGCCGCGGTGCACGTGGGCCCGGCGGACCTGACCGTCGGCGTCTTCTGCGACGCCGGGCGCGCCGACGAATGGGAGTGGGCATCCTGGCTCCCGCACACACGCCAGGCCGGGAGCAGCACCGGCCAGCGGTGGATGTCCGCGCACCGCGAGACGAGCCTCGCCATGCTGCGTTCGCTCAAGGACACGGTCACGGAATTGCCCACGCCGGCCCTGCTGGTGGTCCTGGACTCCGAGGTCCTCACCGAGGGCCGGGACGCCCCGGCACGCGCACTGCTCGGCATGGGTCGCTCCGTGCCCGGGGCCTCCCTCATGGCGCACCAGCGCACGCACCGGGTGGCGGGCATCGTCATCGCGACCTCCGAGGAGCAACTGCCGGCGGCCTGCACCACCATCATCAGGGTGGGAGTGGACGCGGCGGCCACCGTGGAGCAGCCGGAGGACCTGACCCGCGTGGACGACGTCATCCTCGCCGGCCTCGACGAGGAGGAGGCCCTGCGCTGCGCCATGCGGCTGGCCCGCTTCGACGACCCGGAGCTCAGCGTGCCCGGGGCCTCGCTGCCCGCCCTCGTGCGGCTGCCCAGGCTCCTGGGCTATGAGCGCCCCGACCCGGCCACCATCCGCCGCATGTGGGACACCTCCACCGGGGTATCCACACCGATCGGCACGGATGAGACCGGGACCCTGACGCTGGATCTCGTCAAGGACGGTCCGCACGGACTGGTGGGCGGTACCACCGGCTCCGGCAAGTCCGAGTTCCTGCGCTCGCTCGTGGCCGGCCTCGCGGCACGCAACGATCCGACCCGCCTGAACTTCATCCTCGTCGACTTCAAGGGCGGGGCCGCCTTCAAGGCGTGCGAACGCCTCCCGCACACCATCGGCACGATCTCCAACCTGGACGAGCAACTGGCCGACCGGGCCCTCCAGGCCCTGGAGGCGGAGATGGAGCGCCGCCAACGGGTCTTCGCGGAGGCCGGTGAGGGCATCGACAACCTGAACGCCTACCTCGCCACGAATCCGGCGGAACCCATGCCCAGGCTGCTCCTGGTGATCGACGAGTTCGCCATGCTGGCGAAGGACTTCCCCGACGTGCTCAAGGCGCTCGTCAGCGTGGGCGCCGTGGGCCGGACGCTGGGCGTGCACATGATCCTGGCCACCCAACGCCCCGCCGGGGTGGTCAGCGAGGACATCCTCGCGAACACGAACCTCCGGGTGGCGCTGCGGGTCCAGAGCCGCGAGGACTCCAGCAACGTCATCGGCGTTCCCGCGGCCTCGGCGATCGGCCGGGCCCAGATGGGCCGTGCCTTCGTGAAACTGGGCCAGGACGACATCACCCCCGTGCAGACCGCCCTCGTGACGGGACGCGCGCAGGTGGGCGGGGGCGCGGCGATGGACGTACGCGAGGTGGGCCGGTTCGGCGTCCCGGTGGCCCCGGCGGCGCCGTCGGCACCCGCGACGTCGGACGAGAACGACCTGGACCTCCTCATCGATGCCGTCGTCGGCGCCAACGCGGACGCCGGCTACGCGCCGCCGCGGCAGGTCTGGCCGGAGGCCCTGGGCGAGCGCGTGGAACTGGACGGGTTCTCTGCCGAGGGGGACGACGGCGCTGCCGAACCGGATCCCCTCCACCTGCCGAGGGTGGGCGGCCTCCGGGGCTCCTCCGTGCTGGTGACCCTCATGGACGAGCCGGAGCTGCAGCGCCAGTCCGCGGCAGGCTGGGACCTGTCCACGGGGAACCTGATGCTGATGGGCGTGGCCGGTTCCGGTACGAGCACCGCGCTGGCGTCCATCGCGCTGTCCCTCGCCCGGGACACCGATCCGGCCGACCTGGACCTGATGGTCCTCGACCTGGGATCTCGGGCGCTCGAGGCTCTCGAGGCCCTGCCGCACACCGTGGCCTACGTGGGGTCCGGTGCCGGCGCCAAGGAGCAGCAGGCCCGCTTCCTGCGGCACCTGCACGCCGAGCTGGAGCGGCGCCGCGCGGAGCCGGGCACGCACCGCCGCACGGTGGTGCTGCTTGACGGCCTGGCGTCGCTGCGGGACGAGCTGCAGGACTACGAGGGGCAGCAGCTGCTGGACCTGCTGTACCGTGCGTACGCCGACGGCCCGGCGCTCGGGCTCTCGTTCGCGGTCTCCACCACACGCGCCAAGGCGGTGCCCTCGGCCATGAACGAGGTGACGCTGCAGAGGTGGCTGTTCCGGCTGGCGGACACCTACGACTACTCCTCTCTCGGAGTACGGGGCAAGCAGATCCCCGCCGCACTTCCGGGACGCTGCGTGGATCCCCGCACCTCACTCCAGATGCACGTGGCGACGCCCGGCATCGGCGTCGCGGCGGCAGTGGACCGGCTCCGGCAGAGCCGGGCCCATACCCCAGCGAAGGCCCGCGCGATCAGGCGCCTGCCCGCGGACGTCACCCTGCAGGAGCTGGGAGTGGAACCGCGGCTGGAGGACGAGCCGTGGCGCATCCCGATCGGGCTGCAGGAGGCGGACCTCGCCCCGGCGTTCCTGGAGGTCTACGAGGGTGAGCATGCGCTCATCGCCGGGCCCGCACGGTCCGGGAAGTCGACGCTCCTCGTGGCCCTGGCCGCAGCCCTGCGGGGAGCGCCCACGCCCCGGGGGGCGGCCCAGGTCTGGGGCATCTGCGACCGCCGTTCACCCCTGGCGTCCACCGCTCTCGACCGGTCGGCCGTCGGCGCGGACGAGGTGCCGGCGCTGCTGGCCTCCCTGCGGCTCGAGCGTGGCCCGGTGTTCCTCCTCATCGACGACGCCGAGCGCTTCGACGACCCCGATCAGTCCATTGCCGGCACCGTCGCCTCCGGACAGTCGGGGCTGTGCGTCATCGCCGCCGGACGGGCCGCGGACCTCCGCGGGCTGTACGGCCACTGGACCAAGACGGTCCGCAAGTCCCGCCTGGGCGTGCTGCTGCAACCGGACGTGGACTACGACGGCGAACTGCTGGGCGCGGCACTCCCCCGGAGGGCGCCGGTGGCCATGACCGCCGGCCGCGGATACCTCGGCGTCGGCGGGCAGGTGGCACTCGTCCAGTCGATCAGCCCCGGAGGCTGACCGGCACCTACGATGACAGGGGCCCCGACGCGGGTGTCCAGGGCAGATCAGACCGACGGCGTTGAAGAGAGTTGGAGAGTAAGGTATGCAACTCGCACAGACGGGCCAGGCGCTGGGAGCCTCCTACCGCTTCGGCGAACAGGTGGGGTCCGGCGCCGTCGGCGAGGTGTGGACCGTCACCGCGGCCGACGGCCGGGTCCTCGCCGCGAAGGTCCTGCGCCCAGAGCACGCCGACGACCCGTCGCTCGTGGAGCGGTTCGTCCGCGAGCGGTCCGTACTGCTCGGGCTGCAGGACTCCTCCATCGTCACGGTGCGGGACATGGTGGTGGAGGGCGCGCGGCTGGCCATCGTCATGGACTACGTCGCGGGCGGCTCGCTGCGCGACGTGGTGCGGGAGACCGGGCCGCTGCGGCCGGCGGACGCACTCGGGGTGACCGCCGAGGTGCTCGACGCCCTGGCGTTCGCGCACTCGCGCGGCGTGACACATCGCGACATCAAGCCGGACAACGTGCTGCTCGCCCGGCCCTGGACCGAGTGGACCCCGGGCGACGTACGGGTCTCCGACTTCGGCATCTCGGACGTGGTGGGCGAGAGGATCCGCCAGACGACCGGCCTCATCGGCACCCCGCAGTACATGCCGCCCGAACTCATCAGCCAGGGCCGCTCCGGCCCTCCGGGTGACGTGTACTCGACGGGCGTCCTGCTCTACGAACTCCTGGCCGGGCGTACACCCTTCTCCGGCCCGGGGACGGATTTCAGCGTCGCGTACCGCCACGTCTCCTCACGGCCGCCGAGGATCCCGGTGGACGACACGCTCTGGGACGTCCTGGCCGGGCTGCTGTCCAAGGACCCCGCGGCCCGCCCCACGGCCCCTGAGGCAGCAGCGACGCTCCGGCGCCTGGCGACCCGCCTCGCTGCCAGCACGCCCCTCGCGCGCGGGCAGGCCCCCGCGGACTTCGACGACGTCGAACGCCCCGCCACGGTGGTCCGGGGCGCCTTCACGGATGCGGACCTCGCGGCCCTGGCGTCCGCCCCGCCGGTGGACGGCGACGCGGAGGTCCCGCAGCTAGGCGAGGCGGGCAGTGCGACCATCGCCCGTCCGATGCCGCGCCGCGAGGTGCGGCCCATGGCCCGGCCCGAGCCCACGGACGCGGTAGCCGACGCGGACGACCCGCCGTTCTGGCGCACCCGCAAGGCCCTTCTCCTCGCGGGAAGCGCGGCGCTCCTCCTCGTGGCGATGGTCGTCGGGTTCGTCGTCCTCAGCCCTGCGGAACGGCAGACGGCGTCCGCCGGCGCCGGCGAGCCGCTGTCCGCCCAGGCACAGGACACCGCCCTGCCCACCGGCCTGACCATCTCCCGGGGGGCCTCCTACGAGCCCTCCTCCGGCCGGGTCCGTCTGACGCTCACCTACGCAGCCCAGAAGGCGCCCTTGTCGGGAGAGTTCCTCGAGGTGATCCCCGGGATGGGCGACGGGGAGGCGTGCCCTGCGGTCGTCTGGGAGGGTGCCCCGGTGCGCCGCAACCAGGCGTCCGTCACCGGGCTCGACGTCGAGTGCGGCTGGACGCTGTCGGACCTGCAGGTCCCGGCGGGAGGGTCCGCGCAGGTGACCGCCTCGGTCTCGGCGCAGCCCGCCGACCAGCAGGCGCTCGACGCGTGGCTGCGCGGCGGATCCGACGCGACGTCGGCCGCGACGCAGGACCCGACCGTCACGGGGACCGCCTACCCGGTCCAGCGGCTGACGGGCGTGGAGGTACGCACTCCGGCGCGCGTCGTGACTCCGAGCCCCCTGAAGATCACCCTCATCCCCGTGTGGGCCGGCGGCCCCGACGAACTGAACCCGCTCTACGTCAGTCCGGCGGCGGGCAAACCGTCGCAGATGCTCACCGCCGTGACCGGCGGCGAGCAGGGCATGCGGTTCTCCGACGGCTGCGGCGGGGCGCTCGCCGTCGACAGTTCCGGGCTCACCGTCACCGCCCTGCAGATCACGCCCGAATGTACGGTGCGCGCCAGCGTGGGGAACTTCACCGAACTGCAGTCCCCGACCTTCGACATCACGTCCAGGGAGGACTCGGCAGGATGAGGGGAGCCGGGGTGCTGCCCTGCTCCCCTCATCCGGATGGAGGTATGGGCGTCAGCCCTCGTCCTCCACCGCAGCGGCCTTGATCGCATCCTTCTCGGCGCGCAGGGCCTCGGTCTCGTGCTGCTCCTCGGCCTTCTCCTGGTGGATGACCTCAGCGAAGAGCTTCTCCATCTCCTTGGCAACACCGGCGGCCGACGCCGGGTTCTGGCCGGTCACCAGCCGCTCGTCGACCACGACCTTCTCCTCGAACACATCGGCGGAGACGTGGGTGGCGCCCTGTTCCTCGAGCCGGTCCGCCAGGAAGAACGGGATGACCTTGTCCTTGCCCGCGGCGACCTCCTCCTCGTTCGTGAAGGCAGCCACCCTCCGGCCCTCGACGAGGCGGAGTCCGTTCTCCAGTTCCACACCGAGCAGGCCGGCCGGTCCGTGGCAGACCGCACCCACCAGGCCGCCGGCGTTGTAGACGCTGGCAACGAGTTTCTGCAGGCCTTCGCTGTCCGGGAAGTCCCACATGGTGCCGTGGCCGCCCACGAGGTAGACGGCGTCGTACTGGTCGGGGTCGACGACGTCGACGCGGGCCGTGTTGAAGAGACCGGCCCGCGTGGTCTCGTCCTCGGTGAAGGCGACCTGGATGGGGTCCTTCGTGTCGACCTCGTCGCGCGGGGGCTGGCCACCCTTGATGGACGCGAAGTCGACGAAGTGTCCGGAATCCTTGAAGACCTTCCAGGGATGCGCGGCCTCGGCCACGTTGTACCCGGTCTTCTCCCCCGTGTCGCCGATCTCGGAAACGCTGGTCAGAACCATGAGAATTTTCTTCATGTGGTGCTCCTTTCGTCTGCTTTCCACCCTACGGGGTGCAGATGGCCGAACCCGTTCCCTCGGCACGCCCGCATCATCCGGGCGATAGTCTGAAGGGATGGCAATCCGGGTGCTGGCCGTGGGCCGCAAGCATGAGAGCTGGGTGTCCGAGGGCATCGAGCGGTACGCCAGACGGCTGAAGAAACCCTTCGACCTCTCCTGGCAGCTCATCGCCCACTCCGCGAGGGAGCACGATCCTGCGCGCAAGGAGGAATCGGAGCGGCTCCTCGCCAGGCTCGGGACCGACTACGTGATCCTCCTCGACGAACGCGGCAAGGCCATCGACTCGCCGGCCCTCTCGCGGACCCTGCTGAGGCCGCTGGAGGCCTCGCGCAACGTCACGGTGATCATCGGCGGCGCGTACGGCGTCGACCAGCAGGTGCACCAGCGGGCCGATTTCGTATGGGCGCTCTCGCCCCTGGTCTTCCCGCACCAGCTCGTGCGCCTCATCCTCGCCGAGCAGGTGTACCGGGCGCAGGAGATCGCGGGCGGGCGCTCGTACCACCACGAATAACCGGCCGAGGTAACGATCTCGGCACGGCGTGGCGCACATCTGTGGCGTCGAGGGCGGCGGACGTAGGGTGAGCCCATGACTACACTGCTGGGGAGCAAGCGTTGGATCGCGGCCATTGCGGCCGCTGGAGCACTCGTCGCCGTGAGCGGCTGCGCGGCGTCGGACCCGGGAACCGGGGAACCGGCGGCCTCGACCTCCGAGACCGCGACCGGAACACCGACGGCATCCGGATCACGAACCGAATCGCCAACCGCATCATCATCTGCTGAATCGACACCTTCAGCCACGACAGCGGCGCCTTCGGCTGCGGCCACCGCGTCGCCGTCGGCGGCTCCTGCGACGAGCCCTGCGAGCCCGACGAGCCCACAGCCCAGCGTGACGCCGCCGGCAGCGCCGGCAGCATCCACGCCTGCCGCGGGTGGCATCTGCACCGCCGCCCAGCTGACGGGCTCCGTCCAGGACCAGCTGGGCGGCGGTGCCGCCGGGAGCGTGTACCGCACGCTGGTGCTCACCAACGCATCGGATCAGGGGTGCACGGTCGCGGGATACCCCGGTGTGTCCTCCGTGGACGGCTCCGGCAACCAGATCGGCGCCCCGGCGGACCGCGACGGCGCAGCCTCCGCGCCCGTCCTCCTCGCCCCGGGCGCCTCCGTCACCGCCACCCTGCGGCAGGCCAACGCCCAGAACTACGGCGACGACTGCGGGCTCACGCCCGCGGCCGGCCTCCGCGTCTACCCGCCCGGCGCAACCGATTCGCTCATCCTGCCCCAGGCGCTCCCGGCCTGTTCCGCCGCGTCGATCGTGCTGATGACGGTAAGCCCCCTGCAGCCCGCTTCCTAGTCGTTCCCGGCCCGTCATCGTCCGAGCCGAGTGTCGGTGGGCTGGGGCATGATGAACGAGTGACGCCGGTCCTGACGAGATTCACCCCCGCAACCCATGAATGGTTCGCGGGTGCCTTCTCCGAGCCCACTCCGGCCCAGGAGGGTGCCTGGTCGGCCATCTCCGCAGGCTCGAACGCGCTCGTCGTCGCACCGACCGGCTCGGGCAAGACCCTCGCCGCGTTCCTCTGGGCTCTGGACCGGCTGATCGCGTCGGGCGAGGGCAGCGGCGATGTCGAACCCGATGCACCGGTCCCCGTGAAGGGCCGGAAGGCTCCGGCGAAACCGAAGCGCACCACGCGTGTCCTCTACATCTCACCGCTGAAGGCGCTCGGCGTCGACGTCGAACGGAACCTGCGGGCGCCGCTGATCGGCATCACGCAGACCGCGAAGCGCCTCGGCCTCCCCGCGCCCAGCATCACGGTCGGTGTCCGATCGGGCGACACCCCGCAGGCCGAACGCCGCGCCATGCTGACGCGGCCACCGGACATCCTCATCACCACGCCCGAGTCCCTGTTCCTCATGCTGACCTCCAAGGCGCGCGAGACGCTCATGGAGGTGGACACCGTGATCATCGACGAGGTCCACGCCGTCGCCGGCACCAAGCGCGGGGCACACCTCGCGGTGTCGCTGGCGCGCCTCGATGCCCTGCTCGACAAGCCCGTGCAGCGTATCGGGCTCTCCGCCACGGTGGAGCCGAAGGAGACGGTGGCTCGCTTCCTCTCCGGCAACGCTCCCGTGGAGATCGTCGCCCCGCCGTCGAAGAAACGGTGGGACCTGACCGTCACCGTCCCGGTGGAGGACATGACGGAGCTCGGCGGGGCGGCGGCGAACACCGACGACAACGGCGACGCCGTACCGCAGGCGAGCATCTGGCCGCACGTCGAGGAGAAGATCGTCGACCTGATCCAGCAGAACCGGTCCACGATCGTGTTCGCCAATTCGCGCCGGCTCGCCGAGCGCCTGACCGCGCGGCTCAACGAGATCCACGCGGAGCGCCGCGAGCGCGACGCCGTCTGGGCTGCGGGCGGCGACCCGTCCGCCGTCGAACCCGCACCGGCCCCCTCGTTCGCCCATACCACCGCGACGCCGGCGCAGATGATGGCCCAGGCGGGGCAGACCACCGGCGCGGAGGCGCTTCTCGCCCGCGCCCACCACGGATCCGTGTCCAAGGACCAGCGCGCCCTGATCGAGGACGACCTCAAGTCGGGGCGCCTGCGCTGCGTCGTCGCCACCAGTTCACTGGAGCTCGGCATCGACATGGGCGCCGTGGACCTCGTGGTGCAGGTCGAGTCGCCGCACTCCGTGGCGAGCGGCCTGCAGCGTGTGGGACGTGCCGGCCACCAGGTGGGCGAGATATCGCAGGGCGTGCTCTTCCCCAAGCACCGCGGGGACCTCGTCAACACCACGGTCACGGTGGAGCGCATGCTCGCCGGGCAGATCGAACCCCTCTACATCCCCACCAACCCGCTGGACATCCTCGCCCAGCAGACGGTGGCAGCCGCGGCGCTGGGCACCATCGACGTCGAGGAGTGGTTCGACGTCGTCAGGACCTCCGCGCCGTTCGCCACCCTGCCCCGCTCGGCCTTCGACGCGACCCTCGACCTGCTCGCCGGACGCTACCCGTCCGACGAGTTCGCCGAACTGCGCCCGCGCATCATCTGGGACCGCGTGGAGGGCACCATCACCGGGCGGCCCGGAGCGCAGCGGCTGGCCGTCACCTCGGGCGGCACCATCCCCGACCGCGGGCTCTTCGGCGTGTTCCTCGTCGGCTCCGAGGGCGAAGGGCCACGTGCCGGGGGCCGCCGCGTGGGCGAGCTCGACGAGGAGATGGTCTACGAATCACGCGTGGGTGACGTCTTCGCCCTCGGCGCCACCAGCTGGCGCATCGAGGAGATCACGCACGACCGCGTGCTGGTCTCCCCCGCCTTCGGCCAGCCCGGCAAGCTCCCGTTCTGGAAGGGCGACTCCCTCGGCCGGCCCGTCGAACTGGGCCGGGCCCTGGGCGCCTTCCGGCGCGAGATGTCAGGAACCACGCCCGAGAAGGCGCAGGAGCGGTGCGAGCGGATCGGGCTCGACACCTGGGCGTCGGGGAACCTCATCACCTACCTCAACGAACAGCGCGAAGCCACCGAGGTGGTACCGAACGACAGGACACTCGTCGTCGAACGGTTCCATGACGAGCTCGGCGACTGGCGCGTGGTCCTGCACAGCCCCTTCGGCATGCCCGTGCACGCACCGTGGGCGCTCGCCGTGGGAGCCCGGCTCGAGCAGCGCTACGGCATGGACGGCTCGGCGATGGCCTCCGACGACGGCATCGTGCTGCGCGTCCCGCTCATGGACGACGAGCCACCCGGCGCCGACCTGTTCCTGTTCGACGCCGAGGAACTCGACGGCATCGTGACGGCCGAGGTGGGCGGGTCCGCGCTCTTCGCCTCCCGCTTCCGGGAATGCGCGGCCCGCGCCCTGCTGCTGCCACGCCAGAACCCGAGCAAGCGCACCCCCCTGTGGCAGCAGCGGCAGCGGTCGGCACAACTGCTCGACGTCGCCAAGAAGTACCCGACGTTCCCGATCGTCCTCGAGACCGTGCGCGAGGTCCTGCAGGACGTCTACGACCTCCCCGCCCTGAAGGATCTCGCGGCCTCGCTCGAACGCCGGGAACTGCGGATCGTCGAGGTCACCACGCAGCAGCCCTCACCGTTCGCACGCTCCATGCTGTTCGGCTACGTGGCGTCCTTCCTGTACGAGGGCGACTCCCCGCTGGCCGAGCGCCGGGCCGCCGCGCTCTCGCTCGATCCCACCCTCCTCAACGAACTGCTCGGCCGGGCCGAGCTGCGGGAACTGCTCGACGCCCGCGTCATCGCGGACACGGAACTCGAGCTGCAGCGCCTCAAGTCGGACCGCCTGGCGCGCGGGCTCGAGGGCGTCGCCGACCTGCTGCGCCTGCTCGGACCGCTCACCGTCGAGGAGATCGCCGAGCGCCTCGCGGCACCCGCCGACGCCCCGGTCGCTGCCGTCGCTGCTGCCGTCGCCGCCCCGCAGTCCGCAGCCTCGGTCGACGCGAGCCTCCGGGCTGTCGACGACACGCCGGGCGACGACGCGGCCCAGGATCCCTCGGACGAGGAGCTGCTCGCCGGGAACGCACCGGCCGTCCCGGATCATGCGAGGGCCTCACCCGAGGTGGTGCGCGGATACGTGGCGGCCCTCGTGAAGGCCAACCGCGCCCTGACCATCAACATCGGCGGCGTCGAACGCATCTCGGCCGTCGAGGACGCCGCCCGCCTGCGGGACGCCCTCGGGGTCCCCCTGCCCATGGGTATCCCCCTGGCCTTCATCGAGCCCGTCGCCGATCCGCTCGGGGACCTGGTGGGGCGCTATGCGCGCACGCACGGTCCCTTCACGGCCGCCGAGGCAGCGTCCCGGCTAGGGCTCGGCGTCGCCGTCGTCGCCGGGTCGCTGCAGCGCCTCGCCGGCGCCGGCCGTGTGGTCGAGGGCGAGTTCCGCCCCTCCGAATCGGTCCCCGTGCTCGACATCTCGGCGGCATCCGGTGCCGAGCCCGGCACCATCACCGTGCACGCCCCTGCCGCCAGCGAGTGGTGCGACGTCGAGGTCCTCCGGCGTCTCCGCCGTCGGTCGCTGGCCGCCCTCCGCCAGGAGGTGGAGCCGGTGGACCCCGCCGCCTACGGGCGGTTCCTGCCCGCCTGGCAGCACATCGGCTCCGGCCTGCGCGGCCTCGACGGCGTGGTCACTGTCATCGACCAGCTCTCCGGCGTCCCCATCCCGGCCTCGGCGTGGGAGCCGCTGATCCTCGCCCAGCGCGTGGCCAACTACATGCCCGCCATGCTCGACGAGCTGACGGCGACCGGCGAGGTGCTCTGGTCCGGTGCCGGGTCACTCGCCGGCAACGACGGCTGGATCGCCCTGCACCTGGCCGAGAACGCGCCCCTGACGCTCCACCCCGATCCCACCTTCGAGCCGACGGCCCTCCACACCGGGCTGCTCGACCTGCTCGCCGGCGGCGGCGGGTACTTCCTGCGACAGCTCACCAACCAGCTCGACGTGCAGGAGGCGACGTCGGACACCGCCGTCGTCACCGCGCTGTGGGACCTGGTGTGGGCCGGCCGGATCAGCAACGACACCTTCTCCCCGGTGCGCGCCCTCCTCGCGAACGGCAAGACGGCCCACAAGCAGCGGCCGGTCCCGGCCCGTGCGCGGACCTCGCGCGCCGGGCGGCTGGGCCGCGCCCCCGGCAAGTCACTCACCGGGGCCTCCATGCGCCTGAGCGTGGCGGGGGACGACGCCGCGACGGGTGGCTACCAGCGGGCCACCCCTCCCCTGGCGGCCGGCCGCTGGAACATGCTGCCCGCCGTCGAGGCGGAGACGACCCTGCACGCACACGCCCAGGCCGAGTTGCTGCTCGACCGCTATGGCGTCGTCACCCGCGGGGCCGTGGGCAACGAGGGCATCCCGGGCGGGTTCGGCCTCATGTACAAGGTGCTGGCGCGGCTCGAGGAGATGGGCCGGTGCAGGCGCGGCTACTTCATCGAGCACCTCGGCGCCGCGCAGTTCGCCGTCCCCGCCACGGTGGACCGCCTGCGCTCCTTCAGCGCCGACAACCAGCTGCCCACCGCGCAGGACGTGCTCGGCGGGGAGGCCCCTCCCCTGAAGGCGGTCGCCCTCGCAGCCACGGATCCAGCCAACCCCTACGGCGCGGCGCTCAGCTGGCCGCAGGCCGAGGGCGGACACCGCGCCGGGCGGAAGGCCGGTGCGCTCGTGGTGCTCGTGGACGGGGCGCTCGCGCTGTACGTGGAGCGCGGCGGCAAGACCCTGCTGGCGTTCACCGAGGACGTCGACGTCCTCCGGGCGGCAGCGCTGGCCCTGGTCACGATCATCCGCCGGGGGGCCGCGGACAAGATGGCCCTCGAGAAGGTCAACGGAGGCGAGATCGTGGACACGGATATCGGCCGCGCCCTTGCCGACGCCGGCTTCTACACGACACCGAGGGGGCTGCGGATCCGTGCCTGAGGGCGACACCGTATGGCGCGCTGCGCGCGAGCTGCACCGCGCGCTCGCCGGGAAGACGCTGACGCGCTGCGATATCCGCGTGCCCCGCTTCGCCACCGTGGACTTCACGGGTGACACCGTGCAGGAGGCTGTATCCCGCGGGAAGCACCTACTCATCAGGGGCGGGGGCGACGACGGCTGGGACATCCACTCGCACCTCAAGATGGAGGGCCTCTGGCACGTCTACGCGCGGGGTGAGAAGTGGCGGAGGCCGGCGTTCAAGGCGCGCTGCATCCTGGAGACCGCGGATGCCGTCGTCGTCGGCTTCGAACTCGGATTCCTGCGGGTGATCACCCGCGCCGAGGAGGACGACGCCGTCGGGTACCTGGGGCCCGATCTGCTCGGCCCCGACTGGGATGCGGACGAGGCGCTGCGACGCCTGAGGGAGCAGCCGGAGCGGCCCATCGGACTCGCCCTGCTCGACCAGCGGAACCTCGCGGGCATCGGCAACGTCTACCGGTGCGAGCTGTGCTTCCTCGCCGGCGTCCACCCGCTCACCCCGGTGGGAGAGGTCCCGAACCTGCCGCGCATGGTCGAACTGTCGAAGAAACTCCTCGAGGCGAACAAGGAGCGCAGCACCCGGGCGACGACGGGACAGCTCCGCGGCAACACCCTCTGGGTGTACGGGCGGTCCCGGCGGGGGTGCCTGCGCTGCGGCACCCCCGTTGCGCTCGAACAGCTCGGGGACAGGGAGACCGAGCTGCGGGAGCTCTACTACTGCCCGCACTGCCAGCCGCGATTGGAAGCCCCGGCCGGGGCGGCACTACCCTGACGAGGTGGACGGAATCCGACGGGTGATGCGCTGATGGCGATGAAATCACCCCTGCCCGTGCGCAACGGCGTCAACGCGACACGGCTCCGCCTGCCCGAGGAGGGCCCTTGGGAGACCGCCCTCGACTACATCCTCGACCGGTTCGACCACGTGGATCCCGAGGGCATCGGCGAGCGCTTCGACCGCGGGGAGGTCGTCGCGCTGGGCGGTGAGATCCTGACGCGGTCCACCCCGCTCGGTGAGCACACGTTCGTCTGGTACTACCGCGAGCTGCCGGTCGAGGAGCGGTTGCCCGTCGAGCTCTCCATCCTGCACCAGGACGACCACCTGCTCGTCGTCGACAAGCCCCATTTCCTCCCCACCACGCCGGGCGGCATGTATGTGGCGGAGTCCGCCCTCGTCCGGTTGCGCGTGGAGCTCGGCATCCCGGACCTCATCCCCATGCACCGCCTGGACCGCATGACGGCCGGCATCCTCATGTTCTCCGTCGATCCGGATACCCGCGGCGCCTACCAGTTGCTCTTCGAGAACAGGCGCATCAGCAAGGAGTACCGTGCCGTGGCGCCCATCCGGCCGGAGCTGCGGCTCGACGAGGAGCCGCAGGACGTGCGCAGCAGGATCGTGAAGTCCCGGACCTACCTGCTGGCCCAGGAGGTCGAGGGACCGGTGAACACCCACACCACGGTGAGCCTGCTGGATCAGCGCGCCGATCGCGGGCTGTACCGGCTGCAGCCGCACACCGGGAAGACCCACCAGCTCCGGCTGCACATGGCGTCCCTCGGCCTCGGCATCGTCAACGACCCGTTCTACCCGGTGCTGCACCCGCAGGCGCCGGACGACTACACGAGGCCGCTGCAGCTCCTCGCGCACAGCATCGCGTTCACGGACCCCGTGGACGGCACGGCGCGGAGCTTCGAGTCCGGCCTCACCCTGGCCGAGTTCGCCTGACCCTGCCCTGATCCGTCCGGGCTCCGCCCTGGCCTCCTCCCATGGTCCGGTCCGGTTTGTTCCCCGGACCCCGGCGGTGACCCGGGTCCGGACGGTACATTTGCTGGGTGGACCTGCCCGGCACGGACATCCCCGACCCGCTCTACCTCCTCGTCATGTTCGCCGTCGTCGTCGCCGATGTGGTGCTCCCCGTGGTGCCCTCGGAACTGCTCGTGATCGGTGCCGGCACGATGGCCGCCGACGGCATGCTCCTGCTGCCCGTCGCGGGCCTCGTCGCGTGGGCCGGCAGCTGGATCGGGGATGTGGCCCTGTTCCTCCTGTTCCGGCGCCGGCTCACGCATATCCTCGACCGTTTCCGCTGGGGGCGCCGGGTCCATCGGGGGCTGCGTGAGGCCATCGCGAAGGCGGGCTCGTCGCCCACCTACGCCGCCGTCGTCGCCGTCCGCTTCCTGCCCGGCGGACGCACCGCGAGCGTTGCCGCGGCGGGCATCGCCGAGCTGCCCCTGCGCCCCTTCATGCTCGCGGCGGCCACCGGGGGCGCACTGTGGACGGCCTGGCTGCTCGGGCTCGGCTTCGTGGCGGGCGCCTCGACAGGGCTGCCCGCCTGGGTGGGCGCCCTACTCGGAATGGTGATCGGTACGCTTGTGGGAGCCATCACGGCGGCAATCCTCGCCCTGAAGAAACACCGGAAGGCTAAGAACGCGCATGAGCACCCCGAAGAACCCGGGTCCGAAGCTCCCTGAAAGGCCGGTCAGGCCCCCGACCGTCGCGCAGGAAGCTCCCACGGCGGCACACCCCGCTGACACGGCCAGTGTCCTCGAACGCCTCAAGGCCGCGCAGCCACGTGCTGCCGCGGCCACCGACCACGACGCAGCCGATCGGTCCGCCGCTGCAACGACAGCGGCAGGCACCGACCACGGCGACACCCGCGTTCCGGGTGCGCCCACCGGAGCTGCGGGCAGGGGGGAGGCCCCACACGGCAAGGACAGCAGGGAGACCTCGCACGCCAAGGGCAGCGGGCAGCGGGGAGGCCCGGATGCAGCGGAGCGGCTCCGGGTCGCTGCCCTCCGGGCGAGGACAGCGGTAGGCGTGACCGGCAAGGCCATCAACCGGGGCAGCAGCGCGACGGTCCGCCACGTCTCCTCCTGGGATCCGGACATCGTCCGGCAGGTGGTCGTGACGGTGTGCGCCATCGCCTGCATCCTCGGCTCGGCCGCAGGGGTGGGGGCCTTCGGCGGCCCATCGATCCGCGACGCCGCGGGCGGCCTGTTCGCCCCGGACGCGACGCTGCTGGCGCCGTCGTCGACTGCCTTCTCCATCTGGAGCGTGATCTACCTGGGCCTGATGGCCTACACGGTGTTCCAGTGGCTGCCGTCGCAGCGGAGGACCGACCGCCAGCGGACCCTCGGCTGGACCGTGGCGGCCTCCATGATCCTCAACCTCGCATGGATCCTGACCGCACAGGCCGGCCGCCTGACGCTGAGCCTCGTCGTGATCATGCTGCTCTTCTTCGCGCTCCTGTCCGCCGTCCGGACCATGAACGACCACCCCAACGAGACGCGGATGGAGGGGTCGCTCGTGGATACCCCGATCGGCCTCTACCTGGGCTGGGTGCTGCTGGCGGCGGCCGCCAACTGGGCCGCGTTCCTCACGGCTGCAGGAGCGGACCTCTTCGGGTGGTCCGGCGTCGTCTGGTCCATCCTCGGGATCAGCGCCGTCCTCGTGACGGCCGCCGTCATCTGCTCGACCGACCGCGGACGCCTCGCCGTGGCCGCGGCGACCTCGTGGGGGTTGCTGTGGATCGCCGTCGAACGGATCCTGGGTGAGCCCTTCGCGATGAACCTGGCGTTCTTCGCCGTCCTCGCGATCTTCCTGCTGCTCATCACCGCCGGTTCCCGCCGCCACCGCGTGGACCACGAATACCGGCACTGGCTCCGGGCGCAGCAGGACGCACGGCGCGAGCCCGTCCACCTGGGGGGCGGCGACTACGAGGACTCGCGGCACTGAGAGCTCAGGGCACGGCGCAGGCAGGACGCCGCGCCGTGCCCCGAAGCGGCCCCGGCCTCAGCCCTGGTCGCCCACGGTGACGGCGATCTTGCCGCGCACGTGGCCGTCGATGCTGCTGCGGAACGCATCGGCCGCGCGCTCCAGCGGGAAGGTCTCGGCGAGCACGGGCTTGACGCTCCCCGCTTCGACGAGCTCGGTGAGCGCGAGCAGGTCCTCCGGGTTCGGCCGCACGAAGATGTACCGACCGCCCTTGTCCTTCACCTCGGCGTCCGTCACCGAGGCGACCCTCGTCGCGTCCTTCAGGAACGCCAGCGAGGCCACCCAGTCGTCCCCGCCCACGTAGTCGACGACGGCGTCGAGCCCCTCCGGCGCCGCCTCGGCGATGCGCTCCCCGAGTCCCTCGCCATAGGTGAGCGGCTCGGCGCCGAGTGAGCGCAGGAAGTCGTGGTTCTTCTCGGACGCCGTGGCCAGCACCCGGGCGCCCCACGCCTTCGCGATCTGGATCGCGTACGTGCCCACGCCGCCCGCACCGTTGTGCACGAGGACGGTCTCGCCGTCGGACACACCGACGGCCCGGAGCGACTGGTACGCCGTGAGTCCGGCCAGCGGCATGGTGGCCGCCTCCGCCCAGGACACGTTGCGCGGCTTCCGGGCGAGCGTCCGGACGGGAGCTGCCACCTGCTCCGCGAAGGTCCCGAAGCCCACGGTGTCCGCGCGCACGTAGCCGATGACCTCGTCGCCGGCCTGGAACTCCGTCACCGACGGCCCGGGCTGGACGACGACGCCGGCCACGTCCCACCCCGGGATCACCGGGAAGTACGCCGGCAGCGCACCGTCGAGGTAGCCTGCGGTGATCTTCCAGTCCACCGGGTTGACCGAGGACGCCCGCACGTCGACGAGTACCGCGTCCGGGCCCACCTTGGGGTCCGGCTGCTCACCGTACTGGAGGACGTCGGGGTCGCCGTACTGCTCGTAGAACACTGCCTTCATGGGGTCTCCTCCTCGTAGACCGGCCCACCGGTTCACGGCGGGCCGGATGCCTTGCGGCTTCGTGAGGCGCAACCGACCCGTCGCCGGCCGTATTCCGGGCGACGGGGCCGTGGCGGGGCGCCGGGCTCAGCCCGTGTTGCGCATCCCGGCGGCGACCCCGTTGATGGTGATCAACATCGCACGCTGGAGCTGCCCGTCGGGCTGCCCGCCGTCCGCCTCGGACCGCACCCGGCGCAGCAGTTCCACCTGGAGGTAGGAGATCGGGTCGAGGTACTGGTCACGCACCGCGAGGGACCGCTTCAGGACCGGCTGGTTGTCGAGCAGTTCGTGTTCGCCGGTCAGCAGCCTGATCTCGGCGAGCGTGAGCTCGTACTCCTCCCGGATGACGCCGAAGAGGTGCTGCAGGTCGCCCGGCACGAGGGCCTCGACGTAGTGCGCGGCGATCTCGAGGTCCGTCTTCGCGAGGGTCATCTCCACGTTCGAGACGACCGTGCGGAAGAAGTGCCAGCGCTCCAGCATCTCCGCGAGCATCCCCTCATGGCCTGCCTCCCGCGCAGCACGCAGCCCGGAACCGACGCCGAACCAGCCGGGGACGATCTGCCGGGACTGGGTCCAGCCGAAGACCCACGGGATGGCTCGCAGGCCGCCGAGGCCGCTGCCGGAGTCCGGCCGCTTGGCGGGCCGCGAGCCGATGTTGAGCGAGCCGAGCTGCTCCACCGGCGTGGAGGCGAGGAAATACGCCGGCAGGTCCTCGTGGTCGATCAGCGATCGGTAGCGGGCGAACGCGGCGTCGGACACCGTCTCCATGACCTCCGCCCAGCGGTCCCGCTCGTCGTCGGACGATCGGGGGGTGCGGTGCAGCGCGGAACCCTGCATGACCGCGGCCAGGGACAGCTCGAGGTTCTCCCGGGCGAGGGCGGGCAGCGAGTACTTGTCGCTGATCACCTCGCCCTGCTCGGTGAACTTGATCTCGCCCTCGAGAACGCCGTTGGGCTGCGCGATGATGGCGTCGTACGTCGGGCCGCCGCCCCGGCCCACGGATCCGCCGCGGCCGTGGAACAGGCGGAGCCGCACCCCGTGCTTCGCGGCGACGTCGCGCAGGAGCCGCTGCGTCTTGTGGATCTCCCAGAGGCTCGTGAGCACGCCCGATTCCTTGTTGGAGTCCGAGTAGCCGAGCATCACCTCCTGCACGTCACCGCGCAGGCGGACCACCTCCCGGTAGGTGGGATCGGACAGGAGGGTGTCCACGATCCGTGCGGAGACCCTCAGTTCGTCGACCGTCTCGAGGAGCGGCGCGAAGCCGATCTTCGCGAACGCGCCGGAGTCCGCGCCCCCGGACCCGTTCCCGACGACGTCGACCAGCCCGGCCTCGCGGGCGAGCACCACCGGCGCGAGCACGTCGTCCGCCCCGCGCGTCATCGAGACGATGTAGGTCTCGACGACGTCAGGCCCGTAGGTCTCCAGGGCGGACGCGATCTCCCGGAAGACGTCGAAGGTGCGGCGCGCGCCGTCGTCCAGGGGAGGATTCGCCGTCGCCAGCGGACGCCGGGAGGCCAGTTCGTCCGACAGCGTCCGGAGGCGGTCGGCGCGGGCCAGCTCGAGGTAGGGGACCTCGAGTTCGCCCAGGCGGTCGGTCAGCTGGGCGATCACGTCGTGGTGCATGTCCGCGTGCTCGCGGACGTCGAGGGTCGCGAGGTGCAGCCCGAAGGACGAGATGACGCGCGACGCGGTGGCGAGGGCGCCGTCCGCGGCGAGGCCCGCCGCGTGCTGCCGGAGGGAGTCCCCGACCAGCTCGAGATCGGCCAGCACCTGCGCCGTGGCGTTGTAGTCCCGGCCGGGCTCGTGTGCGGTGTGGTTCTGCACCCGCGCCGCGGTGTTGAGCAGCTTGGCCTTCACGCAGGTCAGCTTGAGGCGGTAGGGCTCCTGGGCGTTGAGCTCGAGGATCCGCTTGTCCAGGCGCGGGAGGTTCGCGAGGTCGCCCCGGATGGATGCCGTCAGCTCCTCGGACGCCGCGACGATCGCCGTCGAGGACGAGAGCGACGAGATGAGCCGGTCGATGAAGTGGATCGCGATGCGGACGGCCTGCTGGTTCTGGATCTGCAGGATCTCGCGGGTCACGGCCGCGGTGACGTTCGGGTTGCCGTCGCGGTCGCCGCCGATCCACGAGCCGAACCGGACCGGGGCTCCTTCGGCGGGCAGCGCCACGCCGTGCTCGGCCAGGAGGTCGGAGAGATCCTCGAGCAGTTCGGGCATCGAAGTGGTGAGGATGTCGCCGAGGTAGTAGATGGCGTTCCGGGCCTCGTCGATCGGCGTGGGCCGTACCTGCCGCAGTTCGTCCGTCTGCCAGATCAGGTCGATGACCTCGGCGAGCCGCCGGTCCTGGCGTCGCCGCCGCTGGGAGCCCTCCGGCGTGGCCTCGGCGAGGATGTCCGAGAGGCGGCGGAGCTTGTCCAGGACCGACCGCCGCGACGCCTCGGTGGGGTGCGCCGTGAAGACGGGGCGCACGTCGAGGGACGCGACGACGTCGGCGAGCGCCGCGGGACCGGCGTCGGAGGCGATGCGGGAGACGGTCTGCGCCAGCCAGCCGTCCTCCTCGGGCCGCGCGCGCAGACCGCGCACGCGGTGGACCTGCTCGGCGGCATTGGCCAGGTGGAAGTAGGCCGCGAAGGCCCGCACCAGGTCCGTCGCCTGGTCGATGGGCAGGGCCGCGAGCAGTTCGCGGACGCGACCGGCCAGTTCCGCGCGTTCCCCGGCGTCGCTGACACTGCCCGATTCCTTGGACTGCTTCGTGAGCAGGCGCACGCGCTCCACGAGATCCAGCAGCTCCTGCCCGTGCTGCCGGACCAGCGATTCGCCCAGCAGCGTACTGACACGCCGCACGTCGGCACGGAGGTCGGCGCTGACGTCTCCTGCCGCATCGCCTGTCGCGTCGCCGAGCCGGTCGCCGACGGGCGGGGCGGTCACTTCGGGGGGCACTGTCACAACGGCCTGCTTTCAGGTCACGGAGAACGGGCGTATGCGGCACTGGATACGACGGATGATGGTCGGATTTTACCCGGCGCTGTGGTGCGGGCCCCACCGTGTCCGTCATGTGAAGCGGTCCTGCCCTGCGGGTTCCCGTCCGGCGCGGTCAGCGCAGGGGCAGGGCGACGACGACGACCAGGGCCAGCGCGCCGAGGAGCGCCACGGCAACCGTGGTCCCCACGACGCCGACGACGTCGGCCTCGACCCGCCCGTCCCGGATCCCGCGGGCGCTGCGCCGGTAGCGGCGGGCCTGGCCCACGGTGATGGCCAGGGCCGTCGCGGCGGTCAGCAGGGTCAGCCCGAGGGGGAACCCGCCGTGGCGGGGCACCCAGCGGAGCAGGAGGAGGCCCGCGACGACCAGCGCGAGCATGGTGCGGTTCCACGCCAGGGCGGTCCGCTCGGGCTGCAGCCCCGGATCAGCGTGCGGCCTCGAGGCCGGTTCATCCCGCCGGGCGTGCACGGTCAGGCGTTCCCCAGCACGACGACGAGGAACGCTGCCGCGACGAGCGCGCCCCCACCGGCCAGGACGGGCACGAGGATCGAGAGGGGAAGCGGCGCCTGCCGGCGCATGGCGCGTTCGACGGCGAGCCAGCGGAGCCCGGCCGCGACGGCCAGGACCATCGCGAGGAGCAGGAGCACGACGGCGAGCCCGGTCCGGACCGGGCTCGCGAACGTGTCCGTGGTGAAGGCCTCGACGGCGACGCCTCCGGCGAGGAGCGCGAGCGCCGTCCGGATCCACGCGAGGAACGTCCGCTCATTGGCGAGGGTGAATCGGGGGTCCGGCTCGGTCCCGCCGCCGAGGATCCGCGCGGAGCGGGAGCTCCGCCCGGGTGGGACGGCGGCGATGCCGGGCTGGTCGTCGCTGGAAGAGGTCACGCGCCAATGGTAGGTCCGCCGACCGGCTTGCGCGCCGACGCCCCCGCGTACCCGGTGCGGGGTCAGGCGAAGGCCGAGATGCCCGTCAGCGCCCGGCCCACGATCAGGGTGTTGATCTCGTAGGACCCCTCGTAGGTGTAGACGGCTTCGGCGTCGGCGAAGATCTTCGCCATGGAGAAGTCCGTGACGATCCCGTTCCCGCCGAGGATGCCCCGCCCGAGCGCCACCGTCTCGCGCATCCGGGCCGTGGTGAAGGCCTTGGCGAAGGCGGCCTGCGGCATGTCGGACGCGCCCTGCTCCTGCAGTTGGGCGATGCGGGCCATCACGCCGAGGCTCGCCGTCGTGTTGCCCATCATCGTGACGAGCTGGTCCTGGACGAGCTGGAACCCCGCGATCGGCCGGCCGAACTGGTGACGCTCGACGGCGTACTGGCGGGCGACGTCGAACGCGGCCAGCTGCTGGCCGACGGCCTGCCAGCCGACGAGGATCCGGGAGCCGAGCAGGAGCTGCCGGGTGTCGTCGAAGGACTCGATGCCGGCGAAGCGGTCGGCCTCGTCGACGCGCACGTCCGTCAGGGTGATGTCCGCGTTCTGGACCGTCCGGAGCGCGGTCTTGTTCGCGATGACGGTGCGCGTCACCCCGGGCAGGGTGGCGTCGAGGATGAAGCCGCGCACTCCCCCCGTTTCCGTGTCCCGGGCCCAGAGGAGCATGTAGTCGCAGAACGTCCCGTTGCCGATCCACCGCTTGGCGCCGTTGATCACCCAGGTGTCGCCGTCGCGCGTGGCCGTGGTCGCCATGCCGCCGGCGACGTCGGACCCGTGCAGCGGTTCGGTGAGCGCGAACGCCCCCGTGATCGTCAGGTCCATGGCGTCCTGCAGGAGCCGTGCCTTCTGCTCCGCGCTGCCGAAGGTGTGCAGGGCCTCGACGAAGAGGTCGTGGTGGACCATGAAGAACGTGGCGATCGAGGTGTCCGCGCGGGTCATCTCCGCGATCACCAGGCCGCTGAACAGGTTGCTGTAGCCCTGCTGCACGGGCGTGCTGAGCTTCAGGCCCGCCAGCTTCGGCAGGATCTCATGGGGGAACTCGGCCCTGTTCCACCATTCGACGGCGCGCGGCGAGACCTCCTTGTCCAGGAAGTCCCGGACGTCCTGCAGCTTCGCACGCTCGCGGGCAGGGAGGAGGGATTCGAAGCCGAGGAAATCGGCGGTGGGTAGCTGGCTCATCGTCGAGCCGTCCTTTCAATCGGGCTGAGACCGGGAGCGGCGCTATCTCGGCGCCATGCGGATGGCGCCGTCGAGGCGGATCGTCTCGCCGTTGAGCATCTGGTTCGCCACGATGTGCGCGGCGAGCGCCGCGTACTCGACGGGTTTGCCGAGGCGGGAGGGGTGCGGGACCTGGGCCCCCAGGGAGTCCTGGGCCTCCTGCGGCAACCCGGCCATCATGGGCGTCTCGAAGATGCCGGGGGCGATCGTGACCACGCGGATGAGGGACCGCGCGAGTTCGCGCGCGATGGGCAGCGTCATGGCCGCGACGCCGCCCTTGGACGCTGCGTAGGCGGGCTGCCCGATCTGCCCGTCGAACGCCGCGACGGACGCGGTGTTGATGATGACGCCACGCTCGTCCGAGCCGCCCAGACCCGTCACGGTGGGCGTGGCGGCCATGGCTTCGGCGGCGAGCCGGATGACGTTGAAGGTGCCGACGAGGTTGACGCCGATGACGCGCGCGAACTGCTCCAGCGGCAGGACGCCGTCGCGTCCGAGGACCTTGCCCGGGGTGGCGATCCCGGCGCAGTTGACCACGATCCGCAGCGGGCCGAGCCCGGCGGCGGCGTCGACCGCGGCCTGCACCTGGGCGGGATCGGCGACGTCGGCGGCGACGAAACGGACCCGCTCGCCGCGCGGGTCCAGTTCCGCGGCGACCTCTGCGCCGGCGGACTGCGGGAGGTCGACGAGGACCACCGCCGCGCCGTCGTCGAACAGCCGGCGGGCCGTGGCCAGCCCGAGCCCGGAGGCGCCTCCGGTGACGAGGGCCACTGCTCCCCTGATGTCCATGCCTGGTCCTTCCGCCTCCGGAGGACCGCCGTTGGTCCATCCACGCGCCCAGCGTACTGTGACGGGGCCCACTGCGCACCCTGCGGACGATCCGCTGCGCATCCTGCCCAATCCCGTGATGCACCGGCGTGACTAGGGTGGTCACATGCCCATTCCCGACGACGCCGCCGCCGCGGCGGCCCGCAGCGTCCGCCATCTGTTCTCCCGGCGGAGCCTGCGGCTGCCCGGGACGCGCCTCGCAGCCGTCGCGTTCCCGGCGCCGACCAGCCCCCGGAGCCACTGGCACTACTGGTGGCAGGCGCACTACCTGGACTGCCTGCTGGACGAGCACCGGCGAGACGCCGGGACGGGTGCGCTGCCCGAGGCCCGGAAGCTCGCCCGCGGCATCTGGCTGAGGAACGGTGGCCGGTGGCGCAACGCCTATTACGACGACATGGCGTGGCTCGCGCTCGCCCTGCAGCGCCTCGACGCGCTGGACGGGCGGCGGAGTCCGCGGCGCCGCGTGCGGGTGCTCGGTGACGCGCTCCGGTCGGCGCACACCCCGGACCTCGGCGGCGGCGTCTACTGGAACACCACGCGGGACTACAAGAACACCCCGAGCACGGCCCCCGCCGCGCTCTTCTTCGCGCGGGCCGGCGAGACCGGGCGGGCACAGGAGCTCCTCGACTGGCTCCGGGAGCGCCTCTTCGACGCCGGGAGCGGCCTCTACCTGGACGGCGTCAAGGCCGACGGCCGGGTGGAACGGTCGCTGCACACGTACAACCAGGGCACGGTCCTCGGAGCACTGGTCGCCGTCGGCGGGCCGGCCGATCTGCGGCACGCGGCCGAGCTCGCCGTGTCGGTGGCCCGTGAGGTCGCCGACGACGACGGCGTGCTGCCCCTGGCGTCCACCGGCGACGCCGGCCTGTTCACCGGGATCCTCGCGCGCTACCTCGCGCAGGCTGCCGCGGCGGAGATCGGAGCATCCGCAGCCACCGAGGTCCGGGCAGTGCTCGGCGCGACGGCGGATCACGTCTGGTCCGGCCGCCGCGCGGACGGTTCAGGAATGCTCGTCTTCCCGCCGCGGCAGGACGGGCCGGTCAGCCTGTCGTCCCAGCTCCAGGCCTGGATGATCCTGGAGGCCGCTCACGCGGCAGGGTGCCGGGCAGGCCCGTCGCCCCGGTGACACACTGCTTCCATGGAGACCTCACCCCGCGACCATGACCTCGTCCTCTACGGAGCGACCGGCTTCGTCGGCGAACTGATCGCCGCCTATCTCGCCACGCACGCCCCGGCCGGCCTGCGGATCGGGCTCGCGGGCCGGTCGACGGCCAGGCTCGAGGCGGTCCGGTCGCGGTTGCCGGCCGCCGCCCGGGACTGGCCCCTCATCGAGGCGGACTCGGCGGACGCCGGCTCGATCGCCGCCCTGGCCGAGGGCACCCGGGTGCTCTTCACCACCGTGGGCCCGTACGCGACGTACGGGCTGCCCGTCGTCGAGGCCTGCGCGCGGGCGGGCACCCACTACGGCGACCTGACGGGTGAGGTCTCCTTCGTCCGCGAGGCGATCGACCGCAGCGACGCCCTGGCCCGGACGAGCGGCGCCCGGATCGTGCACTCGTGCGGCTACGACTCCGTGCCGTCCGATCTGGCGGTCCTGCTCCTCCATCGGGCCGCAGAGGCCGACGGCGCCGGTGCACTGACCGAGGTCCAGCTCGTCGCGACGGCGAAGGGCGGCATCAGCGGAGGCACGCTCGACTCGATGCGCGTGCAGCTCGACGGGATGCGGTCGAGTGCCGCGCTGCGGTCCCTCGTCGCCGACCCCTACGCCCTCAGCCCGGACCGCGAGCAGGAGCCGGCGACACCGCAGCCGGCGGACGCCGGTCCGGTGAGCCGGTCCGGCGACGGCCTGTGGACCGCGCCCTTCGTCATGGCGGCGGCCAACACCCGGATCGTGCGCCGCAGCAACGCGCTGCAGGGCTGGGCCTACGGCCGCTCCCTGCAGTACGGCGAGGTGATGGGGGTCGCCCGGGGACCGGCGGGCGCGGTCATGGCCGGGGCGACGGCGCTCGGACTTGGCGCGTTCGCCCGCGCGATGGCGTTCCCGGCGACCCGACGCCTGCTCGACCGCGTGCTGCCGGCTCCGGGGACGGGCCCCAGTATCGACACGCAGCGCAAGGGCTGGTTCCGCTCGCAGGTGACCGCCCACACCGAGGGCGGTCAACGGTACCGGGCGACCGCGGCCGGCCCCGGCGACCCTGGCTACGCCGCCACCGCCGTCATGGCCGGCGAGGCGGCACTGGCCCTGGCAGTGGACGGTGACCGGCTACCGCCCCTGAGCGGATCACTGACGCCTGCCACAGCGCTCGGCGATGTGCTCGTGCAGCGGCTCCGTACGGCCGGGCACACCTACGAGGTGACGAGGCTGTCCTGACCTCGGGCTAGTCGCTCGTCGTCGACCCCTTCCCCTGGGGATAGAGCGTCTCCCCTCGCGCCAGCATGGCGACGAACTTCGTGATGTTGCGCTCCTTCGCGGCCTCGGTCTTCAGCTGGGACAGCCGGAAGACCATGGCGTAGCGGTTCTGCGAGGACAGGGTGCGGTAGGTGGCGAGCGCGGCGTCGTCGGCCTCGATCGCAGCCAGGAGTTCGGGCGGGGTCTTGGCGTTCGCCGGACCAGAATACGCCCGCTCCCACCGGCCGTCGGCCTGCGCTGCCGCCACCGCCCGCTCGCCGGCTTCCCGCATACGCCCCTCGGCGCGGAGCCGCTCGATGTGGCCCTGGTTGCGGACGGACCAGATGCTCCGCGGGCCGCGCGGCGTGAAGCGCTGGAAATAGCTGTGCTCGTCCCGGGATTTCGACTGGCCGTCGATCCAGCCGAAGCAGAGGGCCTCGTCGAGGGCCTGCGCGTAGGTGAGCTGCGTCGTCGTCCCGCCCTTCTTGTGCTCGATCAGCCAGACGCCGGGCGAGGAGGCGTGGTTCTCCTCCAGCCACGCTCGCCATGCGGCGACGTCGGGCAGGAGCAGTTCGGCGAGTTCGGGCTTCATGCGACCACCCTAGGGCGCCCCGTGCCATTCCGGAATGGGGTTGCTGGCATGCTGGGCAGGCCCCGACCACTACCTGAAGGAGGCCTGATGCTCCGCGTCAGACCGCTCGTCCACACACCCGATCCCACCGCTGCCGCCGGTTTCCTCCGCGCGCTCGGGCTCAGCCCCGCGCTGGAACCTGCACCGAACGGTTCCTTCGCGGTCTTCGACGCCGGAAGCGGGCGCGTCGCCCTGCACCGCTGCGTCCCCGGCAGCCCGGCGGACGGCACCGTGGCCCTCGGGTTCGAGGTCGGCGAGGTGCGGGAATTCGCGCGCCGGACGGCGGAGGCCGGGACCGCCGTCGTCCTCACCGGGGAGGGCCGCGACCTCACCGCACGCGTCACCGGACCGGATGGGATGTCCTTCCCGGCCGGCGCCGGTCCTCGCGAGACGCGGGCGCCGTCGTCGCCGCTGTCCGTCCTCGCCGTCTGGTCCACGCCCGACGTCGGGCCCGCCGTGACGGTCCTCGAGGACATCGGGGCGAAGCCAAGGGTCAGCTCCGACGCCGGCACGCGGCACGACTTCCGGGCGAAGAACGGTGGCCTCGTCGCCGCGAGCACCGGACCGCGCACCGCCGTCGACCTGGCCTTCGAGTACGACGGCGGTGTGCCGGAGCTCCTGGCTGGCCTCACCGCGGGTGGCTTCGGGCCCGTCGTCGTCGAGGAGGCGGGCGGACGGTCGCTGCAGGTACGTGCCCCCTGGGGCACCACGGTGCGGGTCGACGAGCGGCAGGTGCACTGACCCCGCACCGGCGGGGTCGGCCACCGGGAGAGGAACCGCGCGCCTGCTACCGCCCCAGGGCGGCCGCGAGCTTCGCGGTGTACAACGTGGCGACCGCATTGTGACCGTTCTGCGACAGGTGGACACCGTCCAGGTACTCGGCGTTGGCTGCACTGGCGAGGCCTGCGACGGAGATGAAGGTGACGCCCTGCTGCGCGGCGTTCGCCGCCAGCACCTCGTCGATGTGGCGGCGCTGGACGTGCGAATCATCGCTGCGGGACATGACCCCGTTGATGACGATCCTGCTGTTCGGGTACATCAGCTTCAGCTTGGCCCACAGGGCCGTGCTGTCGGCGATGACCTGTGCGTCCGACTTCCCCGACGTCGCGTCGTTACCACCCAGGGTGACCAGCACCACGCCCGGAGTGCCACCCGGGAACGGCATCAAGCCGTTCTGGACCGCGGTCCAGCCCGTTCCGCCGGCCACGACGCTGGCGGTCGAGTAGCCCATGCCCCCGAAGGCGAGGTGTGAGGCCTGATCAGTGAAGCCCATGGCGCGGGCACCCTGCTCGCTCCAGGAGTCACCGTCGAGCTGCGAGTCACCGTAAAGCACCACGGACGTCGCGGTGGCCGTGACCGAGGTGAAGGGGTAGGCGGAGGACGGCGGGGTCACCGGGGGTGCGGCCGGTGGGCCGACCGGCGGCGCGTTCGTCGTGATGATGCCTTTCTGGAACCGGGTGTGGGTACCTGCCCCGTCCTTCCAGGTGTCAGTCGTCGGCCAACCGTACCTCGCGAAATTGCTCTCCAGCGTGGTGAAGTGCCCGGTGTCGATGCTCCTGGCGCCGGTGGCCGGACCCCACGCGATCATCCCCCCCTGGAAGCGTTGATAGTACCCACCCTGCCAGGCGGTCTTGGTGCCGGTCGGCAGGCCGAGGGCGGACTGGGCACCGCCCTTCTGCTCGTAATAGGTCTGGATGCTCCCGTTGGTGGTGGCGAAGACCTGGCCGCGGGACCAGAAGACCTTCCCGCCCTGGAAGTCCTGCCGGACACCGTTCGGGACGGCGACCTCCCCGGACGTGGGATAGCCCAGGAAACCGCGCTCGTACCCGTTGGCGGCGTAGAAGCCCTTGATGCCGCCGAAGACGACCTGGACCCCGGTCGCAGGCAGCCAGGTCACGTACCCGTTCTCGAAGCTCTGGTAGTACCCGCCGTTCCAGGCGGTCTTGTTGCCGGTCGGCAGGCCTAGGAAGGAGAGCGCGCCGCCTCTCTGCTCGTAATAGGTCTGGATGCTCCCGTTGGTGGTGGTGGTGATCCGGCCCTTGGACCAGAACACCTTTCCGCCCTCGAAGTCCTGCCGGACACCGTTCGGGACGGCGACCTCCCCGGACGTGGGATAGCCCAGGAAGCCGCGCTCGTACTGGTTCGCGGCGTAGTAGCCCTTGATGCCGCCGAAGACGGTCTGGGCCCCGGTGGCAGGCGACCAGTAGATGAACCCGTTCTGGAAGTGCTGGAGTCTCCCGCCACGGACGGAGAGCCCGCCGGCGTCGCCCGTGGGGAAGCCCAGGAAGCCCCTGGTCCACCCGCTCGCCGCGTACCGCGCGCCGATGGCGTCGTCGAGCACTATCTGCGCGCCGGTCCTCTGGGTCCAGATGACGTACCCCTTCTGGAAGCGCTGGGAGCAACTGATCCCGTCACAGCTCTTGTAACCGAGGGGGTTGCCGAGCACGGCGCGGTCGGCGTTCCACTTGAGGTAGGTCAGGCCGTCGACGGTATAGCCCGCAACCACGACCATGGGTGCGACGACCGGGGAGACCGCCTGCGCCGGAGGCGCGAGAGCTCCGACTCCCGAGCAGAGAACGAAGGTCGTCATAGCGACGGCACCGAGCCGTTTCGTCTTGAACATCAAAGAACCCCATTATTCACGAAAGCATTATCGACACCCTAATGTATGAAAAAGAAACGATCGCCTCGCCCGGGTGTTTCATCCCGGGTCCGGTGACTATACGGGTGCATCGCACTCCTGTGATCACCCGTCGGGGAGCAGATCCTGCGACAGGACCCGCACGTCACCGCGGATTCAGCCACGGGCCGAAGAACCGCGCGCCGCCTGCCCCGAGCGCGGCCACTGCGATAGAACTGGGGTATGAACGTTCGTACCCCTGACCCCAATCCGGGTTGGCTCTCCGAAGATGACCTCTACGAGGCCCGCCGCCGCCTGCCGATGGTGTACGTGGAGGCGATCCCGGTGCGGTGCGACACCCTCGGATACGTGAACGAGGTAGGGCTGCTGCTGCAGGCCAGCGAGCAGGGCGAGATGGTACGCACCTTCGTCTCCGGCCGCGTCATGTACCGGGAGACCATCCGGGCCGCGCTGCTGCGACACCTCGAGAAGGACCTGGGGCCGCTGGCCCTGCCCCAGCTGCCGCCGTCGCCCGTCCCCTTCACGATCGCCGAGTACTTCCCCTCCCCCTCGGAGACGGGGCTGACCGACGACCGCCAGCACGCCGTCGCCCTCGCCTACCTGATCCCCGTCACGGGCGAGTGCAACCCACGCCAGGACGCGCTGGAGCTGTCCTGGCTGACACCGTCCGAGGCGTTGAGCCCATCGATCCAGGCCGAGTTCTCGGGCGGACGCGCGGACCTCCTGCGCCAGGCACTGGCCCACGCCGGCTGGGGACGCTGACCCGACGGCACCTGCCGGACCCCGCGGTACCCGTATCGTGAGAGGGGCGCGCCGGGGCGACGATGGACATCCAGGGGGCTACAAACAGAGGCTGGCACGACGCACATGATGGTGAACAGGGTGGACAGGACAGGGCTGCGCGCGGTCCCGGCGGAGATGCTGGCGGCCGGTGACGTGCTGGCTCTCCCCGACCGCGACGAGGCGGCCGAGGTCGTGTCGGTCGCGGTCGAGAACGACGACTTCGGGGTACCGGCGCTCATGGTGGCGACCGTCGAGGGAGATCGCCGCATCACGATCGCCACCGGATCGATGGTCTACGTGGAGCCCGCCGACGCCGAGATCGGGGTCTCCGCCGTCGCCGCCGACCACGGATCCCCGGAGGCGCTCGTCGCGCAGGTGGCGCAGGCGCACCCGGACAGCGCGGGCATCCAGGACCTCGCCGGCCGATTGGCCCGCGGCATCAACCTCAAGTCAGGCAGCAACCTCCAGGACCTGCACCAGCTCGCGCTCGCCCTGTTCGTCGACGAGGGCGACACCGCGGCGGCCCTGGGCATCGCCGACCTCCTGGCGGAACTGCCGTTCGACGGGAACTTCGGCCGCTGGAAATGGATCGAGGGCGGCCTCGCGATCGCCGCCTACCTGACCCGGCACGACGACGAGCGCTCCCTCCGGTACTCGGCCGCGATCCGCGTCGCGGACGACGCCGAGACGGACCCGCTCCGCGCCAAGACCAGCGCCATGTACCGTCAGCGGCAGCTCAACGAACCCAATGTCTACGACCCCGAGATCCTCCGTGCCTCCACGGCGGGGCGGATCGACGTCGAACGCGACTGGCGGGTGCTCCGTATCGGCGTCCTGCTGTACCTCCGGGCCCATGGCGGCTCCGAGACACTGAGCCGGGACGTACTGGAGCGGCGCATCGCCGCGGAGCTCGCCGCCGTCGGCTCGCTCAACGCGCAGCTCGCCTCGGACCAGTAGGTCCGCCGGCCCTCCACGGACTGGCAAAATAGGGTGGTGCACCCACAGTCCCAGCAGTCCTCGTTCGCCTTCTCCGTCAACCACCGCCTCGAGGACACGACGCCGGGAGCCGGCGGGCGGCGGCACGGACGAACCGGGACGATCACCACCCCGCACGGCGAGATCCGCACACCCGCCTTCATCCCCGTGGGCACCAAGGCGACCGTGAAGGCCGTCCTGCCCGGGGCGATGTCCGAGGTCGGCGCCCAGGCACTGCTCGCCAACGCCTACCACCTGTACCTGCAGCCGGGCGCGGACATCCTCGACGAGGCCGGCGGGCTCGGCGCGTTCATGAACTGGCAGGGCCCCACCTTCACGGACTCCGGCGGCTTCCAGGTGATGAGCCTCGGATCGGGCTTCAAGAAGGTCATCTCCATGGACGTCCCCGTGGACGCCGACACGGCGGGTGCGGACGACCGCATCGCCGTGGGCAAGGAACGCCTCGCGCACATCGACGACGACGGCGTCTGGTTCAAGAGCCACCTGAACGGGGACCGCCACCGTTTCACTCCCGAGATCTCGATGCAGGTGCAGCACCAGCTCGGCGCGGACGTCATGTTCGCCTTCGACGAGCTGACCACGCTCATGAACTCCCGCGGCTACCAGGAGGAATCCCTCGAAAGGACCCGGTTGTGGGCCCTGCGCTGCATCGCTGAACACCAGCGGCTCACCGGCGAGCGCAGCCACCGCCCCTACCAGGCCCTGTTCGGCGTCATCCAGGGTGCACAGTACGAGGACCTCCGGCGGAAGGCGTCCGCGGATCTCGGTGCCATGGACTTCGACGGGTTCGGTATCGGCGGCGCGCTGGAGAAGGAGAATCTCGGGACGATTCTCGGGTGGTGCAGCGACGAACTGCCGGAGGACAAGCCCCGGCACCTTCTCGGCATCTCGGAGCCGGATGACCTGTTCACCGCAATCGAGAACGGTGCCGACACCTTCGACTGCGTCTCCCCCACGCGGGTGGCCCGCAATTCCGCGTTCTATACGCCCCACGGCCGCTGGAATCTCTCCAACGCCCGGTTCAAGAGGGACTTCGGGCCCCTCGTCGACGGGTGTGACTGCTACACCTGCGGGAACTATTCGCGTGCCTATATCCATCACCTGTTCAAGGCGAAGGAAATGGTGTCCGCGACCCTCATCTCGATCCACAATGAAAGATTCGTCATCCGCATGGTCGACGACGCCCGTGCGGCCATCGACGACGGGACGTTCCCCGAACTGAAAGCCGACGTGCTGGGTTCGTACTACCGATAAACCCTGTTCCTCACAAGACGCTGTGGAATTCTTGTCGAATGTCGGACCGGATCACGGAAGATCGCTGATAATCTCCGACTGTACAATCTTCCCGGTCAGAAGCCCCTGGTTCTTGAACGGGAAGTTCACCGCAGATAACGGGGGAACAATGCGGAGTCTCAGGCCGCTTTTCTTATGCGCGGCCGTGGGCTCCATCGCCCTTTCCGGCTGCACGTCGCCACCTGCCGACGTCCCCGACGCCCCGGCATCAGCACCGTCGGCCCCACCATCGACGACGGCGCCCGGATCGCCGGTCGCACCGACGACGGCCGGGGCCGCAGCGACGGGGGCGGATCTGCCGGCAACGGTGGCGCCCGATCCGGGACCGAGCGTCGAGGCGACCCTGGAAACCAGCACGGAGTCCGTGCCCGCGAATCCGACCGCCATCGCCAATGAGGCCCTGAGCGATGTCGTGTGCACGGCGGACGCAGCGGGCATCTGGTCCTTCTCCGGGACGCTGACGAACACCACCGACACGGCAGTGACCTTCTCCGTCGTCGTCGCCGTCGGCAGCACCAGCAGCGTGGCCGGTCGCGCGAGCATCGAACAAACAGTCCCAGCCGGCGGCACGGCTGAAGTCCGCGCTGATGCCTTCGCCGACGGGGCCCCAGCATCCTCTACCTGTCAGGCGGTTGTCTCCCGGTGAACCATTCATCCACGTCCCTTCCGGCGCGCGCGCTCGCTGTGGTCTCGCTGGCCGCACTCCTTCTTTCCGGACTCGCTCCGGGCGCCGTCGCGGCGCCGGTGCCCTCGCCGACGGTCGCGGAGCAGACTCCTCCCGCGACCCCTCCTGCAACCCTTCCCGCGGCTCCGGCCACGGCCGATCCCGGCACGACGCCCCCAGCAGCAGTGCTGAGGACCCCCGCGCCGGAGAGCCCGGAAGCGGGTCCGGAGCCATCGACCTCCGCATCGGTTCCGCCGGAGCTTCCAGCGTCGGAGGTTCCTGCGGTCCCGGACCCGGCCGAACCCTCGGATCAGGAACCCGCAGAGCCTGGGACCCAGGAGCCGACCGCCCCGGCGGAAGCACGAGACCCCGAGGCCGGTGCTGCCGCAGCGGGCCCCTTCACCCCCATCGGCGGCATCGCCGCGAAATGGCGGGAGCTCGGCGGCGCCACAGGCGCACTGGGCGAACCGACCTCCAATGAATCCTGCGATGCGGCAGGGCACTGTGTGGAGACGTTCGTCGGCGGGGAGATCCACTACACCCCCTCCACCGGAGCGCACGCAGGACTGTTCACCTCCGGCAACACCGGCCCCCGATGGGCAGCCATCGGAGGCCTGGGCGCTGTCGGCTACCCGACCACCGACGAACAGTGCACCACGGGTGGCTGCTCCCAGCGGTTCTCCAACGGGACAGACCTCACCTGGAGCACGAAGGCCGGGCACCAGCAGGTATGGACCCGCGGCGCCATCGGCGGCGCCCTGTACACCCTGTACGGCGGCTACGCTGCTGCCGGTCACCCGTCCTCGGCCGAGGTGTGCGGCAAGCGTGACAGGGGATGCGTCCAGGACTTCGGCGGCCTCCGGATCCTGTGGTCCGCATCGTCCGGCGCCTACGGTGTGTGGACCCCCGGAGCCATCGGTGGCGCCTACTCGGGGACCGGGGCGGAGAACGGCTGGCTCGGTTATCCGACGTCCAGGGAGACCTGCGGGCTGCGGTCGGCCGGCTGTAAGCAGACCTACCAGCGCGGGGTGATCTCCTGGTCACCGGCCACAGGCGCCCACATCAGCCGCGGCGGGATGCTCGCCGCCTGGGCGGCCCGCGGCGCCCAGAACGGTGTACTCGGCTATCCCCTCGAGAACGAGGTGTGCGGGCAGCCCGACGGCGGGTGTGTCCAGAAGTACCAGGGCGGCTCGACCTACTGGTCCCCGGCGACGGGCGGACACTCGACGAACGGTGACATCGGTGCGCGCTACAGGAACCTGGGCGCCAACAACGGCTACCTGGGTTACCCGCTGGAGGCCGAAGTCTGCGGCCAACGGAACGGTGGCTGCTACCAGCGGTTCCTGGGTGGCGTGATCCTCTGGTCACCCGCGACCGGGTCCCAGCCCGTCCGCGGCGGGATGAAGACCAGGTACGAGTCGTTGGGCCGGCACCTCAGCTACCTGGGCTACCCCCAGACGCCCGAACGCTGCGAGGGCGGCGAATGCGTCCAACCCTTCCAGGGCGGCTTCATCTCCTGGAATGGTTCCAGCAGCCGGGACCACCGGCACACCGAATGCTCCACCCTGAACGACGGCCGCTCCAAGTACCCGACGGGCGGGGCGAAGAGGGTCCTCCTCACCATCGCCGGCGCGTACGGCCAGAGTAACGCCAGCGCCGTGTACTGCCAGAAGGTGGCGGGGACGTACGTCACCGACTGGAAGACGGATGCCAGGGTAGGAGCCAGCGGCTTCAAGAGGCCGGGAGTGCCCTCCGGGCCGACCCGCTTCAACTACTCCCCCACCGGGTCCTACTCCGTGACCGAGGCCTTCGGCCTGGGCAACCCCGGCACCGCACTGCCCTACCGCACGCTCAACCCCCGTTCACGCTGGGGCGGCAATCCGAACACGTCCACCTACAACAAGTACTTCGAGTCCTCCACCTGGGTGGGGTATGACGAGGACATGTGGTACTTCGCGACACGAGGCACCCACGACTACCGGCAGGGTGCCGTGATCAACTACAACCGGCCGCCGGATTCGCCCATCGTGCAGGACGCGGGCTTCGCCATCTTCCTGCACGAGAACAAGGTTCCGACCGCCGGGTGCATCGCGCTCGACGACTGGGCCGTCGAGGACTACCTGAGGAAATCGACTCCCGGGGACCGCATCATCATGGGCGTCGCATCGGACCTGTTCCGGTAGCAGCCCCGCACCGCGCCAAGAGGACCCCCGACGGGAGACCGCCGGGGGTCCTCGCGTCCCACCAGCCGTCAGGCCTACCCAGGAACCCCGCGATACCTGCCCGCACCATCCCTGTTCGAACGTGTTCAATTCTGGGCTACACTCCGAATTGAACACGTTCGAAAAGGAGGCCCATGCCCTCGCCGACGGCCAAGAGCGAAGCAACCCGGGAGTTGCTGGTCTCCACCGCGCTCCGGCTGTTCCGCGAGACCGGCTACGAGAAGACGACCATGCGGGCCATCGCGGCGGCCGCCGATGTCTCCACGGGAAGTGCCTACTACTACTTCGCCTCGAAGGACGACCTCGTCCACGAGCTGTACCGCAGCCTCCAGGAGGAGCACCGCTCCCTCGCACTCCCCCGCCTGCGCGAGGGCCAGAATCTCGGCGAGCTCCTGCGGATCGTCCTGAACACGGGGATCGGCGTGATGGGGCCATACCACGACTTCGGCTCCAACTTCATCAGCATCGCCATCAAGCCGTCCGCGACCACGAGCCCGTTCGGCAGCGAGTCCGCTGTGGCCAGGGCCCGCGCCATCTCGCTGTTCCGGCAGGCCGTGGCGATGTCCAGGCCGCAGCCGCCCCTGGCCATCCGCGACGACCTCCCCGAACTCCTCTGGTACGCCTCCATGGGCATCACCCTCTTCTGGGTCTACGACTCCTCCCCCGACCAGGTCCGCACGCGGCGGCTCATCGATCAGGCCGCGCCGCTCCTCTCGAAGCTCGTGATCCTCTCCCGGCTTCCCGTGGTGCGGAAGATCGTCGAGGACATCGTGCAACTCATCCGGGGGACCCGACAATGACGAAGGAACCGCCCGTGACGGCCGACGACGACGCCGGGCGCCACACACTGGACCCCCGCCGCCGGGTGACGTTCGGGGTCGGCGCCGTCGCCGTGGGGTTCCTCGTGGGGCTCGCGACCCTCGCCCTGGCGTTCGCCGTCTCCTGGGGGCCGGGCGCCCCGGGCGTCTTCCTCCTGGCGCTCTGGTACGGCATCGGCGTCGGCGTGCTCACCGGCCTGCCCCTCGGCATCGTGCTCGGGCTCCTGCTGCGCCCCGTGGCGAACCAGTGGGTGCACGTCGGCGTCTTCTTCGCCGCCTTCACCCTGGCCTCCTTCATCGTGATCGCCCTGCTGTCACCCTCCCGGGTGTTCCTCGAGAGCCTCCCCATCGCCCTGATCATCGGAGGCGCCGGCGCCATCGCCCGCGCCAGCGTCTGGAAGCTGGTCCGCGTGCAATGAGCCCTGCCACAACACCCGGGACGGAGATTCGGACGACCGGGGCCCGTGATCCCATCCCGTCCCGGATCGGGTGGCCGCCGCGGAGCGGAGTCGGGCAGACTAGGGAGATGTCCGACACCCAGACCTCCGCAGCCCCCGCCCTCACCCTCACCATCGCCGGGTCCGAGGCGACGGGCGGCGCCGGAGCCCAGGCCGATCTCAAGACGTTCCAGGAACTCGACGTCTACGGCATCGTCGCGCTGACCTGCATCGTCTCCTTCGACCCGAAGAACCAGTGGCAGCACCGCTTCGTACCGGTGGACCAGCAGGTGATCGCCGACCAGCTCGAGGCGATCCAGTCCTGCTACCCCCTCCGCACCGTCAAGCTGGGCATGCTCGGCACTCCCGCGACCATCGACACCGTGGCCACCGCCCTGAAGAGCCAGGAGTGGGACAACGTGGTCCTGGATCCGGTGCTGATCTGCAAGGGGCAGGAGCCCGGCGCCGCCCTCGACACCGATGAAGCCCTGAAGGCGAACATCCTGCCGCTGGCCACCTTCGTCACCCCCAACCACTTCGAGGCGGAGTCCCTCTCCGGCATCACCATCGAGTCCCTCGAGGACCTCGAGGAAGCTGCCCGCATCATCCACCACCGGAGCGGGGCCGTGGTCCTCGCCAAGGGCGGGGTGCGCATCGAAGGCCCCGACGCCGTCGACGTCTACTTCGACGGCGAGACGCTCGAGGTCCTGTCCTCCCCGAAGGTGGGCGAGGTCGCCGTCAGCGGCGCCGGCTGCACGCTCGCAGCGGCGATCGCCGCAGAACTCGCGAAGGGTTCGACCCCGCTGGACGCCGCCCGCACCGCCAAGGCCTTCGTGACCGAGGGCATCCGCAACCGCGTCAGCTCCAACGCCCCGTTCGACGCCGTCTGGCAGGGCGGCGCGGGGTCCATCCGGTAGCCCGGCACACGATGGACGCCGCGGCGGGGCAGGAGGGCACCGGAGCAGGGGACACCCCGGCTCGGGACGACGCCGACCGCGGGCCCGGTCCCGACGCAGGGCCCCCGTCACGCGACGACAGGCACGGCGAGACCGGGAACCAGCGCCTCGACCGCAACTGGCAGGACATGCTGCAGGAGCTGCGCGTCATGCAGGCCGGTATCCAGATCCTGGCCGGATTCCTGCTGATCCTGCCCTTCCAGCGCCGCTTCGAAGAGCTCGACGACGTCCAGGTGACCGTCTACCTGTGCCTGCTGTGCTTGTCCGTCCTGATCCAGGCCCTGTTGCTGTCGACGGTCAACCTGCACCGGGCCCTGTTCGGCCTCCATGTGAAGGCGACGCTCGTCGGGCACACCGCGGCGATCATCCCCCTCGCCACGGCGCTCGTGGGGCTCGTGCTCGCGGGGACCCTCTGGCTGGTCTTCGACCTCGTGCTGGACCGGACCGCCAGCCTCGTCGTGGCGGCAGCGCTCCTGGTCGTGGAGGCGGTCCTCTGGGCCGCCTACCCCCTGGCCCTCCGCCGTCGTGCGCTCGGAGGGCGCCCCTGACCCGCAGCCGGGTGCACCGGTGCAGGGACTGCGTCAGCCCGAGTGCGTGGCGAGGAACGCGTACACCTCGGTCTCGTCCACACCCGGGAACGCCCCCGGCGGCATCGCCGCGAGCAGGTGCGAGTGGGCGCGCGCGCTCGGCCAGGCATGGCCGGCCCATTCCCGTGCGAGATCCGCCGGTGGCTGGCGGCAGCATGACTCGTCGGGGCAGAAGGACTTCTCGCGGATGTCCGTGTCCCGCCCGCGGAACCATTTCACGTGCGAGTAGGGCACCCCGATGCTGAGCGAGAACTCCCCGCTGGCGGCGCGCTCGGTCCGCGCCGTGCACCAGTAGGTGCCGCTCGGGGTGTCCGTGTACTGGTTGTAGGCGCGGAACTTGTCCTGGACGTCGAACACCGCGCGCGAGGTCCAGCGGCGGCAGGAGGGCTGGCCCTCGATGGCGCCCGTGTGGTCCTGCGGGAAGGTCACGCCGTCGTTCTCGTAGGCCTTGTAGATGATGCCGCTCTTGTGCGTCTTCTGGAAGTGGGTGGGGATGTCGAGGTGCTCGGTGGCGAGGTTCGTGAACCGGTGCGCGGCCGTCTCGTAGGACACCGCGAAGTTGTCGCGGATGTCCTCCACGGAGATCTCCTTCGCCGCCTTCGCCCGCTTCAGGAACTCGACGGTGGGCCGCTCGGGCAGCAGGAGCGCCGCCGCGAAATAGTTGGTGGCGACCCGCTGGCGCAGGAACTCGCCGTAGTTCTCGGGTGTCCTGTGCTCCAGGACGTAGTGCCCGAGCGCCTGCAGCAGCACCGAGCGGGGGTCGTGATCGGTCCGCTGCGACTGCGTGAGGTAGATGCGGCGGTTCTTGAGGTCCGTGACGGACCGGGTGGAGTGCGGGAGGTCGCCCACGTGGTGCAGGGAGAAGCCGAGGTGTGCGGCGATGTCCGCGATCAGGTGCTGGGACACGGGGCCCGCACCGTAGCCGACGGCGTCGAGCACGGTCTGCGCCTGGACCTCGATCTCCTGGAAGTAGTTGTTCCGCTCCCGCATCACGGCGCGCAGTTCGGCGTTGGCCCGCCGCGCCTCCTCCGGCGTGGCCACCTGCTCGTTCAACCGCCGCTCGAGCTCGCCCTGCAGGCCCACGAGCGACTCCAGCACCTCCAGCGGCAGCCTCGACGAGATACGGACCTTCGGCAGCCCCAGCGACTCGTAGAGGGGGCCTCGCTGCGCGCGCTCCAGCGCGATCTCCAGGGCGGCCCGGCGCGACGGCGGCTCCGCGCCGAGCAGTTCGTCGATCGTCACCCCGAGTGCCACCGCGAGGCGCTGGAGCATGCCGAGCTTGGGCTCCCGCTTGCCGTTCTCGACGAGGGACAGCTGCGAGGCGACGGTGCCGACGGCGGCGCCCAGGTCATCAAGGGTGAGGCCCTTGGCCTTGCGGAGGTGCCGCACGCGCCGCCCCAGGCTGATGAGGTCCGGGGCCTCGCCCTCGACGCTCGGCGGGGTGGCAGAGGTGGGCTGTGCCCAGGCGGGAGTCGTCATTTCTTGACGATAAGCGAAGAAGTGCGTTTCTTGCCAGGGTCGGAGGGTAGGAACGTCGGCAGAAGTGGCGAATTGTTGGTTCCACACCCGCCGGGGCAGCCGGCCACCGACCAAGGAGACAGCAATGACGCAGGAATCCGCACCCTCGAATCCCACCTCCGCCGGCCTGCAGGGCGCGGCAGCGGACGCCGCCCGCGCACTGGACCTCGACTGGTCGGCCGATCCGCGCTGGGAAGGCGTGCGGCGCGACTACTCGTCGGCCGACGTCGTCCGCCTCCGCGGCAGCGTCCAGGAGGAACACACGCTCGCGCGGCGCGGCGCCGAGAAGCTGTGGCGCCAGCTCACCGCCGAGGCCGGCACCGGCGGGTACACCAACGCCCTCGGCGCCCTCACCGGCAACCAGGCCGTGCAGCAGGTCAAGGCCGGGCTGCGCGCCATCTACCTCTCCGGCTGGCAGGTGGCCGCGGACGCCAACAACTCCGGGCACACCTATCCCGACCAGTCGCTGTACCCGGCGAACTCCGTGCCCACCGTCGTGCGGCGTATCAACAACGCACTGCTCCGCGCCGACCAGATCGAATGGGCCGAAGGCACCTCGACCGTCGAGGACTGGCTCGTGCCGATCGTGGCCGACGCCGAGGCCGGCTTCGGCGGCCCGCTCAACGCCTACGAGCTCATGAAGTCGATGATCCAGGCCGGGGCCGCCGGCATCCACTGGGAGGACCAGCTCGCATCGGAGAAGAAGTGCGGGCACCTCGGCGGCAAGGTCCTGATCCCCACCCAGCAGCACGTGCGCACCCTGAACGCGGCGCGGCTCGCGGCCGACGTCGCGGGGACGCCGTCGGTCATCGTCGCCCGGACCGACGCCGAGGCCGCCACGCTCATCACCTCCGACGTGGACGAGCGGGACCAGCCGTTCGTCACCGGCGAGCGCACCCCCGAGGGTTTCTACCACGTACGCAACGGCCTCGAGGCGTGCATCGCCCGCGGCAGGGCCTACGCTCCGTACGCGGACCTGCTCTGGATGGAGACCGGCACCCCGGACCTCGACCTGGCGCGGCGGTTCGCCGAGGGGATCAAGGCGGAGTTCCCGGACCAGATGCTCGCCTACAACTGCTCGCCCTCGTTCAACTGGCGCAAGCACCTCGACGACGCCACGATCGCCACGTTCCAGCGCGAGCTCGGCGCCATGGGGTTCACGTTCCAATTCATCACCCTGGCCGGCTTCCACGCCCTCAACTACTCGATGTTCGACCTCGCCCACGGCTACGCACGCAACGGCATGACCGCGTACGTGGACCTCCAGGAGCGCGAGTTCGCCGCCGAGTCCCGCGGCTACACCGCCACCCGGCACCAGCGCGAGGTCGGCACCGGCTACTTCGACCAGGTGGCCACCGCCCTCAACCCCGGCGGCAGCACGCTCGCCCTCGCCGGGTCCACGGAGACGCAGCAGTTCCACTGATCCCCTCCCCGCCGAGAGGGCAGAAAAGACCACGACACCCGTCCGGGCCGTCTTCTCTGTCCTCTCGGCGCACCCCGCATCGGCACCGAACTCCCCAGGAGCACACCATGAACGACCCCTACACCCTGAACGGCATCACCCTCACCGCGCCGCCCGTCCAGCGTCAGGGCGAGATCCTGACCCGCGAGGCACTCGACTTCGTCAAGGCACTGCACCGGGCGACCCACAAGCGCCGCGAGGAACTCCTCGACCACCGGTGCCGCCAGCGCAAGGCCGTCGCGGCCGGCGCCGACCCGCACTTCCTGCCCGAGACCCGGCACATCCGCGAGGACGCGTCCTGGCGGGTGGCCCCGACGGCGCCGGGACTCGAGGACCGCCGCGTGGAGATCACCGGCCCCGTGGACCGCAAGATGACCATCAACGCCCTCAACTCCGGCGCGAAGGTCTGGCTCGCCGACATGGAGGACTCCTCGACGCCGTCGTGGTCCAACGTGATCAACGGCCAGCTGAACCTCCGGGACGCCCTCGCAGGACGGATCGGGTTCACCTCGCCCGAGGGCAGGGAGTACCGGGTGGACGGCCCGGCGGACACGCTGCCCACGGTCGTCGTCCGGCCCCGGGGCTGGCACCTGCCCGAGAAGCACGTCCTCATCCAGGACGTGGCCGTCGCGGGCGGGCTGTTCGACTTCGCCCTCTACTTCTTCCACAACGCCCGCACGCTGATCACACAGGGACGCGGCCCCTACTTCTACCTCCCGAAGATCGAGAACCACCTCGAGGCGCGGCTGTGGAATGACATCTTCGTCCAGGCACAGCACCTGCTCGGCATCCCGCAGGGCACCATCCGCGCCACCGTGCTGATCGAGACCATCACGGCGGCGTTCGAGATGGAGGAGATCCTGTATGAACTGCGGGACCACGCGGCGGGACTGAACGCCGGCCGGTGGGACTACATCTTCTCCGTCATCAAGAACTTCCGCACCCGTGGCCCGCGCTTCGTGCTGCCGGACCGCAACGCCGTCACCATGACGGCACCGTTCATGCGCGCCTACACCGAGCAGCTCGTCCGCGCCTGCCACCGTCGCGGCGCCCATGCGATCGGCGGCATGGCCGCGTTCATCCCGAACCGGCGCGACGAGCAGGCCAACGCCCTCGCCCTGGAGAAGGTGCGGGCGGACAAGACCCGCGAGGCCAACGACGGCTTCGACGGGTCGTGGGTGGCCCACCCGGACCTCGTGCCCGTGGCCATGGAGGTCTTCGACGCGGACCTCGGCGATCGGCCGAACCAGCTCCACCGCCTGCGCGACGACGTCCGTCCCGACGACGCCGCCCTGCTGGACATCGCCGCGACACCGGGCGCCATCACGGAGCGGGGTGTCCGCGAGAACCTCGAGGTCGGGGTGCGGTACATCGAGTCCTGGCTGCGGGGCAACGGCGCCGCCGCGATCAACAACCTGATGGAGGACGCCGCGACGGCCGAGATCTCGCGCTCGCAGATCTGGCAGTGGATCCACACGAGCGCGCTCACGGACGACGGCGAGGTGATCACCCGGGAGCGGGTGACGGATCTGCTCGACGAGGAGTTCGCGGCCCTGGCGCGGTTCGACGGCGACCGTTTCGACGAGGCCCGTGAGGTCTTCGAGGAGGTGGCCCTCGGCTCGCAGTTCCCGGCCTTCCTGACCGTCACCGCGTACTCGAAGTACCTGCGGGACGAGAGGGTCCTCGCTCTGGCGTGATCCTGGTGCAGGGAGAAAGGGAGGGACGGCGCCCGATGGCGTCGTCCCTCCCTCCGTGGACGGACCTACGGGGCCGTGGGAGCGGGCGTGGCCGTCGGGCCTTCCTCCGGGGCGCAGGCCAGCCCGGCGGGGGTGACGTCGACCCGCTCGGGCGGGATGACGCCCGCGTAGGCGGAACCGAGGATGACGTCGACCGTCCGGTCCTCGCGTTCGTCCGCCACGTAGATCGAGTCGGGGATGGTGCGCTGCAGCGTGAAGGCGTTGGCGCGTCCGTCCTCGCCCGAGACGATGATCGCCGTCATGCCGGTCGGGCCGACGGGCCTGTTGCCGATCTCGCGCACCGCGAAGGCCCGGCCGCGGAGCTGCCCGGCGGCGATGCCGGCAAGCCCGTCGATGCTGGTGCTGTTGTAGACGTTGACGGTGATGGCGCTCGGGTCCTGGTAGTCGAACGGACCGGCAGGGCACGTCGACGTCGGTTCGGGAACCGCCTCGGGCACCCCGGTGCTGATGTCACCGCGTGCGATGCCGATGGCGACGTACACGGCTGCGGCCACGAGCCCGACGAGGAGCACGAGGACCACACCGTGGCGGATCCTGCGCATCGACATCCGGTGGCGACGGTCGGCGTCGTCCTCCGTGAACACGGCGCCGAGATCCGTCTCGGTGACGATCCGCTGACCGTGCCACTCGGTCGGGTCGCGTTTGGCCTGCGCCCGCTGGTGCCGCGGCGAGCCCTGCTCACTCATCGAGCACGAGGACTCTCGCGTGCAGGATGGTCCGCTGGTGAAGCGCCGTCCGGACGGCGCGGTGCAGGCCGTCCTCGAGGTACATCGTCTCGTTCCACTGCACCACGTGGGGGAAGAGGTCGCCGAAGAACGTCGAATCCTCGGCGAGCAGCGCCCCGAGGTCGAGCGTGGTCTTGGTGGTCACGAGTTCATCGAGCCGCACCTGCCGGGGAGGCACCTCCGCCCAGTCCCTGGGGGTCACGCATCCGTGGTCGGGGTACGGCCGGCCGTCACTCACTGCTTTGAAGATCACCTCTCTAGGGTAGGTAATTGCTTCGGCCAATGGAACGCGGGTCTTCGGGAGGCGATCATCTCGTGGCCCAATGGTTACGCCGCGGGGCCCTCCGACGGCGCGGGACCACCCACGGGGACGTCAGAAATCGACGCCGCACTGCAGGATCACGTTGGCGTACGGTGTCGCCTCTCCGGTCCGGATGATGAGCCGTGCCGTGGGCAGGAGACCCTTCAGGTCGTCGTGCCTGATGCGACGGGGCGCCAGGCCCCGGTCCTCGAGCCATTGCTCGACGTCGGTCCCCTCGGCCTCCAGGGCGCACAGGGCACCTTCGACGACGATCTCGTCCAGCACCGCGTCCAGGACCTCCCTGAACGAGGGGACCCCCCGCACGAGGGACAGGTCCACGACGGTCGCCGAAGCGGGGACAGGGAGGCCGCAGTCGGCGATCACGACGAGGTGTCCATGGCCGAGGGTGGCCAGCGCTCCGCTGAGCGGGGCGTTGATGATTCCTGACTTCTTCATGGACTCGTCTCCTGCTGGTCGTCCCGACCGACGGGCAGCGCAGGGAGCACGTCCCCGACCGCCGGGTAGGAAGGCTGCGCACCGGGGTACTGGACGGCATAGGAGCCCACCCGGACGGCGAACCGGACGGCCTCGGGGAGCGGGTCCCCGGCGTGGAGCCGGGCGGCGAGCGCTCCGACGAAGGCGTCGCCGGCTCCGGTCGTGTCCACCGCTGCGACGCGCGGCGCGGGCACGGCGAGGACGGCGCCGCCGTCGGAGACGAGGGCGCCGGCGCCGCCGAGGGTCATCACCACGGACGCGAAGCCGCAGGCCAGGAGTGCATCGACGACGGCACTGTGCCCCCTGGGTCCGGGCTTGCCGAGCTGCGCGAGGACGAGGGCACCCTCGTGCTCGTTGACGACCAGCGGGTCTGCGCGCAGCAGGACCTGACGATCGATGGCGATGACCGGAGCGAGGTTGATGATCACGCGACCTGATGCCGCGAGGACCGCGGCCTGGGTGGCGGCGGCGGGAAGCTCGCCCTGCACCACGACCACCGCGGCGCCGGCGATGGTGTCGGTCCAGGGCGCGACGAGGTCCGACGTCATCGAAGCGTTCGCCCCAGGCAGCACCACGATGCTGTTCTCGCCGTCCTCGGACACCTGGACCACCGCGACCCCCGTGCCGCCGTCGGTCCGCTCGACAGCGCGGAGGTCCACCCCGGCGTCCGTGAGCGCCGAGAGGGCGGTGACCGCGTACGCATCGCTCCCCACGGCTCCGATCATCGCCACGGACGCCCCGAGCCGCGCTGCGGCGACAGCCTGGTTGGCGCCCTTGCCGCCGGGCAGCACCGTCATCGATCGGCCCAGCACGGTCTCGCCCGGTTGCGGGTGCCGCTCGAGGGTGACCACGAGATCCGCGTTGATGGACCCGACGACGACGACGCCCGGCGACACAGGGATCATCCCGCGAAGTCCGCGACGTTCTCGGTGTTGACCGTGGTCACCGGGACCGGGATGGCTTCCTCGACCGTGGCGTCGTCGAGCAGCTGGACGAGCACCTCGACCGAACGCTTGCCGAGCTCTGCCGGCTGCTGGGCGATGGTCGCCGTCAGGGTGCCCGCCTCGATGGCTGCCAGGCCGTCGGCCGTGCCGTCGAACCCGACGACCAACACATCAGCGCCCGCCTTCGCGCCGAGGGCCTGAATGGCGCCGAGGGCCATCTCGTCGTTCTCGGCGAAGACGCCGGTCACGCCCGGATTGGCCTGCAGCAGGTTCGTTGCGACGTTCAGGGCCTCGGCGCGGTCGAAATTCGCCGTCTGCTGGGCCACGATCTCGATGTCCGGGTACGCCTTCATGCCCTCGGCGAAGCCCGCTCCACGATCCCGGCTGGCCGAGGTCCCGGCGACGCCCTGCAGCACGATCACGGAGCCCTTGCCACCCATGGCCGCGGCGAGCTCGTCGGCGGCCTGCTTGCCTCCGGCCACGTTGTCGCTCGAGACGAGGGACTGGACCTCGGCTCCGTTGACTGCACGATCGACGGCGACGATCGGAGTCCCGGCCGAGACCAGCGGAGCCACCGAGGCAGCTGCCGCATCCGAATCCACGGGGTTGATGATCACGCCGTCGGTGCCGCTGGTGGCTGCCGTCGCGAGCTGGTTGGTCTGCGTCGCGGAATCATTCTGTGCGTCGACGACTTCGAGCTCGACGCCGGCGGCGTCCGCCGCTTCCTGGGCGCCGTCGCGCAGTTCCACGAAGAAGGGGTTGTTGAGGGTGGACACGGCGAGTGTGACGCTCTGCGACTCGGCGGCCGCTTCGCCGCCGCGGTTGCAGGCGGTGGTGCCGAGCAGCAGCGCGAGGGACATGGTGACGGCCGCGGCGCGGGTCGTTGAGGAGAACTTCATCGTTGATTCCTTCTTTTCGGGTGGATGTGGATCGGGTCGGAGGAGTGAGGGATGGATGGGTCGGGTGGCCTAGTGGCTGCCGGACTTCCGGCGCAGGGAGTCGATCCCGACGGCGAGCGCGATCACCACGCCGATCACCACCTGCTGCCAGAAGGAGGACACGTTGAGCAGGTTCAGGCCGTTGCGGATCACCACGAGGACGAGGGCGCCGATGAGCGTACCGCTGATCCGTCCCACGCCACCGGCCAGGGAGGCACCACCGATGACGACGGCGGCGATGGCGTCCAGTTCGTAGCCGGCGGCGGCCTGCGGCTGGGCGGAGTCGAGCCGACCGGAGAGCAGCAACCCTGCGAGTGCCGCGAAGAGGCCCGACAGCGCGAACACCGTCACGAGGACTCGCCGCACGGGGATGCCCGACAGACGTGCCGCTTCGGTGTTGCCGCCCACCGCGTACATGTAGCGGCCCATGACGGTGTAGTTGAGGATCAGTGCGGCGACCGCACCTGCGATGACCAGGACGACGATCGGCATGGGCAGGGGACCGATGTTGCCGCCGAGGAAGGACACGGCGGGCGCCGTGGCGATGGGCCTGCCGTCCGAGAGCACCAGGGTGAGGCCGCGGGCGACACTCAGCATCGCGAGGGTGGCGATGAAGGACGGCAGCCGTCCGAAGGCGACCGCGAAACCGCTGACGGCACCCGCGAGGGTCCCGAACAGGAGTCCACCGATCAACGCGAGCCACCCGGGGAGGTCTGCCGTACTGAACATGTAGGCGGAGCCCATGGCACTGAGGGCGGCGACCGAACCGACGGAGAGATCGATCCCGCCTGCAACGATCACGAAGGTCAGGCCGAAGGCGAGGACGGCGATGACCGAGGCCTGGATGCCGATGTTCAGCAGGTTGGGTCCCGTGAGGAAGTCCGGTGTGGCGATGAAGAGCGCGAGCCCGAGGACGAAGAGCCCTACCAGCGCCCCGTTGTCCGCGAGGAACGTCGTGATTCTCGTGCCGCCGGTGGCGGGCTTGCGTACAGCTACGGTGTTCATGCCTCGTCCTTCATCTGCTGGTCCTCGCGGTCCCTCTGCACGTCGCGGACGGCGAGGGACATGACGGCGTCCTGGGTTGCGGTGGTGGCGTCGAGTTCGCCGGAGATGTGGCCGCCGCTCATCACGAGGATGCGATCGGCCATCCCGAGTACTTCGGGGAGTTCGCTCGACACCATCACGACGGCGCCTCCGGCCGCGGTGATGGCGTTGATGAGTTCGTAGATCTCGACCTTCGCGCCGACGTCGACGCCGCGTGTCGGTTCGTCCAGCAGCAGCACCGAGGACTCCGCGAGGATCCACCGCGCGAAGACCGCCTTCTGCTGATTGCCGCCGGACAGGGATCCCACCCGCTGGTCGAGGTCGCGCATCCGGATACGAAGCGTGTCGGCGACGCCCTGGGCGCGCGAGCGCTGGCCCGCGAAGTCCACGACACCGGCCTTCGAGGTCGAGGCGAGCGTCGCGTAGCCGATGTTGTCGTTGACGCTGGCGCCGAGGACGAGCCCCTGCACCTTGCGGTCCTCGGGGACGTGGCCCACGCCGGCCCGGATGGCCGCACCGACGTCGAGCCGGGGCAGTTCCTTGCCGCGGACCGAGACGGAGCCGCCGAGATACGGGTCGACGCCGGCGACGGCGCGCACCACCTCCGTGCGGCCTGCCCCCACGAGCCCGGCGAGGGCGACGACCTCGCCGGCGTGGACGTCGAAGGAGACATCGTTGACCATGCCCTTGGTGGAGAGGTTCCTGACGGACAGCAGCGTCTCCGGCTCGCCCGCGTAGTCACGGCGTCGCGGGAACTGCTGGGCGATGTCCCGGCCCACCATGAGCCGGACGAGTTCGTCCTCGTCAGTGGTCGCAGGGACCTCGGCGATGAACCTGCCATCCCTCAGGACGGAGACGGAATCGCCGATCGCGGCGATCTCGTCGAGGTGGTGGGAGATGAAGACCATGCCGACGCCGCGGGCCCGGAGGTCCTCCACGACCCCGAAGAGCGCAGCGATCTCACGCTTGGTGAGGGCGGCCGTGGGCTCGTCGAGGATCAGCATCCGGGCATCCAGGCTGAGCGCCTTCGCGATCTCCACGAGCTGTTGGCGGGCGATGCCCAGCGTCCCCACGTGCTGGTCGACGTCCAGATCGAGGCCGATCAGGGCGAGCGCGGCGCGGGCATCCTCCTTCATCCTCCGACGGTCGACGAAGCCGAAACGCCCGGGCATCCGGCCCAGGGAGATGTTCTCGGCGATGCTCATGGACCCCACGAGATTGAGTTCCTGATGGATGGTCGCGATGCCCAGGGCCTCGGAGGCCTTCGTGTCCGGCAGGACGACCTCCTTGCCGTCGACGAGGATGCGGCCGCCGTCCGGCTGGTAGACGCCGGCCATCATCTTGATGAGCGTCGACTTGCCTGCGCCGTTCTCACCCAGGAGGACCTGGACCTTCCCGGGATACACGTCCACGGACACGCCGTCGATCACGGTGACCGGGCCGAAGGACTTGGTCACGCCCTCGAGCGAGAGGATGGGCAGGCTCATGCGCTGGCTCCTTCCAGGAGTTCGGGGGTGGAGCCGCGGATGATCAGCCTGCTGGGCAGGACCCGCGACTGCGCCGACGCCCCGGCGATGACGTCGACGAGCATCTCCACGGCACCGCGCCCCATCGCGTCGACGTCGTGCGCGATCACGGTCAGTGCCGGATTCAGGAGGGTGAAGGCCTCGATGTCGTCGTAGCCCACGAAGGCGACGTCGGAGCCGATGGAGATCCCGCGCGCGTTGCAGACACCGATCGCACCGATGGACATCAGGCTGTCGGCGGCAAGGAGGGCGGTCGGCGCATCGGGAAGATCGAGGAGGGCATGCGCGCCCGCCGCGCCGCTGGCTGCCTGGAAGTCACCGATGTAGACGAGCTCCGGGGCGGCGTCGGCGGGAGACCCGGCAATGGCCTCCTGGTACGCCTGCAGGCGTTCCCGCCCGGTCGAGGTGGACTGGGGACCCGCGATGTACCCGATGCGGCGGTGGCCGAGGCCGGTCAGGTGGGCGACCGCCTCACGGATACCGGTGCGGTTGTCCGGGCTGATGCTCGGCACACCCGCGCCCTCGATGACGCGGTCCACGAAGACCGTGGGCAGCCCGCTCCCGAGGAGGCCCGCGAGGCCTGCCCGGTCCCCCTGCGGCGCGGCGATCAGGCCGTCGACGCGCTGCGACAGCATGACGTCGAAGTAGCGCTCCTGCTGTTCCATGCTCTCGTTGGCATTCCCGAACAGCGTGAGGTAGCCGAAATCCCGGGCCCGCTGCTCGACGGCATGGGCGAGGTCCGCGAAGAAGGGGTTCCGGATATCGGGCAGGAGCAGCCCGATGGTCTGGGTGGTGGTCTTGCGGAGCGACCGCGCCTGCGCGTTGGGGCGGAAGCCCAACTCCGCAACGGCCTGTTCGACGGCGGTGCGCGCGGCGGGCGAGGTGCTCGGGTGACCGGAGAGGACGCGGGATGCCGTCGCGGTGGACACCCCTGCCTTCATGGCGACGTCCTTGATCGTCACTGACCGCACGCTGCTCCCTACGTCTTTGTGGAATCGATTCCATGGAATCGATTCCAGAAGTATGGCGGAGATCACCCGTCCGGTCAACCGGTCGCATCCGGGGAGTGCGGGCCGTCCGGGAACATAATGGAGCCATGCCTACGGACGCCCCCCTCGATCTGCTGCCCGCCGCCCCCGCCCTGCCCTCCCCGGGCCGGGGACAGCCCGCCCAGGGACTCCTGCTCGACGTCGACGGCCCGGTGGCCAGCCCCGTCACGCGGACGGTCCCCGCCGGGATCATCGCGGACCTGCTCACGCTCGCTGCGGCGGGCTGGCCCGTGGTGTTCAACACGGGCCGCTCGGACGCGTTCATCCGTGAGCAGGTGATGGAGCCGATGCTCGCCGCGGGCCTGCCCGCCGGTGTGACCTTCCACGCCGTCTGCGAGAAGGGCGCCACCTGGTTCTCGTTCACGGCCGACGGCGCCGGGGAGGTCTTCCTCGACCGCGGGCTCGCGCTGCCCTCCAGCTTCGCCGACGACGTGCGGGACCTCGTGGAGGAGAAATACTCCCACCTCATGTTCTTCGACGAGACGAAGCTCGCCATGGTGTCGGTGGAGCAGGTCCTCGACGCGGCGAACGCCGACTACCTCGAGGGCCAGCGCTCCTTCGACAGCGACGTGCTCGACATCATGCACAGCCACGACATGGGGGCCCGCCGGCTGGAGCGTGAAGAACCGGACAGCAACGGCAGCATCGACTACCGGGTGGACCCGACCATCATCTCGACCGACATCGAATCCGTCCGGATGGGCAAGGACCTCGGCGCCGAGCGCGCCCTCACCCTGGTGGCGCCGCTCATGGACATCCCCCGCACATGGCGGACGGTGGGCGATTCACGCACCGACTACGCCATGGCCGACTACCTGCACGAGCAGGGATACGACCTCGCCCACGTGGACGTGCGGCCGGCCGACGGCGTGCCCGCGAAGCCCTACGAGGTCCTGACGGAAGGGTCGCTCATCCACGAGGAGGCGGGCGCCGCCTTCCTCGCACGCTGCGTGGCCTCCCTGGGCCAGGTCGCCTGACCCCGGGGAACCTGGGTCAGGCGGCGGTTCGCGCCAGGGCGTCCTCGATCGCGGCGATCACTTCGGGCGCATCGGGCTCGACCGTCGGGGCGAACCGCGCGACGACCTCGCCGTCGCGGCCGACCAGGAACTTCTCGAAGTTCCACTTCACGAGCCCGGGCAGGAGCCCGTTCTTGAACTTCGTCAGCTGCCCGTAGAGCGGGTGCTGGTCCTTGCCGCGGACGTCGCCCTTGGCGAGGAGCGGGAAGGTGACGCCGAACGTCGTCGAGCAGAACTCGGCGATGTCGCCGTCGTTCCCGGGTTCCTGCCCCATGAACTGGTTGCACGGCATGCCGAGCACCACGAGGCCGTCCGCGGCATACCGGCCGTACAGCGCCTCGAGGCCCGCGTACTGCGGGGTGAAGCCGCACTTCGACGCGACGTTGACCACCAGGACGGGGTGGCCGCGGAAATCCCCGAAGGACTTCGCGCTGCCGTCGTTCATGGTGAGGTCGATCCCGTACAGGCCGGACGAGGACATGGTTGCTCCCTGGTGGTCGGTGGTGCTCGTTCTTCGTATCGTCGCACGCCGCGGATGGCTCATCCCCCGGACGGATCAGGAGCAAATCCGCCCGGGGGTACGTTGGAAGGAACGGCGGCCCGCAGGCCGCGCGCAGGACACCGACAGGACAGGTCACCGGATGGGCATCATCGGCACGTGGAAGACGCAGCTCCGAACAACCTTCACGGACGGTGATCCGACCATCCCGCAGTGGCAGTTCGAGTTCGAGAAGGGCGACGACGTGGGGTACTTCCCCGTGGACTCGGCCGTATGGACGGTGCACAGCTCCATGACGCCGACCGTCGCGGGCATCCGGGCGCTCCTCCTGCAGACGCTGCACCCGGGCGCGATGGCCGGTGTGCACGCCCACTCGAGCTTCCGGGAGGAGCCGCTCGGCCGCCTTGCCAACACCATCCGCTGGATCTTCACCGTGACGTACGGCTCGAAGGTCGCAGCCCAGGAGGGGTCCGCGTTCGTCCAGCGCCTCCACACCCGGGTCAAGGGGACGTACACCGACAGTCGGGGCGCCGACCGGCCCTATTCCGCCGCGGACCCGGACCTGATCCGGTGGGTGCACCTCGCGTTCACCGATGCCTTCGTCGCCGCGCACTCCGCGTACGGCGGCCCCATCCCGGGCGGCGTGGACCAGTACGTGGCGGAATGGGCGCAGGCCGGGGAACTGATGGGCCTCGAGGACCCGCCGCGGTCCGCCGGCGAGCTCCGCGCTCAGCTCGCCGCGTTCGACGGCGAGCTCCGGAACAGCGAGCAGGTGCAGGAGGCGCTGGCCTACATCCGCCGTCCGCCCCTGCCCCGGTCCCAGCGCCTCGGGTACCAGGTCCTGTTCGCCGGGGCTGTGGCCACGCTCGAGCCGCGCCACCGCGAGATGCTGGGCCTGGAGGTGCCGTCCCTCGGACCGGTTCCGCTGCCGATCCGGACGGCGGTGCGGCTGGTCCTCGGGATGATCCGTCTCGGGCTGGGGCCCGAGGGTCCCGCGGAGACCGCCGCGAAGACCCGTATCCGCCGCGTGACCGGCGCCGCGGACCCGTCGACGGCTTAACGCAGCAGGACCCCGGCCGGAGCCGGGGTCCTGCTGATCGAGCCGTGAAGCGGAGGATGGGGGATTTGAACCCCCGAGGGCGTGAACCCAACACGCGTTCCAGGCGTGCGCCATAGGCCGCTAGGCGAATCCTCCTTATTTGGAGCAGATACCAGAATACCCATACAACCGGCTCACGCCGAATCGCCGGGATCTCGCGGGGCTCCTCCCGCCCTGTTCCGCGGATTCGAACCCCACGCGATCCACTGTGTAGACTATTTCCCGGCCCCTCATGTGGTGTCATCCTGTGAACTCCCCCAGGACCGGAAGGTAGCAAGGGTAAGCGGGCTCTGGCAGGTGCATGGGGGGTCTTCACATTAAGAACGCGGGCAGCGGGAGGTTCCACGGTGGCAGACACGGGCGCCGGCCGCTTCGCCCCCAGCCCTTCCGGCCGACTGCACGTCGGCAACCTCCGCACGGCCGTCCTCGCGTGGCTCTTCGCCCGCTCCACCGGACGCCGGTTCCTGATCAGGGTGGAGGACCTGGACCGCGTCCGCGCCGGCGCCGAGGCGGAGCAGCTCGCCGAACTGGCGGCGCTGGGTCTCCTCTCCGACGAGCCGGTCCTTCGCCAGAGCGGGCACATCACCCGGTACGCCGCGGCGCTGGAGCAGCTCGTTGCACAGGACCTCGCCTACGAGTGCTTCTGCACGCGGCGCGACGTCGCGGAAGCGGCGAGCGCCCCGCACGGGCGGCCCGGCTTCTACCCCGGCACCTGCCGGGGCCTCGGTGAGGACGAGCGGGCCCGACGGCGGCTCGAGCGCCGCCCGGCGCTGCGGCTGCGCTCCGCCGTCGACAGCTGGACCGTCGAGGACCTGCTGGCCGGGCACGTCACGGCTCCGGTGGACGACTTCGTCCTGCGGAGGAACGACGGCGTGATCGCCTACAACCTCGCCGTCGTCGTCGACGACGCCGCCCAGGGCATCGACCAGGTGGTGCGGGGCGAGGACCTCCTCGACTCGGCCCCGCGGCAGGCCTATCTGGCCTCCCTGCTCGACCTCCCGGTGCCCACCTACGCGCACGTGCCCCTGGCGGTGACGGCCGACGGCCGACGCTTGGCAAAGCGGGACGGCGCTGTGACACTGGAGGACCTCGCCGGGCTGGGCTGGACCGCCGGCGCCGTCCTGGACGTCGTCCTGGCCTCGCTCGGTCTTCCCGGCCGGAGCCTCGACGCGGCCCTGGCGGTGTTCGATCCGGGGCGACTGCCTCGTCACCCGTGGGTGGTCGACCCCGCCGTCCTGTTCCCCACCGCCGCCGGACCGGCATGCAAACCGTCAGCACCAACCGATAAGGTTCATCCGTGAGTACAGCCCTCTACCGCCGCTACCGTCCCGAATCCTTCGCGGACGTCATCGGCCAGGAGCATGTCACCGAACCCCTGATGGCGGCCATCGACAAGGACCGCATCAACCACGCCTACCTGTTCTCCGGTCCCCGCGGCTGCGGGAAGACCACCTCGGCGCGGATCCTCGCCCGCTGCCTCAACTGCGCGCAGGGGCCCACGTCCACGCCGTGCGGTGTCTGCGACAGCTGCGTCGAACTCGCACGCAACGGCTCCGGCAGCCTCGACGTCATCGAGATCGACGCCGCGAGCCACGGTGGCGTGGACGACGCCCGCGACCTCCGCGAGCGCGCCACCTTCGCCCCCGTCCGCGACCGGTTCAAGATCTTCATCATCGACGAGGCCCACATGGTCACGTCGGCGGGCTTCAACGCACTGCTGAAGATCGTGGAGGAGCCGCCGGAGCACATCCTGTTCATCTTCGCGACCACCGAGCCGGACAAGGTGATCGGCACCATCCGGTCGCGGACGCACCACTACCCCTTCCGGCTCGTCCCGCCCGAGCCCCTCATGGCCTACCTCGAGCTGCTGTGCCGCCAGGAGAACGTGCCGGTGGCGCCGGGAGTACTCTCGCTCGTGGTCCGCGCCGGCGGCGGGTCCGTCCGGGACTCCCTCTCCGTGCTCGACCAGCTCATGGCCGGGGCAGGCGAGACCGGACTCGACTACGAGCTCGCCGTCTCGCTCCTCGGCTACACGCACGCGACCCTGCTCGACGACGTCGTCGACTCGGTGGCGGCCGGCGACGCGGCGACGGTGTTCAACGCCGTGGACCGCGTGATCCAGACCGGGCACGATCCGCGGCGTTTCGTGGAGGACCTGCTGGAGCGGTTCCGGGACCTGATCGTCATCAACGCGGTCCCCGAGGGCGCCGCGTCCATTCTTCGCGGCGTGCCCGACGACCAGCTGAACCGCATGCGCACGCAGGCGAACCAGCTCGGCGCCGGCGAGCTGTCCCGCGCCGCCGACGTCACCAATGCGGCGCTGAACGAGATGACCGGCGCCACGTCGCCACGGTTGCACCTCGAACTGCTGTGCGCGCGCCTCCTGCTTCCGGCTGCGGATGCCTCGGAGCGCGGCACGCTCGCCCGGGTCGACCGCATCGAGCGTCGCCTCGAGTATGCCGCCGGGACTCCGGACACCGACGGCGGCAGTGAACCCGCTGCTGCGCCCGGCCCGGTCGCTGCGGCCGAGCCTCCGAAGGCCCCGGCACGTCCTCGGCTCGACGGCGTCCCCCGGACCGCGGAGGAGGCTGCCGCCCGATGGTCGCTTCCGGTCGCCGATCCGGCCGGTCCGGCGGTGCCCGCAGCCGCCACGGGCCAGCAGTCACCTGCCGTCCGTGACCAGCAGCAGGCCGGGACGCCCGTGGCGGGTTCGTCGCCCGACTGGGGCGGCAACTGGGGTGTCTCCACCGACTCCGCATTCGCCCATCCGCAATCCGAGGCGACGACGGCGGCGCCTACTGCGGCAGGCGCACCGGGCACGTCGGGTACCCCCGGCACCGCGGGCGGGACAGGCACTCCAGGCGGAGCGGACACCGCTGCGGCGCCCCCTCCCCCGAACGCCCCGACGCCGGGTCTCACCGCGAGCGGGGAAGACCGCGAGGAACACCCGACCGCCGACGAGAGCGAGCCGGACGGACCGGCCGATACGGCCGGCGCGGAACCCACGAAGCCGGCCTCCTCCGTCGATGGTGATTCGCCGCGTGCGGGCGACCCGGGTCAGCAGCCCCAGCAGCCCGGCAGCGCGTCCGGCCAGCAGCCCCGTGCCGACCGCGATGAGCGGCCAGGCGCGGGTTCCGGCGCGCAGCCCGGCCAGCATCAGGCCCCCGGTTCCGGCCCGCAGCCCGACCAGCCCGGAGCGGCCGGAGGCCAACGCTCGTCCCCGCAGCAGCCGGCCGCAGCCCCGGGCGGCTCGGCACAGCCGCAGCAGGAATCACGACGGCCCGAACCAGGCCAGCAGGGACCGTCCGCCGCGTCCGGCGGAAATGTCGAGATGATCCGGCGCGCCTGGCCCGAGATCATGGACGAGGTCGCGCACATCAAACGCGCCACCTGGCTCATCGTGAACGTCTCGGCCAAGCCGCGATCGTTCGAGGGCAACCAGCTGGTCCTGGCGTTCGTCAATCAGGGCAATGCCATCGGGTTCCAGCGCGGGCCCCACATGGACAACCTGAAGCAGGCGATCCACAAGGTCCTCGGCCTCACCTGCTCCATCGAGGCGGTCCACGACGCCGGCGGGTCGGGTGAGTCGGGCCCAAAAGTACCGGCCAGCACGGCGGGCCCGGGTAACAGCCCGGGCCCTGCCTCCTCGGTGTCAGGGCGTGATACCGATCCGGCTGTGTCCCAGGACGACGCACGACCTCCTGCGGAGGCAGAGTCACGCCGCAGCGCGGAACCGGGAGCCCCGTCCTCGCCCACCGGCCCTGGCCCGCGTGACACCGGGACGACCGGTGCGTCCTCGCCGGCGGCACCCACCGGCCCTGCGCCTCGTGGCACCGGGCCCGGGACCTCAGAGTCCACCGCGCCCGCGCCGTCCCCCGGCAATGCGGCCGGTCCATCCACTCGCACCGACGATCGGGCCGACTCCCCTGACGCGGAGGTGGCAGGCGCCCCGGTGACGCCGGGCGCCGGCGATCCCGTATCCGGTCCGGCGCCGATCGCTTCCGCCACCGGCCCGACGCCGCCTGCTGGCACTTCCGGCCAGGCGAGCCCGACTGCCGCACCCGAACCTCAGGCGGTCCCGGACGCTGCACCCACACCTCCGGCGGTTTCAGGGGACGCCCCCACGCCGGACGGCACTACCACCCCGGGATCGGAAGCTGCACCCACACCCCAGCCGGTCACGGACGACCCACCCACGCCGGACCGCGTCACCACTGCTGGATCGACTTCTGACGCCGAGGGTGCGGTCCGCCCGGGACAGGACTCCACGCCTCCAAGACAGCCGACCCCGCAGTCATCCGACACCCGCCCGGCACCGGCTACGGATGCCGGCCGTCCCGACACAGCGACTCCTTCTGCCGCACCCGCAATGCGCCGGGCCGCCGACGGCGTGCCCACCGCGGACCGCGCGAAGGACCCAGCGCTGGACGAAGGCGTCAACCGTGGAACCCGCCCGGTCGAGCGCTCTGCGTCTGCGTCTGCGTCTGCGGAGACCGTCAGTGCCTGGGACCCCTCCATGTCGGACGACTCCTGGGCCCTCGTGGAACCTCCCGAGGAAGCGTTCGATCCCGGTCCGGGCTGGGGCGCCGTTCCGGAGGATCCCTACGAACGCCGTGCCGCAGGAGCACGCGGAGCCGGAGGAGCCCAGCCGCCCGCGGCGCCGGCACCCGCCACGACGAGCCGCCGAGGCCCGGACCCACGACGCACCGGACGCGCCCCGACGACCACGAGCCCATCCGGGCCCGGCCCGCGGGCCACGCCTGCGGGAGCGGCCGCGAGCCCGGCCCCACCCACCGCCTCGCGATCCGTCGTCTGGAGCCCCCCCGGCACGGCCACACCACCCGGCGCCGACCGAGCGACACCCCTGACCCCCGGCATGGAAGACGCCGGGAACACCGAAGCCGGGCCGGCGCCCGTCGAGCCCGGGAACCCGACAGCGCCCGCCCAGCCCGTCCAGCCCAGGAAGCCGGTCATACCCCGATTCGCGGCACCCGGCTCCGCGTCCGCCGTCGCCCCGACGACGTCGCCCGCACCGCCGTCCGTCCCCGGCTCGACGGCACCCTCCCCTGGTGCGGCACCCGGCGATGGAGCCGGATCGGACGGACCGGCGACCGCAGACAGCGTCCGCCAGAAGCCGGTCAGCCGCTATCAGAAACTGCTCGACGAAGCCGAACGGAAGCGGGCCGAGGAGGCAGCAGCGGTACGGGGCACTGTCGATCTCCGCTTCGTGGAGGACGAGCCCAGCGCGGATGACGAGACCATCGAGGAATCGGGACTCGTGGGACGGACGGCGATCGAGCGCATCCTCAACGGGCGCCTCATCGAGGAACGCGGCGTCGACGGCCAATAGGCCGGGCCCGGAATCGGGACCGCCCCGACCCACGCTCAGGGCGTAACGCCGCCGCCGCCCCACGGGCGCTCCGCTATCGCGGCAGGGCGGACAATGGAGGGTGCGCTTCTTCCTGCTGACGCAGCGGGAGGGTGCGGACCACATCCGGCACCGGAACACCGGCACCACCACCACAGGCAGAAGAGGACACACCGTGTACGAAGGCGCAGTGCAGGAGCTTATCGACGAGCTCGGACGCCTGCCCGGGGTCGGCCCGAAGTCGGCCCAGCGCCTCGCGTTCCACATCCTGGAAGCGGACGGCGAGGACATGCAGCGCCTGGTCACCGCGATCACCACGGTCAAGGAGCGCGTGAAATTCTGCAGCGTCTGCGGCAATGTCGCGGAGCAGGACCAGTGCGCCATCTGCCGCGACCCGCGTCGGGACGCGTCCATGATCTGTGTCGTCGAGGAGTCGAAGGACGTGATCGCCGTCGAACGCACCCGCTCCTTCCGCGGCAGGTACCACGTGCTCGGGGGCGCCATCAATCCCATCGCGGGCGTAGGCCCGGACCAGCTCCGCATCCGTGAACTGCTCGCCCGACTGTCGGATTCGCAGATCCAGGAGATCATCATCGCCACCGATCCGAATCTGGAGGGGGAAGCGACGGCGACCTACCTGGTGCGCATGCTCAAGACCATCGGCATCCCTGTGACACGCCTGGCATCCGGCCTCCCGGTCGGCGGCGATCTCGAGTACGCGGACGAGGTGACCCTCGGCCGGGCCTTCGAGGGCCGCCGCGTCATGTCCTGACGCGAGCGCCCCACCGAGGGACCAGCTAGGCGATGCGTGTCCCCCGCGCGAGGCGCCTGGCCGGCATCGTGAGCTTCCGGCGGGCGGCCAGCAGCAGCGCGGCCGCCAGGACCAGCTGGATCCCCAGCCCCAACGGCCAGATCGGCGTCTCCTGCGGGAGCGGGCGGAGCGCCTGGGCCGCCTCCTCGCAGGTCTGGTCGGTGTCGGGTCCGGCCTGCGCCGTGCGCACCCCCTGACTGATCGTCTCCATGACGCCGGGCGTGTAGTAGGGTCCGCCACCAGGACCGTAGCGGCTCGATGCCCCCGGCTCCGGCAGGTCCTCGACACTGTAGGGCACGGCGTCGGCCACCACCACGAACGGATTCGCGGCCAGGATCCAGGTGATGTACTGCGTGTTGGGCACCTCAGACCGGTAGGTCTGCGTCACGCATTCCATCTCGGCGCCCGGCTGGGGAGCGCCCATGCTGTCGAGGCCCGCCTCCGGATAGTTGTAGTAGGACGACGTGACCGTCCGTTCCTCCATCACCAGCAGCGTGCTCAACCCGAAGACGATCAGCGTCCCGATGGCCAGCAGTGCCACCAGCATGTAGGTGCTGACGATTGAGAAGAGCGGCCGGTTGGCGAGCGCCGAGACGCCCACGCCGATCGCGCAGACCACACCGAGTTCCACCGCCAGCATCAGGAGCGAGACCACCGCCTCCTGGCCGTTGACGCCGCCGAGGGCCAGCGCCCAGAGGATGAAGGGGCTGCTGAGGACGAGGAACGCGAGGGACCCTGCCCACGAGGCGAGCCACTTCCCCGCGAGCAGCTGCCCCGGCGTCAGCAGGGTGACCTGGAGGATCGCGAGGGTCCCGCCCGCGCGGTCGCCGTTGACGGCGTTCGCCGAGAGCCCGGGCGAGACGAGGAGCCCGAAGAAGAGGACGAAGCCGACGATCAGGTCGAAGAGGATCCCGCCCTCGTTGTCGGTGGTTCCGAGCACGCCGAGGCCGAGGACGAAGATGAAGCCGATCACCACGAACCAGGTGCCGAGCATCCAGTACCAGCCCCGGCCCCGGAGGCGTTGCTTCATCTCGAGGGTGAACACGGTGCCGACCGCGGTCCGGAACGGCAACCTCGGGGTCGAGGGTTCGGTCGCTGTACTCATCGTCTGTCCGTATCGAGGCTCATGTAGGTCTCTTCGAGCGCACCGCCCGCGGGTGCGAATGCGGTGACGACGACGTCGGCCATCACCAGGGTGCGCAGCAGCCAGGAGGCCTCCGCGGTGCTGCCGAGCTGGACGAGGAACTCCTCGCGCCGCGAGTCGCGGCGCGCCTCGAAGCGCACGCCGTGGCTCTGCAGGGCCGCGGCGAGGGCGGCCATCGGCGCGGCCTGGATGTAGTAGCGGCGGATCTGGCCGCCGGCCTCGTCCAGTGTCTGGCTCTTCACCGACTGTCCCCGGTTGACGAAGACGGCGCGGTCGGCGATCTCGTCCAGCTCCGACAGGACGTGGCTCGAGACCACGACGGTCTTGCCCTCGGCGGCGAGGGTGCGCAGCAGCGATCTCAGGTCCACCCGCGAGCCGGGGTCGAGGCCCGACGCCGGTTCGTCCAGGAGCAGGACCTGGGGGTCGTGGATCAGGGCGCGCGCGAGGCTGAGCCGCTGCTGCTGCCCGCGGGAGAGCACCCGGGCGGGCTGGTGGCCGAAGTCGGTGAGCTTCACAGCCGCCAGCAATTCGTCGGCCCGCCGGGTCCGGTCCGTGGAGCTCATCCCGTAGAGCGCGCCGAGCGTGGTCAGCACCTCGAGGGCGGTCAGCGATTCCCACACGCCCAGGGTGTCCGGCATCCAGCCCACCCTGCTCCGCACCTCCGTGGGCTGCGCGACGGGGTCGAAGCCCGCCACGCGGATGGTGCCGAGATCGGGAGCCAGCAGGCTCGCCATCATCAGCAGCAGGGTCGTCTTGCCGGAGCCGTTCGGACCGATCAGAGCGGTCACTTCACCGGGCGGAGCCTCGAAATCGATATCGCGGACTGCCTGCACCGAGCCGAAGCTCCGCGCGACCCCCTCGACAACGATTCCCCCAAATTCGTTGGTCATGCTCTGAGGCTAGGCGACGGAGGAGCATTTGGACGGGAAGCCGGAACGGCAATCGTCGGGTCGTCGCCGGTTCTTATTCCGACCCCTACTTTGAGTGGACGATTCCCCCGCCGCTACACTGGCACGGGCGCAGGATCACGGTCCCCCAGCGCCTTCAGGCGCCGATGCTGCCGCCCGTCACAGCAAGCACGGCCGGCTGGCGCCGCCGTCGTCCTTCTTCAGTGAGCGAGTGCATGAGCCTCATAGTCCAGAAATTCGGCGGTTCGTCGGTGGCCGACGCCGAAGGAATCAAGCGCGTCGCACGCCGGGTCGTCGACACCCAGTCCGCGGGCCATCAGGTGGTCGTCGTCGTCTCCGCGATGGGTGACAGCACAGACGAGCTGCTGGATCTCGCCGCGCAGGTGAGCCCGACGTCGTCGGACGCCCGCGAGATGGACATGCTCCTCAGCGCGGGCGAGCGCATCTCCATGGCCCTGCTGGCGATGGCGATCCATGCCATCGGCGCGTCCGCGCAGTCCTTCACCGGCAGCCAGGCCGGCATGATCACGGACGCCATCCACGGCAAGGCCCGGATCATCGACGTCTCCCCGCACCGCATCAGGACGGCCATCGAGAAGGGCGACGTCGCGATCGTGGCCGGCTTCCAGGGCATGAGCCGCGACAGCAACGACATCACGACCCTCGGCCGCGGTGGATCGGACACCACCGCCGTGGCCCTCGCCGCCGCGCTGGACGCGGACGTCTGCGAGATCTACACCGACGTGGACGGCGTCTACACCGCAGACCCCCGGGTGGTCCCGTCGGCGCAGAAGATCGACACGATCTCCAGCGAGGAGATGCTCGAGATGGCGGCGTCAGGAGCGAAGATCCTGCACCTGCGCTGCGTCGAGTACGCGCGCCGCTTCGGTGTCCCCCTGCACGTGCGCTCCTCCTTCAGCCACAACGAGGGCACCTGGGTGCTGCCCAGCCCCGATGACCAGATCAAGATTCAAGAGGGAGAACCCTTGGAACAGCCCATCATCTCCGGCGTCGCGCACGACCGCTCCGAAGCGAAGGTCACGGTCGTCGGCGTGCCCGACATCCCGGGCAAGGCGGCCGAGATCTTCGGGATCGTCGCCGGCGCCAACACGAACATCGACATGATCGTGCAGAACGTCTCGACGCACGGATCGGGCCGGACGGACATCTCCTTCACGCTGCCGATCGTCGACGGCGCCGAGGCGCTCGCGGCGCTCGATGCCGCGCAGGAGCGCGTCGGTTTCGAGTCGGTCGACTACAACGAGAAGATCGGCAAGCTCTCGCTGATCGGCGCCGGGATGCGGTCCAACCCCGGCGTCTCCTACCGCTTCTTCCGCGCCCTGTCCGACGCCGGCGTGAACATCGACATGATCTCGACGTCGGAGATCCGCATCTCCGTCGTCACCGGCGCCGAACTGCTCGACACCGCGGTGCGCGCCGTGCACGCCGCATTCGAGCTCGACGGCGAGGCCACCGCGACGGTGTACGCGGGGACGGGCCGCTAGCCACGCCGTCGCCGTCGCCGTCGCCGTCGCCGTCGCCGTCGAGCCCACTATCCGGTTCCGTTGGGCGGGAGTGTTCGACCATGCCCACTGTTCGACACCGGACAGTGGGCACGAAGCATCGCCGGCAGCGCCCTGACACGGGGCACCCGGGTATCCGGAGCACGGAGAAGGCCGGCGGATCAGTGATCCGCCGGCCTTCTTCGTGTCATCCAGCAGGTGTTACTTGTTCCCGGTGGGGGTGATGGATTCCCTCGGGCCGGTCAGGAGCTTGTCCGCCGGGTCCACGGAGGACAGCTCGGTGGCGGCGGGGGGCTGGACCGTGGCCGTGCCCGTGCCGTCGACGACGACCGTCACGTACGTCACGGCCGAGGACCCCTCGTAGCTCACCCGGCCCACGTAGGAGCCGGCAGCGAGGCCGGTCCATGTGAGCTTCACGGCGCCGGTGGCACCGTTCGCGAGGACGAGCGGGTTCGGTGTCAGCGTCGCGTTCTTCTCCGTGCCGCTGAGCACCGCCGCGTCGATGGTGCCGGCCGTCGGCCGGTTGTCGGTGCTGGCGTACAGGTTGGCGATGATCCGGTAGGTGCCGGGCGCCGGCTTCTCGAGCGTGATCGTCTCGCTGGCGTCCGCCGTCGCCACCTGGGTGACGGTGCCGGCCGGCGTGATGAGGAACATGTCGAAGTCGGCGGTCGGGTCACCGGAGAGGACGGAGAACTTCGCGATCGGGGCGCCCGCAGGGACGGTGACGTCCTTGACGGCGTTCGAGGCGTTGTTCGCGTTGGCCAGGCCACCGGGCACCAGGTTGATCGCCGTCGAGTCCGCCTTGGCGAGGCCCTGGAGCGTCATCTTGATCGGGGCGTTGGTGCCCGAGGTGACGTTGAACGTGCCGCTTCCGTCAGGGCCGGCGGAGGTGAAGGCCGCCTCGGCGGGGGCGTTCACGGCCTGCGGGCGGACGGCCACCGGGGAGGTGACCTTCTTGCCCTGGCCGGACCAGGTCAGGGACCCGGCCGCGAACTTGCCGAACGGCGCGCTCTGGTTCTCGAAGGAGACCTTGAAGGTGCGCTTCTCGCCGGGTGCGCTGAAGTTCAGGATCTCCGGCGTGACGGTGACCTTCACTCCGGGGACGTTCGCGGTCGCACGGTACAGGCCGGGGGTGACGGCGGTGACCGTGCGGGTGACCTCGATGCGTCCGGTCAGGTTGCCGAGGGCGAACGAGGGCACGTTGGTGTCCTTGGCGGCGACGGGCTTGATGCCGTCCATGCCGAGCTCGACGCCGGTGCCCTCGATGAAGCTGAGGTAGTCCTCCACCGTCTGGTCGTAGACCAGGCCGGGGCTGAGGACGGTCGCCGGGTTGATGTGGCCGGCACCGACCGCGAGGACGTCGGTCTCGACGCCGCCGGTGGCGGTCTTCAGCGGGTAGGCGGTGGTCATCATCGCCGACTTCACGGTGGCCGGGGACCAAGCAGGGTTCTTGCCGAGCACCAGCGCGGCGAAGCCCGCGACGTGGGGCGAGGCCATGGACGTTCCGGAGAGGAACCCGAACTGGGCGCCCTTGGAGCCGACCGTGGAGACGCCCGCGAGGACGGCCACGCCGGGAGCCGTGATATCCGGCTTCAGCAGGTCGGAATCGGTGGCCAGCAGCGGGCCGCGCGAGGAGAATCCTGCGACCTGCGGTGCGGGCGGCAGGGGCTTGCCCGTGGTGTCCGTGGGCTGCAGGGCGACGGTGATCGCGGGGTTCGCCGCGACCTTCGCCTTGAGCTCGAGGGCCTCGGGGGCGTTGACGTGCACCGTCGGCACCACGTGCTGGTCGGTGTCCGTCGAGGAATCGACGAGGTTGACGAGGATCATGCCCACGCCACCGGTGCGGAGCACCTCGGCGCTCTTGGCGGTCCGGTCGACGACGCCGCGGTCACAGACCACGATCTTGCCGGCGACCTTCGCGGGGTCCAGGGTGTTGGGACCGCACAGGTTCGGGCTCGCCGCGCCTGCAGCCGCCACGTTCGCCGCGAGGACGACCGGGCTGGCGGGGACGCCGGTGCGCATGATGGACGCGCCGCGGTACTTGGTGCCGTCCGAGAACTCGGCGGTGCCCTGCAGCTCGTAGTTGAAGGTGCTCGCGGCGACCGTGGTCATCCACGGGGCGCCGTGGTTCACGGTGCTGGCCGTGGGACCGGAGTTGCCGGCCGAGGCGGCGACGAAGATGCCCGCGGAGGTGGCCGAGAGGAAGGCGAGGGACACGGGGTCCGTCGTCGTCGTCGTGCTTCCCGAGATCGAGTAGTTCAGCACATCCACGCCGTCGAGGATGGCCTGGTTGATGGCATCGACCGAGGCGGAGGAGTAGCAGCCGCCCGTGTTGGGGTCCGTGTCCTCCCAGCAGGTCTTGTAGACCGAGATCTTCGCCTCGGGGGCGACGCCGGAGGAGACCCCGAAGTTGCGCCCGTCGACGGTCTGGGTGACCCCGGCGTTGCCGGCGGCGGTGCTCGCGGTGTGCGTGCCGTGGTTGTCGATGTCGACCGGGGAGAGGACTTCCTCCGGCGCGCGGTTCGCGGCGGGCACGCTGGCGATGAAGGCGTCGGCGAAGTACTGCGCGGAGACGACCTTCGAGTTGCAGAGGCTGCCGTCGAAGCCCTGGCCGACCTCGCAGTCACCGATGAACGTGCTGCCGTCGGCCTTCAGCATGGCGATCTCGCCCGCGGCGTTGAGGTAGGGCTCGCCCACCTTGGGCTTGGAGTTGCCGGGGAGCGCCTTCACGGGCTTACCCGCGAAGAAGGGGTTGTCGGGGGCGTATCCGGTGTCGATGACGCCGACGACGGTTCCCTTGCCCGCGTTCTTCTCGCCGCCGAACTGGGTCTTCCAGGCTCCCTTGTTGCCGTTCAGGCCGAGGAAATCGATGGTGGAGTAGTCCGGGGCGTTCTCCACATCCGGAGCCACCATGAGGACGTTGTCGCTCTTGGCGAGCTCGATGGCCTGGTCGGCGCTGAGATCCGCGGCGAAGCCGTTGATCGCCGCGGTGAAGGTGCGGTCGATCTCGACATTCTTCGCGGCAGCGACCTCCTGCTGCTTGGTCTCGAGGAACTTCGAGTACTGCTGGACGTTCGTCGCCCGGGCGTCGAGCTTGCTGCCCGGCTGGGGCTTCGTCGGGGCGAGGCCCTGCACTCCGCCCGTGTAGGTGGCGACCGGCTTGTCGGCGAGTACGACGATGTACTTGCCGGCCGGGTACTGCGCCGGGTCGAGGTTCTTGGCGGGCGCCTTCTGCGGCGTCACCGAAATCGCCGGGGCCGGCGCTGCGAAGGCAGCCGGCGCCACAGCCGTGGATGAGACCAGTAGCGGCAGACCCAGAACGATTGCCGCGGCGGCGCGCATGCTGGTGCGCCCCTGCCCGGCTTTTCTCCGTTGTGTCATAGGAAGGTAGTGCCTCTCGTGAAAGTGCGGGCCGGCCTGAGCCGTTCCCCCGATGCCGTGGTCTCCCGTATGGGACCCCACCCCTGTGATAACGCTCACAGACGCCACAGCGAGCACAAACTTACCCGAGGCAACACACCCTGAACAGGGACATTCGGCCGTGTTTCCCAGAATTTTCACAGGATATTTACGAGGAGCCGAAGGGGTGATAATGGAACAATGCGTGCCGGCCTCCTGATCCGCCTCCCCCAGGTGGAGTGGCAGGACCGCGAACGCCGGCACCGGGACCGGGTGGCCCGCTTCGCGGAGCCCTACCTGGAGCGGCGATCGCACGGTGTCAGGCACCCGGTGGAGGACTTCCTCTTCACCTACTACAACCAGAAGCCGGGCCGGCTCATGCGCTGGCACCCCGGAGCCGGTGTGGTGCTGACCGGAGCGGCCGCGTCCGATCGGGTCGACTGGAAGCACTACATCGCCGCGGACGGCGGGGTGCGGGTGGACGCGCAGCGCTTCGCGATCGAGAGGCGGGACGCCGTCGACTTCGCCCGGGTGATCCTCGCCCGCACCGCGGCCCGGCCTGCGCAGTTCGGCTGCTTCGGACTCCACGAGTGGGCGATGGCCTACCGGTCCGCCGTCAACGGCGTGCGCCACGAATACCTGCAGCTGCGCCTCGGCGCGGACGGCACCGACGACGTCGTCGACTCCGCGCGGATCCGGTGCACGCACTTCGACGCCTTCCGCTTCTACGCCCCTGAGGCGGTGCCCCTCAACGAGCACACGCCCACGCGGGAGACACAGCGGGACCTCGAGCAGCCGGGCTGCCTCCACGCCAACATGGACCTGTACAAGTGGGCATACAAGCTCTCCCCGCTGCTGCCGAGCGAGATCGTCATGGATTGCTTCGAGCTGTCCTGGCGCATCCGGACGATGGACATGCGGGCCTCGCCGTACGACCTCGCGGACTGGGGCTACACGCCCATCGCGATCGAGACGGCCGAGGGCAAGGCGGAGTACGTCCGGCTGCAACGCGGCTTCGCCGAGGAGTCCCAAGCGCTCCGGACGCGGCTCCTCGGGCTTCTCGACGCCGCACCGGACACCCCCTAGGCGCGCCGGACGGGACACTCCGCCGTCGTCCTTCGTTGTCCTACCGCCAGCCGTTACGCTGGGGAGCCAGCCGAAGGGGACGCTATGACCAGCACCGATCCGAGACGGGCCGCCGGCCGTGAATTCCGGGCCGCCCGGCGCGTCCTGCTTCCCCTCGTAGCGCTCTCCCTCGCCCTCTCCGCCTGCACCCAGGGCCCGCCAGCCGAACCCGATGAACAGGAGACCGCCGTGCAGTCCTCCACCCCCGCGCCGGACGACAGCGCGGCGCCCAGCCCGGCGCCCGGCCCGGCGACCTCCGCTCCGCCGGCGGCATCGACGCCCCCGGCCACCTCCGCGCCCTCCGGTCCGTCGGCCTCGACGAACGCCATGCTGACCATCTCGATCCGGCAGGACGACGCCTCGGACCCCGTGCAGTACGTCCTCGAATGCGTCGACGGTACGCCCGGCCCTGCCACCACGCTTCCGGACGCCGACGCCGCATGCGCGACCCTCACGCGGATCGGCACCGCCTTCTTCACGGCTCGCCCGAACAAGGACGTGGTCTGCACCCAGCAGTCCGGCGGCCCGCAGACCGCGAGCATCACCGGCGAGCTCGACGGCACGTCCGTCCTCGCGTCCTTCGCGCTGACGGACGGCTGCCAGATCTCACGCTGGAACAGCGTGAAGGACCTGCTGGGGGCGCCCGGCGCGCAGTAGGCGGGCGTGCCGATCCCGCCGCACGGGCCTGCGGGGAATCCCCGCTAGACTTGGACCGCAAGCTCGCGGAGCGCCGGTATCAACCCAGATGCGGCGTGAGACGGCACTTCCGGGCTACTGCATTTAATGCTGGAACCCCCAGCACTTGCCGCTCACGCACAGGAGTTGCCGGATGCCCCGGATCGTTGTCGACGTCATGCCCAAGCCCGAGATCCTCGACCCGCAGGGTAAGGCGATCGCCGGAGCGCTCCCCCGGATCGGCCTCACCGGTTTCGCCGGGGTCCGCCAGGGCAAGCGTTTCGAACTGACCGTGGACGGTGACGTCACGGAGGAGATCCTCGAGCAGGCCCGCCACGCCGCGACCACGCTGCTGTCCAACCCGGTCATCGAGGACGTCACGCGCGTGGAGGTCATCGAGGAGGACGGCCAGTGACCGCCTCCAACCTCGAGACCCCGCTCATCGGCGGCACCCGGCCCGCCGCAGCCGCCAGCGGTGACCGCGCGCTCGACGGCGTGAGGGTCGGCGTCGTCACGTTCCCCGGCTCGCTCGACGACCGCGACGCCGTCCGCGCCGTCCGCCTCGCCGGCGGCAGCGCCACCCAGCTGTGGCACGGTGACCACGACCTGCAGGGCGTCGACGCCGTCATCATCCCCGGCGGCTTCTCCTACGGCGACTACCTCCGCGCCGGCGCCATCTCCCGCTTCGCACCGCTCATGGAGCAGATCACGGCGGCCGCCTCGGGCGGGGCGGACGCCCTCCCGGTCCTCGGTATCTGCAACGGGTTCCAGGTCCTCACGGAGGCGCACCTGCTGCCCGGCTCCATGATCAAGAACAACCACCTGCACTTCATCTGCCGCGACCAGCGCCTGCGCGTCGAGAACGCCGACACCTTCTGGACCTCGGACTACGCGGACGGCGAGGAGATCGTCATCCCGCTCAAGAACCAGGACGGACAGTTCGTCGCCGACAACCGGACCCTCGACGAACTCGAGGGAGAGGGCCGCGTGGTCTTCCGCTACGTCGGCGGCAATCCCAACGGCTCACGCCGCGACATCGCCGGCATCTCGAACATCGCGGGCAACGTCGTCGGACTCATGCCGCATCCCGAGCACGCGGTCGAGGCCGGGTTCGGCCCGGACTCCTCGGCGCGCGGCGCCGTCGAGGTCCGCGGTGGCACCGACGGGCTCGGCATCTTCACCTCGGTACTCAAGAAACTGGTGGGCTAAGTGACTGCAGGAACAACGTCCCGGGCGTTCAACATCGACACCGTCGCGAACGCGGAGGCCACCCCCGGCCAGGCGCTCCCCTGGGCGGAGCTCGGGCTCAAGGAGAACGAGTACCGGCGTGTCGAGGAGATCCTCGGGCGCAGGCCCACCGGCGCCGAACTCGCCATGTACTCGGTGATGTGGAGCGAGCACTGCTCCTACAAGTCCTCCAAGGTGCACCTGCGCCAGTTCGGCGAGAAGGTCACCGACGCCATGAAGGAACACCTCCTCGTGGGGATCGGCGAGAACGCCGGCGTCGTCGACATCGGCGACGGCTGGGCCGTGACCTTCAAGGTGGAGAGCCACAACCACCCGTCCTTCGTGGAGCCCTACCAGGGCGCGGCCACGGGTGTGGGCGGGATCGTCCGCGACATCATCTCCATGGGCGCCCGCCCGGTCGCCGTCATGGATCCGCTGCGCTTCGGCGCGATCGACCACCCCGACACCGCGCGCCTCGTGCACGGGATCGTCGCGGGCATCGGCGGCTACGGGAACTCCCTCGGGCTGCCGAACATCGGCGGCGAGGTCGTCTTCGACGCCGTCTACCAGGGCAACCCGCTGGTCAACGCCCTCGCGGTCGGCGTGCTGCGGCACGAGGACATCCGCCTCGCCAATGCCTCCGGCGCCGGCAACAGGGTGGTCCTCTTCGGTGCCCGCACGGGCGGCGACGGCATCGGCGGTGCCTCCGTGCTGGCCTCCGAATCCTTCGACTCCTCGAAGCCGTCCAAGCGCCCCGCCGTCCAGGTGGGCGACCCGTTCGCGGAGAAGGTCCTCATCGAGTGCTGCCTCGAGCTGTTCAAGGCCTCCGTGGTCGAGGGCATCCAGGACCTCGGCGCGGCGGGCATCTCCTGCGCGACGTCGGAGCTCGCCTCCAACGGCGACGGCGGCATGCACGTGGAGCTCACCAACGTGCTGCTCCGCGACCCGTCGCTCACGCCGGGCGAGATCCTGATGTCGGAGTCGCAGGAACGCATGATGGCGGTCGTGACGCCCGAGAACGTGGAGGCGTTCGAGGCGATCATGGACAAGTGGGCCGTGGAATTCTCGTGGCTGGGCGAGGTCACCGACACCGGCCGGCTCATCATCGAATGGGACGGCGAGAAGATCGTCGACGTCGACCCGCGGACCGTCGCGCACGAGGGCCCCGTCTATGAGCGCCCCTACCACCGGCCCGAGTGGCTCGACGGCGTCCAGGCGGATGCCTTCGCCGCCTCCGCTGCCGCCGAGCGTCCCGCCGACCTGCGCGAGGCCGTCCTGGAACTCATGGCATCCCCCAACATGTGCGCGAAGAACTGGGTCACCGACCAGTTCGACCGGTACGTCCAGGGCAACACCGCCCTCGCCATGCCCGACGACGCCGGCGTGGTCCGGGTCGACGAGGAGACCGGCCTCGGGGTCGCCATCTCGACCGATGCGAACGGCCGCTACTCCTTCCTGAACCCCTACGAGGGGGCGCGCCTGGCGCTCGCCGAGGCGTACCGGAACGTGGCGACGTCGGGCGCCGAGCCGCTCGCCGTCACCGACTGCCTGAACTTCGGCTCCCCCGAGGACCCCGAGGTCATGTGGCAGTTCGCCGAGACCGTCCGCGGCCTCGCCGACGCCTGCCAGGAGCTCGGCGTTCCCGTGACCGGCGGCAACGTCTCGCTGTACAACCAGACCGGCGGCGTCGCCATCCACCCCACCCCCGTGGTCGGCGTGCTCGGCGTGTTCGACGACGTGGCCCGGCGCACGCCGTCGGGCTGGCGTGAGGACGGACAGGCCATCTACCTGCTGGGCACGACGGCGGACGAGCTGGACGGCTCCGAGTGGGCCAACCTGCGCGGACACCTCGGCGGGCAGCCGCCCGCGCTGGACCTCGCGGCCGAGAAGACGCTCGCGGCGATCCTCGTCAACTGCTCGCGGGACGGCATGATCGACGGCGCGCACGACCTCTCCGAGGGTGGCCTCGCGGCCGTCCTGAGCGAGATGGCGCTGCGCTTCGGCGTGGGTGCGCGGATCGGGCTCGACGAGCTGTGCGAACGTGACGGCATCGACGCGTTCACCGCACTGTTCAGCGAGAGCCAGGCCCGCGCCGTCGCCGTCGTCCCCCGCTCGGAGGAGGTCCGCTTCAACGACATGTGCACGGCACGAAACTTCCCGACCCTCCGGATCGGCGTGGTGGACACGGAGAACCAGGCCCTCGACGTGCAGGGATACTTCACCCTGCCGCTGGACCGGCTGCGCGAGGCCCACGAGGGGACGCTGCCGAAGCACTTCGGCTGAGCGCGTGCCGGCGGAAACCGGCGTCGCGGCCGACGGGGCGCGACGCCGGTAGTGCTCCCCGCCTAGCCGAAGTGCGCCTTCGAGATCAGTCCGTGCACCCCGACCGTCCGGTCCACGACCTGCGACACCGCGAAGTCCGCCGCCGCCGAGAGGTACGCGTAGGCCACCGCGCGGTCCATACCGCGGTCCTGCTGCAGGAAGTCCAGGGCGTTGATGATGGCGCGGCGCATGGCGACGTTCAGGTCGCCCGAGACGCCACCACCGGCAAGTCCGTCCGGATCGGACAGGCCGATGGGGATCCATGCGTCCTTCGTCTCACCGAAGGGGTAGGAGTACGCGACCGAGGGAGCATCGCCCGAGCCGGGCTTGCACACCGTCAGCCGGAAGGTCCCCCGCAGCGAGCCCTCCATCGCGGTGAGGGCCACCTCGCCGTCGCCCATGCCCATGTGCGGATCCCCGACGTAGAAGAGCGCGCCCGGAGCCTTCACCGGCAGGTAGAAGGTGGACCCCGCGCCGAGATGGCGGATGTCGATGTTGCCTCCGCCGAGCGTCGGCGGGACGGAGTTCGCCTCGGGTGCCGTGAGGCCGTCGGCGTCCGCGAAGGCGACGCCCATCATCCCCATGAAGGGCCGCAGCGGGAACCGGACGGTCATGTCACCGCTGGTCATCACGCCCTTGCCCTTCTCGATTCGCGTGAACACGGACACGTTGCCATAGTCCGAGGGGATGCCCGATGCCCGGTTGTCCGTGGCTACCGGCGGCATGACCTCCTCGAGGGTGATGCCCGCCGGGGGCGTGGGTCCGGGCTGCACCGCGAGGCCGCCCTTCCCGTGCCGGCTGGACACCACTCCCTAGGGGACCCGGGGGACCGCCTCGAGGGTCTCGATCTTCAGCACGTCGCCGGGTTCGGCGCCCTCGACGGCGATCGGACCGGTGACGATGTGCGGGCCGTCGACGTCGAAGCGCCGTTCCGTCCGACGGTAGCCGGCGGCGATGTCGACGGCGTCCTCGAGGACCGACGACCGACCGACGCCCAGCGCGCCGAAGTACTCCAGCGGGTCGCGGCCCTGGTCCTCGAGGATGCCCTCGTGCGAGAGGGTGTCGATGGTGACCGTCCGGCCGGACCGGATCGTCATGACGGGTGCCGCGTCCACGGTGGGCACGTAGCCCCAGAGCACCTCGTCGGGTGTGGAGGAGAGGTAATGATCGCCGCGGATCCTGCCGCGTCCCGGCTGCAGGATGTCGACGGGACCCTTCCCCGCGGACCCGTTACCCGGCGCGCCGGGGGCCCTGCCCGGTCCAGCCGGCACACGCCCGGCTCCGGGCCCGGTCGCGATCGCGGGCGGCGCACCCGCGACCGAGGCGGCGGAAAGCGCGCCGAGGGCGGCGACCGGCCCCATGAACTTCCGTCTGCCCAATCCGTCCGTCAGCACCTCGGCAGCTTCCTGCCCCACTACGTCAGCCATGCTGGCTCCTCTCCGGGTCGTGGAGCTTCTCAAGCTAGCGCCGGGGCGTTACGGGCCCGTTTCAGATCCGAGACGGCAGGAAGTCCGCTGCGGCGGGGGCGGGGGACCGACGCCGGGGGGACCGGCGCCGGTGCGAACCGGCGGGAAGGCTAGGAACCCGCGAGCGCCCGCGCGGCCTTCACGTACCGCGCCAGGACGTACCGCTGGGTCAGCCGGGTCACCGGTGCCATGAGCCGGAACAGGAGGCTCGCCGGCACGCTGTAGGCGGAGCAGATGAACAGCAGCCGGTTGTCTGCCGTCAGTTCGGCGTAGAACCCCTCCTCGCCCCGCACCGGGTGGCCGGGCAGCGTGCCGTAGCCGAATCCGCCGCGCTGGCCCGGGACCGCCCTGCCGGCGCCGTCGAGCTGCGGCGTCCGCGACCAGATGACCCTGCACGGAGCCTTGATCCGTGCAGGGCCGATCCCGAACCCGGAGACGACGCGGACGCCGGGCGCGGCCCGCACGGCGTCGGACTCCATGGTGAGCCCGGCCCCGCGGTGCAGCTCCCAGGCCAGGATGCCCTCCGTGAGGGCGATGAAGGCGGCCGAAGGATCCTCGGTCGCGATCTCGTGGGATTCCACCATCACGGTGTAGCCGCCGGGCCAGCCGCCCTCGAGGGACTCGGGGAAGGGCCTGTCCGTCGCGCCGCGTTCCTCGTACGTGAACTGTTCCATGCATGCCTCTTCCCTCGATGCCTCAGTGCCGGGACTCCCTGCCGAACGGGTCCGGTCCCAACCTAGTGGACCGGCAACGGACCGGCGGGCGCAGATCGACGAGCAGTGGCAGGATGGAGGTCCAGACCGGCCCGGACGCGCCTACGACGTCCGCCCCGCCGATCGGCAGGAGAGGCGGGAGCACCATGGCACGAGGGACGGGCAAGTCGGGCAGGGATGCGGCAGGGAAGGCGTCGGACGCCGCGGAGGACGCCGCCAATTCGAAAAGCTTCGAGGTCGCGGCCAGGGCCGGCTATGTGGCCGCCGGGATCCTGCACATCCTGATCGGCTTCATCGCCCTCGGCCTGGCGCGCGGCGGCTCCGGTGAAGCGGACCAGAGCGGGGCGATCGGGCAGCTGGCCGGCAGCCCCGGCGGCACGGCACTCCTGTGGTTCTGCTTCGTCGGATGCATCGCGCTCGCCCTGTTCCAGTTCAGCGAGGTGTTCTTCGGCGCTAAGGGACGCCAGGGCAAGGACAAGCTCAAGGTGCAGGCCAAGAGCGGTGGGCAAGCCGTGGTGTACGCCGCGATCGGCGCGACCTTCGGGCGGTACGCGCTCGGCGGATCGAGCGACAGCAGCAGCAGTGCGAGCTCGCTGAGCGCCTCCCTCATGTCCAACCCGGCCGGAGCCGCGCTCCTCCTCGCCGTCGGCATCGGCATCCTCGTGGTCGGTGGATACTTCATCTACAGCGGGGCCACCCGGCATTTCCTCGAGAATCTCCAGGGCCTCCCCTCCGGACAGGCCGGCACCGCGGTCGTCGTCCTCGGCGTGGTGGGGTACATCGCCAAGGGCTTCGCCCTCGGGGTCCTGGGCGTCCTCGTCATCGTCGCCACGGTCACGAACAACCCCGAGCAGTCCACGGGGCTCGACGGCGCCCTGAAGTCCCTGCGCGACCAGCCCTTCGGCGTCTGGCTCCTCGGCGCCCTGGCCGTGGGCCTCGTGGCGTACGGCGCCTTCATGGTGGTCCGGTCGAAATACCAGCGCATGTAGGCGTCAGAGACCGAGCGCCGGCGCCTCCATCGCAGGACACGTGTCCATGACGACGTCGAGCCCCGCCTCCGCGGCACGGCGGGCGGCGTCCTCGTCGATCACGCCGAGCTGCAGCCACACCGCCTTCGCGCCCACCGCGATCGCCTGGTCCACGACGGCGCCCACGCGGGACGAGTTCACGAAACAGTCGACGACGTCGATCGGGCCCGGGATGTCCGCCAGCCGGGTGTACCCCTTCTGGCCGTGGACGTCGTCGCCCTTCAGGCTCACGGGGATGATCTCCATCCCGAGGCCGTCCTGGAGGAACCGCGACACCCCGACGGCGGCACGGCGCGGATTGTTCGACAGGCCCACCACCGCCCACCGGCCGTGCCCGGTGAGGAGCCTCCTGATGACCTGCGGATCGTTCTGGTGTGCCACGACGCCTCCCGGTGTTTCCTGCCATTGTTACAGCGTTTGTTACACGCCCCATTTTGCTCCCGCGGGACGCCGGGCGTTTCATAGGAGTGACCATCCCGAGCGGCTGAGAGACCTGGATCAGTGAAGCCGCAGCAACCCTGGTCGTCCGCATCCCCCTGATGCCGGACGATATCGAGGCCCGAGCCAAGGGAACCACCGCACATGGTGGCCAAGGCTCGGTCCGTAGGGTGCTACCGCCAGGACCGATGGAGACACCATGACCGCACTTCTGGCACCCGGCAGCACCCACTCCCACCACAAACAGGCCCTCGGCGTCCGCTTCGCCGGGCTCGGGCGCAGCTTCGGCCCGCCCGCGAACCGCCGCACCGTCCTGCGGGACGTCACCGTGGACGTGGAACCCGGCGAGATCCTCGCCATCCTCGGCACGAGCGGCTGCGGCAAGTCGACCCTCCTGCGCGCCGCCGCCGGACTCGACATCCCCGACAGCGGCCAGGTCCTGATCGACGGCACCCCCGTGAGGGGCATCGACGAACGCTGCGCCGTCGCCTTCCAGGAACCCCGGCTGCTGCCGTGGCACACCCTGCAGGCCAATGTGGCGATCGGACTCCCGAAGTCCTCCGGCGCCAGCGCCGGCAAGGCGAAAGTCCTCGAACTGCTGAAGCTCGTGGGGCTCGACACCTTCGCGAAGCACCGTCCCCGCGAGGTGTCGGGCGGCATGGCCCAACGGACCTCGCTCGCACGTGCGCTGGCCCGCAACCCCGGTGTCCTGCTCCTCGACGAACCGTTCGGCGCACTCGACGCGCTCACCCGCATCAGGATGCAGGACCTGCTCCTGGACATCCACCGCGCGCAGCCCACCACGGTGCTGCTGGTCACGCACGACGTCGACGAGGCTCTTCAGCTCGCCGACCGCATCCTCGTGCTCGGCCGCGCGGAGGGTGACGGGCCCGAGGGTTCCACCGTCGCCGAACTCGTCACCGTCCCCGGCGACCGCCCGCGCGACCGCAATTCGGCGGACCTCGGCGCCCTCCGCAGCACGCTGCTGTCGATGCTCGGCGTCACCGGCCACTAGGCCCACCAGGCCCACCGCCCCACCCCTCCCGCAGCGTCGTCGTACCGCGCTGCCGCCCTGCCTCTTCTCCCGCACCCTCCACCAAAGGACCACCATGAACCGCCGCGCCCTCCTGCCGACCCTCGCCCTCGCCACCGCCCTCTCCCTCAGCCTCAGCGGGTGCCTCGCAGGCGAGAACGCCTCCGACACGCAGGCCGCCGACGGCGGCGGGACGCAGGGCGGCGCGCTCAACATCGACTTCGCCACCTACAACCCGCTGAGCCTCATCATCAAGGAGCAGGGCTGGCTCGAGGACGAACTGGCCGACCAGGACATCACCGTCAACTGGGTGCAGTCCGCCGGATCGAACAAGGCCAACGAGGCCCTGCGCGCCGGGGCGATCGACGTCGGGTCCACCGCCGGGTCGGCCGCGCTGCTCGCCCGCTCCAACGGCTCCCCGATCAAGGCGATCGACATCTACTCCCAGCCCGAGTGGGCAGCCCTCGTGACCCTGCCCGACTCGGGCATCACGAGCGTCGAGGACTTGCGCGGCAAGTCCGTCGCGGCTACCCGAGGGACCGACCCGTACTTCTTCCTCCTGCAGGCGCTCGAGGCCGCGGGCGTGGACCAGTCCGAGGTCACCATCGAGAACCTGCAGCACGCCGACGGCCGTGCGGCACTGGCCAGCGGCGCCGTCGACGCCTGGTCCGGCCTCGACCCGATCATGGCCGCCGCCGAGCAGGACGGCGCGCAGCTCTTCTTCCGGGACATCGACTTCAACTCCTACGGCTTCCTCAACGCCACGGAGGACTTCCTCGCGGAGAAGCCGGACGTCGCCCAGACCGTCGTGGACGCCTACGAGAAGGCCCGGGAATGGGCGAAGGAGAATCCCGAGGAGACCGCCGCCATCCTCGCGGAGGTCGCGGCGATCGACCCGACGGTCGCCGAGTCGGTCATCATCGACCGCACGAACCTCGACGTCGATCCCGCCCCGGGCGACGCCCAGCGCAGCGTCCTCGAGAAGATCGGCCCCGTGTTCGTCGAGACCGGCGACGTGCAGACCCAGGAGCAGATCGACGAAGCCCTGGACTCCCTGTTCGACGCCTCGCTCGTCGAGAACGCCGATCCGGCGTCCATCGGCTCCGATTCATGAGCGCCGACCACGCGACGCCGGTGAGCGCGCAGGGCCTGAAGGCGATCGGCGCGTCGGTGACCGGTCCCGGGACGCAGAACGACGCGGGGCGCGGCAGGGCGGTCCGGCGCACCGGCGCCATCCTGCTCGGGCTCATCGTCCCCGCCCTGATCCTGCTCGCCTGGCACCTCAGCACGGCGTCCGGCTTCTTCCGCGCGTCGCAGCTCCCCTCCCCGGCGTCAGTCCTCGCGGCCGCCGTCGACCTGATCGAACGCGGACAGCTCGCCACGCACATCCTGATCTCCACCCAGCGGGTGGTCCTCGGCTTCGTCATCGGTTCCCTGCTCGGCGTGCTCGCCGGTGCCCTGCTGGGCCTGTCCCGCATCGCGGACGTCCTGCTGACCCCGACCGTGGGCGCGCTGCGTGCCGTGCCCTCGCTGGCCTGGGTCCCGCTGCTGGTCCTGTGGATCGGCATCAACGAGGACTCGAAGGTCACCCTGATCAGCATCGGCGCCTTCTTCCCCGTCTTCACCACGCTCTACCTCGGCCTGCGGCACGTGGACCGCAACCTGGTCGAGGCCGCCCGCGCCTTCGGGCTCAACGGCATCCGCCTGCTGACCACGGTGCAGCTGCCCGCCGTCGTGCCCGCCCTGTTCTCGGGCCTCCGCCTGGCCCTCGCGCAGTCCTGGCTGTTCCTCGTGGCCGCCGAACTCATCGCCTCGTCGATGGGGCTGGGCTTCCTGCTGACGGACTCCCAGCAGACGGGCCGCGTGGACCGCATCATCCTCGCGATCATCCTGCTGGCCGTGATCGGCAAGACGACGGACGCACTCCTCGGCATCGCCGAACGCTGGGCGGTGCGACGGTGGGCGTAGGCACGGTGGGAGCAGACACGGTGGGAGCAGACACAGACACAGATCCAGGCACGACGACGGACGGGACGACCGCGCCCCGGGAGGAGGCCGAGCGCCTCGCGTTCTGGGCGGAGCAGGCCGCCCGGCTTGAGTGGGCGACACCCTGGCACACCGTGCACACCTTCGAGCGGGCGACGCCGCAGGCGGACGGGACGCTCAGCGTCCCCACCATCGAGTGGTTCGCCGGGGGCACCCTGAACGTCGCCGCGAACTGCGTGGACCGGCACGTCCGGGCCGGTCGCGGCGATCGCGTGGCGCTCCACTTCGAGGGTGAACCCGGGGACCGTCGCACCGTCACCTACACGGATCTGCAGGACGAGGTGTCGCGGGCCGCGAACGCTCTGCTCGCGCTCGGCATCGGGACGGGCGACCGCGTGGTCGTCTACCTGCCGGTCCTCGTCGAGACGGTGGTCATCACGCTCGCCTGCGCACGGATCGGCGCCGTGCACTCACTGGTCTTCGGCGGCTTCTCGGCGGAAGCGCTCCGCTTCCGCGTCGAGGACACGGGCGCCAAGCTGCTGGTCACCACCGACGGCCAGTTCCGGCGCGGCTCCGCCGTGCCCGTGAAGGACAACGCCGACGCCGCGGTGGCGGGGACGAACAACATCGAGCACGTCCTCGTGGTGCGCCGCACGGGGTCGGACATCGGCTGGACCGAGGGCCGTGACGTGTGGTGGCACGACGTTGTCGACACCGCGTCACCGTGCCATGAGCCGGAGGCGTTCGACGCCGAGACGCCGCTGTTCATCATGTACACGTCGGGGACCACCGGGAAGCCCAAGGGACTGGTCCACACCTCGGGCGGGTACCTCACGCAGGCGTCCTGGAGCTTCGAGCACCTCTTCAGCAGCCCCGACCCGGCGCTGCGCGACCAGGACGTCCACTGGTGCACGGCCGACCTCGCCTGGGTGACCGCACACACCTACGAGCTGTACGGGCCGCTCTCCAACGGCGCCACGCAGGTGCTCTACGAGGGCACCCCGAACACGCCGCATGCGGCACGCCACCTCGAGGTCATCGAACGCTACGGCGTCACGAGCTACTACACGGCGCCGACCCTGGTCCGCTCCCTCATGGGCTGGTTCCCGGACGGCGTCCCGGGCTCCTACGACCTCTCGAGCATCCGCGTGCTCGGGACGGTCGGCGAGGCGATCAACCCCGAGGCATGGCGCTGGTTCCGCCGGAACCTCGGCCGCGACGAGGTGCCCGTCGTCGACACCTGGTGGCAGTCCGAGACCGGCGCCACCGTGCTCTCCCCCAGCCCCACTGATGCCGACTTCAAGCCGGGGTGCGCCGCCCGCGCGCTGCCCGGCGTCAGCACGCGCATCGTCGACGAGGAGGGCCGTCCCGTCCCCCCGGGCGTGCAGGGCCTGATCGTCCTGGACCGGCACGGCCCGGCCATGGCACGCACCGTCTGGGGCGACCCGCAGCGCTACCTCGACTCCTACTGGCGGGCGTTCGCCGCGCAGGGCTGGTTCCTGGCCGGTGATGGCGCGCGGCACGACGACGACGGCGACACCTGGATCCTGGGCCGCGTGGACGACGTCATCAACGTCTCGGGCCACCGCCTGTCCACGATCGAGATCGAATCGGCGCTCGTGGCCCACCCCCTCGTCACCGAGGCCGGTGCCTGCCCCGTGCCCGATCCCCTGACCGGCCATGCCATCGCGGCCTTCGTGGTGCTGGCCGCGGGCACGGATCCGGACACGGATGTCACCTCGACGCTCCGCGCCCACGTCGCCGCCGCGATCGGGCCGATCGCGCGGCCGTCCGCCGTCGTCGTGGTGCCCGATGTGCCCAAGACGCGCTCCGGCAAGATCATGCGCCGCCTGCTGACACAGCTCTACGCGGGCTCGCCGCTCGGGGACACCACGTCCCTGCAGAACGAGGGGTGCATCCCCGGGATCCAGGACGTGCTATCCCGTCGCTGACGCTTCTCCGGGGAAGAGGAGTTAAAAGAAGGAAGCGGCAGGGCCCCGTCCAAGCACCTGCCGCTTCCCGCGTGTGGTTCGTTCCGGTGTCAGCCTGCTACCCGGACGAAGGATGCTCCCGGGAGGTCCGAGAGGGAGTGCTGCATGGTGAGGTTCGCCCCGTTCATGCCGCTGCTGATGACCTGGCCGCCACCGGCGTAGATCGCGACGTGGCCGGCGGTGATGACGAGGTCGCCCGGGGCGGGGCTTCCCACGGTGGGGCCGAACTGGAAGAACTGCGAGGGGCCGAGATCGCCGGCGGCGATTCCGGCGGAGCGCAGTGCCTGCTCCACCAGGATGGTGCAGTCCTGGATGGCACCGGCGGCGAGCTGGGACTGGGCGGAGGCCAGGAGGGTGCCCGCGACGCCGCTGGAGGCTACGACGGGGGTGATCTCGGCGGAGGCCAGGTACACGCCCGACTCGGGAGCCGCGGACACGGCCGGAGCGGGGGTGACAACCGCGGCCTGCTGGACCGGCGCCGCGGGAGCAGCTGCAGGAGCCACGAAGGCCGCGGGTGCGGCCACGGGCACCGACACCGTGACGGCGGGGGCCACAGCGGCGCCGCCCGTCGGGATGGTGATGGTGTCGCCCGGGAAGATGATCGATGCGACGGACAGTCCGTTGGCCGTGAGGACCGCGGTCAGGTCGGCGCCGTAGCGTGCCGAGACGGCGCCCAGCGTGTCGCCTGCGACGACGGTGTGCGTCGTCGCGGTGGCGCCTGCGGCAGGAGCTGCGACGGCAGCGGGTGCCGCCGGTGCTGCGGGAGCTGCGACGACCGCGGGGGCCGTCGTCGTGCCCTGCTCGGTGTACTCACCGGCGTGGGCGGCACCCACGGTACCGAGCGCGAGGCCCGAGGTGACGGCGACGATAGCGACGGGGCGGCCGACGGCGGTGGCGTGAGCCTTGGCGGCGCGGGACAGGCCCTGCAGCGCGAGATTGCCGTCGATGTCGGCACGGTGGCGCGCTGAAGTGATGTTTCGTGACATGGTTCTATACCTCTCCCATGCCTGCGGGGTGAGCTGTCGGGTTCGGATGGGAGTCACCCGGTCGGGCATCACCGAGAGGTGATGCGATGCGACTTAACCCCAGGGACGGCCGGCAGGTGGCCCGGCGCATCCCAAAAAAACTGTGGTTCCCCCGTCCCTGCCTTCGTGTTTCGAGCGAGTCTTGGTCGGCGGCAGGGCTCGGCAATCCGTCCAGGAGCGCCTCACGGTGGCGGAGGCACGTGCCGACCCTACCCAGCACCCTGCCGGTTTGTCACATTTGAATAACGGGAGGTAGGGTGCCCCCTCAACCCCGCAGTGCCCGCCAGCGACGGACGGCGAGGAACGTCCCCACTGCGCTGAGCGCGAGCAGCACCGACTGCTGGACATAGAACCAGTCCGTGACCGCCGCTCCCGGGGCGCCCGCCGCGACCATGATGCTGGTCGCGAGGACGAGCGTCAGCACGGCGCCGACGTACCAGAGCGTCTGCCACAGTCTTCGCTCCTGTGCACGGCTCGCCATTCTCCAGTCCTCCACCCCTCCAGCCTAGGCGTCGCACGGGTGCCCGCGCCGCCGCGCGCGACGCCGTCCGCAAGGCCGACCTCACACGGGGACACATGGTTTGGTTCTGCAGCGGCTCGGTGTCAGACTCGACCCGACCATCCCGAGCGGCCGAGAGATCTGGCTCATTGACGCCGCAGCAACCCTGGCCTCCGCGTTCCCGCGGCGACAAGAGGGTGCTACCGCCAGACCGATGGAGGAAATCATGAGCATCCCCCCAGCCGCCTCCGGCACCCAGCCCGACCCTCGATCCACCGTCGCAGTACCCGAATCCAGCAAGGCAGGTGTCTGATGGCAGATCGTTCCTTCGGTTTCCGCACGCGCGCACTCCACGCCGGCGGCACTCCCGACGCCACCCACGGGGCCCGGGCCGTCCCCATCTACCAGACGACGTCGTTCGTGTTCAAGGACACCAATGACGCCGCCAACCTCTTCGCCCTGCAGAAGTACGGCAACATCTACTCGAGGATCGGCAACCCGACGGTGGCCGCGTTCGAGGAGCGCATCGCCTCCCTGGAGGGCGGGATCGGGGCGGTGGCGACGGCGTCGGGCATGAGCGCGGAGTTCCTCACCTTCGCGGCGCTCTGCCAGGCCGGGGACCACATCGTCGCCGCCTCCCAGCTGTACGGCGGCACGGTCACACAGCTCGACGTCACGCTGCGCCGGTTCGGCATCGAGACCACCTTCGTCCCCGGGACGGACCCCTCGGACTACGCGGCCGCCATCCAGGACAACACCAAGGCGGTCTACGCCGAGGTGATCGCGAATCCCTCCGGCGAGATCGCCGACCTGGCAGGCCTCGCGAAGGTCGCCCACGACGCCGGCGTCCCGTTCATCGTCGACTCCACGCTCAGCACCCCCTACCTGGTGCGCCCCATCGAGCACGGCGCGGACATCGTCATCCACTCGGCCACCAAATTCATCGGCGGGCACGGCACCACGCTCGGCGGCGTGATCGTGGAGAGCGGCCGCTTCGACTGGGGCAACGGCAAGTTCCCCATGATGACCGAAGCCGTGCCCTCCTACGGCAACATCCAGTGGTGGGCGAACTTCGGGGAGTACGGATTCCTGACGAAGCTGCGGACCGAACAGCTCCGCGACATCGGGCCCTCACTCTCGCCGATGTCGGCCTTCCAGCTCCTGCAGGGGGTGGAGACCCTCGCGCAGCGGCTGGACGAGCACCTGGAGAACGCCCAGGCCGTCGCCGAATGGCTGCAGGCCGACCCGCGGGTGGAGTACGTCAATTACGCCGGGCTCCCCACCCACGCCCACCATGAGCGTGCGAAGACCTACCTGCCGCAGGGCCCCGGCTCCGTGTTCAGCTTCGGCATCAAGGGCGGCCGCAAGGCGGGCCAGAAGTTCATCGAGTCGCTGCAGCTCGCCTCGCACCTCGCGAACGTGGGCGACTCCCGCACCCTCGTGATCCACCCGGGCTCGACGACGCACCAGCAGCTCTCGGCCGAGCAGCTCGTCGCGGCGGGCGTGCCCGAGGACCTCGTCCGTATCTCCGTGGGCCTGGAGGACCTCGAGGACATCCTCTGGGACCTGGACCAGGCCCTGGACATCGCGGCCAACGCCTCCGATGCCGCATTCGAGGACCTGCCGCAGGAAGCGGCCGGAGTGGACGACGACGATGCATCGGCAACGCGGGCAGTGGGAGTGGGAGCATGAGCGGCAGCACCGGCAACGCGACACCCGAACGGACCTGGGAGGGGCCGACGGCGCCTGAACGGCTGAACCTGCTGCGGAACGCGCGGTCGATCGCGATCGTCGGCGCATCGGACAAGCCCTCGCGGGCGTCCTACTTCGTCGCGACCTACCTGCAGTCCTCCTCCCCCTACCGCCTGTACTTCGTGAACCCGGTGGCGAAGGAGATCCTCGGCCAGCCGGCCTACGCGTCGCTGAAGGACCTGCCCGAGGTGCCCGACGTCGTCGACGTGTTCCGCAAGCACGACGACCTGCCCTCGGTGCTGCAGGAGACGCTCGACGTCGGCGCGAAGACGCTCTGGCTGCAGCTGGGATCGTGGCACGAGGACGTCGCGCGCGAGGCCGAAGCCGCGGGCCTGGACGTGGTGATGGACCGGTGCATCAAGATCGAGCACGCACGCTTCCACGGCGGGCTCAATCTCGCCGGTTTCAACACCGGTGTGATCTCCTCCAAGCGGCAGATCACCTCCTAGCGGAGATCGAACCCTCCCGCGCTCACCCCTGCGGGCTGGTCAGCGACTGGCTGGTCCGCGACTGGCTACTCGGGAGCGGACGCATCCGGCGCTGGCTGCTCCGAGGCGGACGCAGGCGCCGGCTTCCCTGGGACGGGTCGCTCTTGAGCGGGCGCATCCGGCGCTGGCTGCACCGCGGCGGACGCAGGCGCCGGCTTCCCTGGGACGGGTTGCTCGGGAGCGGGCCCGCCGGAGGCCGACTGCTCCTCTTCCGTTTGCCCGGAACCGGGCGTGGACGCCGGCCGTTCCTCGACGGGCTCCGCTGGGGGTCCGGGCGTGGACGCGGGGGCCAGGTCGGGCACGGATGTCGCCTCGCCTCCACCGGGTTCCCCGAGCAGAAGCTGGTCCGGATCCTCGTGGACGGGTGTGGCCGGGACCTGCTCAGGACGGTCCGCCTGCGCGAGCAGCCACACCCTGCCCTCCGGCGCGGGGGTCGCCCGCGCGCCGGCGGACGAGCCGCCCTTCCCCCGTGGGTCAGCCTCAGGACCGGGCGCAGCCTGCTGCCGGTCCTGCTTCATCTGCCGGACCTTGGGACCCGAGCCGCCCGCCTTACCGTTCCCGTGTCCTGTGGCCGAGCTGCCCGCCTTAGCGTTCCCGTGTCCTGCGGCCGAGCTGCCCGCCTTACCGTTCCCGTTTCCTGCGGCCGAGCTGCCCGCCTTACCGTTCCCGTTTCCTGCGGCCGGATCTCCCGCCTTACCGTCTCCGGAGACCTGGGAGCCGCCCGCCTTACCGTTCCTGGAGACCGGACCCTCGGGAGCCGGGCTGCCCGGTGCTGCGGTTCCGGACACGGGGGTTCCGGGCGCAGGGGTACCACGCACGGGGCCTCCCGACGCCGGCGTGGCGCGACGCTCCTGTCCGGGCGCCGTCGAGGATCCGGCCGGGGCGACGGGTGAAACCGCCGGCGGCACGGCGGCAGGGCGAGCGGCAGGAAGAGACGCCGCGGGCGGTGCCTGACGGGCAGGAGGGACTGCCGTGGGTGGACCAGCAACAGCCCGCGCACCCGCGGCAGCGGCCGGCGCGGTGTCCACGGGGACGAGCTGCGCGGCATCGACGGGTCCGCGCGGCGCGGCGTGCGCCACGGACCCGGTGTCCGCACTGGACGGACCGGCGTGGGCTGCCGGGCCCGAGTCCCCCTCAGCCGTCGGTGCCGGAACAGCATCCTCGAGCGAGCGGGCCGTGCCGTCGACGAACGGGGCGACGACGCTCTCGTCCCGCTCCGCCCGTGCACCGGGAAGGGGGTGCGCCCGGTCCGCGCTGTCCCGGATACTGAAGCGTGTGATCGACTCGACGGCCTCGCCGAGACTGTCGGTGAAGGCGGTGCCGGCTGCCACGCCGGACATGCCGACGCCCATCGACACGGCCAGGGCTCCGCCGATGAACGTGATGCGTCGCTTGTTGCGGCGGCCCGCGGGTGTCTTGCCTCCGGCGGCCATCAGCTGGGCGAGCTCGGCGGTCGGCTCGGGTGCGGGGCCGGCCTTGAGGCTGCCGATGGTTTCCACGGCGCGCACCAGGGCGGCGTCCGGGGGGATGCCGGCCTCGTCGAGGAGATGCAGCACGGCGTCCGGCGACGGCGTCTCACGTCCAGTCATAGCGCTTCCGATTCATTGGGTTGAACGAGTTCCTTCAGCTTGAGCAATCCCCGCCGTTGCAGCTGCTTCACCGATCCCGCGGACCTCCCGAGGATCTCCGCGACCTGGTCGATCGGCAGCTCCGCCACGATGCGCAGGAGGATGACGTCGCGCTGCTCGGTGCTGAGCTGCTCGAGCAACCCGCCGGCCCCTCCGGCGTCGAGATTGCCGAGCGCCACCGCCTCCGCGGATGCGGTGGTCCGGGTATCGCCGTCGATCTCGTAGCCCACCAGGACGGGCGTCCGCGTCCTCTTCCGCACCTCGTCCACGTAGCGCGCATGGGCAACGGAGAAGGCGAACGTGCGCAACCCCGGCAGCCCTCCGGTGACCGACCCCAGTCTGGAGAAGACCGCGAGGAAGACTTCCTGGGTGAGGGCTTCCGGGTCCTCGGATCCGCGCCCCACGAGATAGCCCAGGACCGCGGGGCTCAGCGACTGATAGATGAGGGACAGGGCCGCCGGTTCGCCTGCTTGCGCGCGGGTCAGCGCATCATCAGGCAGCGTCGGGACCACGTTTCATCTGTTCCTTGTTCGAGCGGGACGGCGTCACCATCGTAACCGTCGCCTCCCGACCAGGGCGGAGGGCCATGCGTGTACGTGCAAAAAAGGCCGCACCGGGGCCCGTTGGGGGATAAGCCTCGGTGCGGCACTTTCACTCTGGTAATCGACCGGGGGTCGGAAAAAGTTACGCCCGTCCCGTCTCTTCTCAGATTTCTTTCCAGGGCCCTACTTCAGGGCGTTCGAGGCGCGCCGCTTGTTGAACACGTCGAACCCGACAACCCTGGTCCGGGGGCCGCGGCCCCTCCGCGGAGGAGGAGGCCGTCGGGCGGGAGGACTCCGCGTCAGTGGGCGTCGACAATGGTCTCGTTCCGCGCGAAGCGCCTGTTCCGCAGGACGGGCAGGAACTCGCGGACCTCGTCGACCCGGCGTCGGGTCACCTCGGTGGTGACGACGCCGCGCTCCTCATCCTCGAGGTGTGCCTGCGGGACCCCCATGGGGTCGATGACGGCGGAGTGGCCGATCGTGTGGCTGCTGGAGGTCCCGGCCGCCGCGACCCACACCGTGTTCTCGATGGCCCGTGCCTTGAGCAGGGTCTCCCAGTGCTCGATCTTGTGCTCGCCCTTGAACCATGCAGCCGGCACGCAGATGAGGTCCGCCCCGGCGTCGGCGAGCGCCCGGGCCTGCTCGGGGAACCGGATGTCGTAGCAGGTCATGAGCCCCACCCCGAGACCGCCGATCCGGGCCACCTTGACCCCGCCGTCGCCGGGCTTGATGCGCGTGGACTCCTGGTAGCTGAAGGCGTCGTACAGGTGCAGCTTCCGGTACGTGTCCACGATCCGGCCGGTCCCGTCGACGAGGACGAGCGTGTTGAACGGCCGCTCCTCGCCGCTGGGTTCGTAACCCCCGGCGACGACGGCGATGGAGTGCGCGGCCGCGATGAAGGACAGCTGCTGGACGAAGGAGGTCCAGGTGGCCTCCACGGCCTGCTGGAGGGAGCCCTCGACCCGGCCGACCGTGAACATCGACTCCTCGGGGAAGACGATGAGTTCCGAGCCCTCGGCGGCGGCCTCCGCCGCGAGGTCCCGCATCACGGCGAGATTCGCCGCGGCGTCCCCACCGGGCCTGAACTGACCAACGCTGACCAACATGTTCCCGCCCTCACGTGTGTATGACACCTTCCGTCCAGCGTACAGACTCCCGTCCAGCACGCCGGAGTAGCCTTCATCCCATGAGGAACCCGTTGAAGAGACAGCGCGTGGAGCCCGGCCCCGGCCAGGAATCCGTCTGGGACTACCCGAGGCCGCCGCGGGTGGAGCGGATGACGGCGAGGATCGAGGTGCGCTTCGGCGGGCAGCTGATCATCAGCACGGACAACGCCGTCCGGGTCCTCGAGACGAGCCATCCGCCGGTCTACTACCTCCCGATCGACGAGTTCGCGCCCGGGGTCCTGGTGCCGGTCGAGGGCACCACGCACTGCGAGTTCAAGGGTGCCGCGAGCTATTTCGACGTCGTCGCCGGGGCCGCCCGCAGCCCGCGCGGTGCCTGGACGTACCCCGCCCCGGTGCGGGGGTACGAGGAGCTGGCCACCCGCGCAGCGCTCTACCCCTCGCGGATGGACGGGTGCACCGTGGACGGCGAGCGGGTGCAGGCCCAGGAGGGCGACTTCTACGGCGGGTGGATTACCTCGGCGATCGTCGGCCCGTTCAAGGGCGGCGCGGGGACCTGGGGCTGGTAGCGGCTCGTCCAGCGCACGTTCAGGTGGCACCGCTATAGTCGCAGGCTGACCATCGCACGCAACGCAAGGACAGGCTCAGAATGACCATCAAGGGAACAATCCTGGGCCGGCGGCTCCTCGCCGCCGCGTTCGTCGGCTCCATCGCGGTCCTCGGCGGGTGCGGCGCCGCGGGCGACGAACCCGAGGGCGCGGCGGCGTCGAGCACGGCCCCCGCTGCGGACGAGTCCGCCGCCGCCGGAGACGCCGCCGCCCAGCCCGAGCCGGACCTCGAGGGCGTGCCCGACGTCGTCGCCGTCGTCAACGGGACCGAGATCAAGCGGGACGAGTTCACCACGGCGTACGAGGGCCAGTTCCCGCAGGCGGTCGCCCAGGCGCAGGCCGGCGGCCAGGAGGTGGACCAGGGCCTGCTGAAGACCACCGTCGCGGACAATCTCGTGAGCACCGAACTGCTGCGCCAGGAGGCGGACAAGCGCGGCATCGAGGCCACGCCCGAGGCCCGGGCCGCGGCGATCGCGAACCTGCTGGAGACCAGCCAGCTGGGCTCCGAGGAGGAGCTGCGCGCCGCCTTCTCCGAGCAGGGGCTCGACGACGCCGAGTTCGACTCCCAGCTCGCCGACCAGGTGAAGCTCGATGCGCTGCTCGCGGAAGAGGCCGGCGACACGACGCCGAGTGATCAGGAGATCCAGGAGGCCTACGACGCCGCGAAGGCCCAGCAGGAGGCCAGCGGGGCCACCGCGACGCCGCTGCCTCCGCTCGACGAGGTGCGGGACCAGATCGAGGAGCAGCTCACGGGCGGCAAGACGTCCGAGGCGGCCCAGGCCCTGATCGCGCAGCTGCGCGACGGCGCGGACATCACCGTCAACCTGTAGTCCCGGACCGGCACCGACCCGGACGACAGCGGCCCCCTTCGCAGGACGAAGGGGGCCGCTGTCGCGTGGTGGGCCGGCTAGTTGATCAGGTCGTTGACCACGATGGTCTGGTCGCGGTCCGGGCCCACGCCGATGGCCGAGAACCGGGTCCCCGAGAGCTTCTCGAGCGCCCGCACGTAGGTCTGCGCGTTGTCGGGCAGGTCCTCGACGGTCCGGGCACCCGTGATGTCCTCGGTCCAGCCGTCGAAGTACTCGAAGATGGGCCTGGCGTGGTGGAACTCGGTCTGTGTCATGGGCATCTCGTCGTGCCGCACGCCGTCGACGTCGTAGGCGACGCACACCGGGATGCTCTCGATCCCCGTGAGGACGTCGAGCTTCGTCACGAAGTAGTCCGTGAAGCCGTTGACGCGCGACGCGTGGCGCGCCAGCACGGCGTCGTACCAGCCGCATCGGCGCGGGCGGCCGGTGTTGACGCCGAACTCGCCGCCGGTCTTCTGGAGGTACAGGCCCATCTCGTCGAAGAGCTCCGTGGGGAAGGGACCGGCGCCCACGCGGGTGGTGTACGCCTTGATGATGCCGATCGAGCGCGAGATGCGCGTGGGGCCGATGCCTGAGCCGACGGACGCACCGCCGGCGGTGGGGTTCGACGACGTCACGAACGGGTAGGTGCCGTGGTCGACGTCGAGGAAGGTCGCCTGGCCGCCCTCCATGAGGACCACCTTGCCGGCGTCGAGTGCCTCGTTGAGCACGAACGTGGAGTCGATGACGAGGGGCCGCAGCCGTTCGGCGAAGGAGAGGAAGTAGGAGACGACCTCCTCGACCTCGACGTCGCGGCGGTTGTAGACCTTGACCAGCAGTTCGTTCTTCTGCTGGAGGGAGCCCTCGACCTTCTGGCGCAGGATCGACTCGTCGAAGACGTCCTGGACGCGGATGCCGAGGCGGGCCACCTTGTCCATGTAGGCCGGGCCGATGCCGCGGCCGGTGGTGCCGATCGCGCGCTTGCCGAGGAAGCGCTCGGTGACCTTGTCGAGGACCTGGTGGTAGGGGGCCACGAGGTGGGCGTTGGCGGAGACGCGCAGCTTCGAGGTGTCCGCGCCGCGGGCCTCGAGCCCGTCGATCTCCTCGAACAGCGCCTCGAGGTTGATGACGCAGCCGTTGCCGATGATCGGCACGGCGTTGGGGCTGAGGATGCCGGCGGGGAGGAGCTTCAGCTCGTACTTCTCGCCGTTGACGACCACGGTGTGCCCGGCGTTGTTGCCGCCGTTCGGCTTCACGACGTAGTCGACCCGGCCGCCCAGCAGGTCAGTGGCCTTGCCCTTACCCTCGTCGCCCCACTGGGCTCCGACAATGACGATTGCTGGCATGGGATCCTCCCCCATTCGGTACGGGTCCCTTTCGCGCAACCGCGGAAAGTACGCCGTGCATCAGAACGCCCCAACCGGTCGCACGCAGGGTGCGGCCACTGGGGCTCTTACCGTCCGAGTTTAGCCGAGGGGCCCGGGGAGCGCCGCAAAAGCTTCGTCCGTGACGGTTGCGGTTCCGTTGCGGCCGGTCCTCCCGTCGCAGGCGGGACGAACCGGACGCCCGCGGCACAATGGGGGCATGGACCGCTTCGAAGGACACATCGCCGGCATCGGCACCGCCTCGGGTACGCGCCTGGTGATCGGCCGGTGGGACACCTCGCCCTTCGGCTCCTTCACCGACGTCATGATGGAGGACGCGCAGGGGCGGCGGACGCTGGTCGCACCCACCGCGGAGATCGCGGACTACGTCGGCGCCACGTACACGTTCGACGACGTGGTGCTCACCCCCATCACCTCGGCCCTCGCGGGCGGCCGGCTCGTCGTCGACGCCGGCGACCTGCAGGTCCTCGCCGGGCTCGGCGGCGTCACGCTGCTCGGGCGGCTCCTCGGCCTGGTCCCGCGTCGCCTCGCCACGCATCCCCGGTGGCTCGCCCTGATCAATCCCGTGGCCTCGCTGCTGGTGAAGGGCGTGGCGACGGCCGGTTCCGCGGGGCAGGGCCGCACCGAGTACTACGGCGTCACGTCGGCCCGTGCCGTCCACGGCGTGACGGCGACGTGGCGCGGTTCGGACCTCGGCACCCTGGCCCCGGTGAGCCCGCCCGTCCGGTTCGGCTTCAGCTCGGCGCCGCCCCGCCCGCAGCTGGTGACGGTGACGACGACCATCCGCCGCCCCGGGGAGTGACGGGGTTCGTGCCGTTGCGCACGCGTCCCGGACCCCTGAACCGCGTGTCGAGGCCCGCCACGCCGCTGTCCGGCGACGGCTTCCGCGAGACGCGTGCACGACGACGCACCCGGGTCGCGGACACCGGCTCAGCGGCCCGGGCGGATTCGGTCCCGCGCCACCCGGTAGTGCGGCCAGTAGCGCACGCTGCCGGGGAGCAGGGGCACCACGAGCCGGGTGGCCCGCCGGAGGACGGCGAACACCAGACGCTCACGACGCCGCCACGGAAGGCCGTAGCCCTCCCGCAGGCGCGCCGGCAGGATGCCCGCCGCCAGGATGGAGGGCAGCGGCCGGAGCAGCACCGGAATGATCGGTGGTTCCGGCGCGAGGATCTGCCGGGCGATCAGGCGTGCGGTGGGACCGGCGTCGAGCGTTCCCCGGAGTTGCTCGACGACGTAGCGTTCCAGGCCGCGGTAGTCCTCGGGCAGCACGGCATCCGTCACGCCGAAGAGGTGGGCCAGCCGGGTCATGTCCCGGTAGTAGGCGTCGCGCTCCTCCGCCGTCGTCGGGCGCAGGAAACGGTCCGTTACCTGCAGCGCCGTCCACACCAGCGTCGCGAACACCCAGAGCGCGAGCCCGGGATCGGTGGCGCTGTAGGGGGTCCCGGCGGGCGTCGACGGGCCGCCGGGATGGGCCAGCGTCCCGGTGACCGTGAGGACGGCGTCGAGGGTTCCGCGCAGTCGCTGCAGGGGATCGGTGGCGAAGCCGCTGTGGGCCCGTACGCCCTCGCCGACCAGCGGGTGCGCCACCTGCAGCAGGAGTGCCGCCGGCCCGCCCGCCATGACCAGCCGCTCGCGCGCGATGCACCACGCCGTCGAGCCCGGGCCGAAGAGACCGGCGTCCCCGGTTGACCCCGGGGGCGGGCGCGGGAGGGAAGAACCGGGCCAGGCCGCTCATGCTGTCCTGTCCGCCCGGAGCGCCGCCGTCGGATCCGGCGCCCTCGAAGCTCTTGTCGCCGTCGGCGTCCACCCACGCGGACAGTCCCGGTCGGTGGTCGGGCGCCCTGGGCAGGGCCTCCACGGAGGACCGTACCACCGCCGTGGCCGGCGCGGCCGCCGGGCGGATCAGATGGAGTAGTCGGACCCGGAGTTCGTCGAATCGATGTACTGCCGCACCGCGCTCTGCGGCACCCGGTAGGAGCGTCCGAACCTGATGCTGTGGATCGTCCCGGCCTGCACCAGGCGGTAGACGGTCATCTTCGACACCCTCATCATGGCGGCGACCTCCGCCACCGTGTACAGCTCACTGGTACTCACATTCGTAGCCATGCTCACCACTACTCCCATCCGCCTCACCACCGTGCGTGGAGTCTTTAACATTGGCCGCGTTGGTAACAGCGGCACAAGAACCAGCACTACTCGTTTATGGTTACCCGCGTCCGAGTAGGGCGGCGCCGCATACTGGCCCGGGACGACGGAAAAGACGGGCTCGCCGCAGCGGAACCCGTCTCTCCTGTCATCCCGTCCGGGTAGGTCAGCCGGCGAGCTGCGCGCTCGCCTCGGGGTCGGATTCCCTGAGGAACGCCGCGATCCGCTCGGCCTCCTCGATCTCGCCGATGGAGGCGGCGGCCCGGCCCAGGGCGAAGAGGGCCCGGAGGAAGCCCCGGTTCGGCTCGTGCGAGTACGGGATGGGCCCGGCGCCGCGCCAGCCGCTGCGCCGCAGCGCGTCGAGGCCGCGGTGGTACCCGGTGCGCGCGTAGGCGTAGGACTCGATGGTCCGGCCCTCGGCGTACGCCTCGTCCGCGAGGACGGCCCACACGAGCGACGACGTCGGGTGCATGGCGGCGAGGTCGACGGCCTCGTCGCCCGCGGCGAGGCGCCCGACGACGTCGGTCTCCTCGGGCAGGAGGGTGGGCTCGGGGCCCAGCAGGTTCTTGCGGAACTCGTCCGACATGGCGCTAGAGCTTCTTGCCGGCGGAGCCGAGGGCGGCTGCGGCTTCGACGACGCGCGCGGCGAGGCCCGCCTCGGCGGCTGCACCCCAGACGCGGGGGTCGTAGGTCTTCTTGTTGCCGACCTCGCCGTCGACCTTGAGGACGCCGTCGTAGTTGCGGAGCATGTGGTCCGCGACCGGACGCGTGAACGCGTACTGGGTGTCCGTGTCGATGTTCATCTTGATGACGCCGTAGGAGACGGCGTCCGCGATCTCCTGGTCCGAGGAGCCGGAGCCGCCGTGGAAGACGAGGTCGAACGGCTTGTCCTTGCCGAGCTTCTGGCCCACCTTGTCCTGGATCTCCTTGAGGATCTCCGGGCGCAGCTTCACGCCGCCGGGCTTGTACACGCCGTGCACGTTCCCGAAGGTCAGGGCGGTGATGTAGCGGCCGTGCTCGCCGGCGCCGAGGGCGTCGATGGTCGAGAGGGCGTCCTCGACCGTGGTGTAGAGCTTGTCGTTGATGGCGTTCTCGACGCCGTCCTCCTCACCGCCGACGGTGCCGATCTCGACCTCGAGGATGATCTTCGCGGCCGCGGCGCGGGGCAGGATCTCGCGGGCGATCCGGAGGTTCTCCTCGAGGGTCTCGGCCGAGCCGTCCCACATGTGCGAGTTGAAGATGGGGTCGCGGCCGTTCTTCACGGCCTCCTCGGACGCGGCGAGCAGGGGCAGCACGAAGTCGTCGAGCTTGTCCTTCGGGCAGTGGTCGGTGTGGAGGGCGATGTTGACGTCGTAGTTCTTCGCGACCTCCTTGGCGAAGGCGGCGAAGCCGAGCGAGCCGGCGACCATGTCCTTGACGCTCGCGCCGGACCAGTACGCCGCGCCGCCCGTGGAGACCTGCACGATGCCGTCGGAGCCCGCCTCGGCGAAGCCGCGCATCGCTGCGTTGAGGGTTTGCGAGGAGGTCACGTTCACGGCCGGGAACGCGAAGCCACCCGCCTTCGCGCGGTCGATCATCTCGGCGTAAACATCAGGGGTTGCAATAGGCATGCTGAGGACTCCTTCGTGGTGGTGAGTGCTTCGCTTCATCCTAGCGAGCGGACCTGCCGGGCGCAGGGGGCGCCGGCAGGGATGACGGCGGGCTCAGACGGGCTGGCCGAACACGTGCCGGCGCACCCAGCCGTGCATGGCGATCGCGGCGGCCGCGGACGCGTTGATGGACCGCGTGGATCCGAACTGCGCGATCGAGAGGGTCGCCTCGGCCGCCTCGTGGACCTCCGGGGTGAGGCCCGGGCCCTCCTGCCCGAACACCAGCACGCAGCGCTCCGGGAGGTCATAGGTCTCCAGGGGCACGGAGTCCGGGAAGTTGTCGATCCCGATCACGGCCAGCCCCTCGGACGCCGCCCAGGCGGTGAAGTCCGCGACGGTCGGGTGGTGGCGGACGTGCTGGTAGCGGTCGGTGACCATCGCGCCGCGCCGGTTCCACCGGCGTCGTCCGATGATGTGGACCTCCCGGGCGAGGAAGGCGTTCGCCGTCCGCACCACGGAGCCGATGTTGAGGTCGTGCTGCCAGTTCTCGATGGCCACGTGGAAGTCGTGCCGGCGCTCGTCGAGGTCCGCGACGATGGCCTCGTGCGTCCAGTACCGGTACGCGTCGACGACGTTGCGGGTGTCACCGGAGGTGAGCAGGTCATGGTCCCAGTGCTCGCCGTCGGGCAGGTCACCCTCCCAGGGCCCTACCCCGACGGCCGGGCCGGGGGTCTCGTGCGCGGGGGCGTCGATGCGGTCGGGAGTCTCCGGCAGGGGTTCATTCACCGTTCAAGCGTAGACGGCACCAAAGGTGGGAGACTGGCAGCGGCAGCTCCCCGCACACTCTGGAAGGAAGCCCCATGCGCGAGAACGAACACATCGAGTGCTGGCTCACGGACATGGACGGCGTCCTGGTGCACGAGAACCAGGCCATCCCGGGCGCGGCCGAGCTGATCGAGCGGTGGGTGGCCACCTCGAAGCGCTTCCTCGTCCTGACGAACAACTCGATCTACACGCCGCGCGACCTGGCGGCGCGTCTGAAGGCCTCCGGGCTCGAGATCCCGGAGGAGAACCTGTGGACGTCGGCGCTGGCCACGGCCCAGTTCCTGCAGGACCAGTTGCCGGGAGGGCGGGCCTATGTGATCGGCGAGGCAGGACTGACGACGGCGCTGCACGAGGCCGGCTTCGTCCTCACCGACACGAATCCCGACTACGTGGTGCTCGGCGAGACCCGCACCTACTCGTTCGAGGCGATCACCAAGGCCGTCCGCCTCATCCTCGACGGCGCGCGGTTCATCGCCACCAACCCCGATGTCACCGGCCCCTCGAAGGAGGGCCCGCTGCCCGCGACGGGCGCCATCGCGGCCATGATCACGGCGGCGACGAGCCGCGATCCGTACATCGTGGGCAAGCCCAACCCGATGATGTTCCGCTCCGCGATGAACCGGATCGACGCCCACTCCGAGACCACGGCGATGATCGGCGACCGCATGGACACCGACATCATCGCCGGCATGGAGGCGGGCCTGCACACGGTCCTGGTGCTCAGCGGCATCACCCGGCCCGAGGACATCAACGCCTACCCCTTCCGGCCGGCGCAGATCTGCGGCTCGGTGGCGGAGTTGATCGACCAGGTCTAGCCCGGTTCAGAAAAAGCGTTTCAGGCCGCCGCCCCGCGGCACCGGCAGGTACTCGCGTTGCACGGCCGAGACGACACGCTGGTAGATCACCGGGTTCCACTGCGGACTGGCGTGCGCGGGCAGGGCGCCGTCCGTCCGGAGGTCCACCGAGACCACATTGTCCGGCAGCGAGCGCGCCCAGCCGGACCGGGCCGTCGCGTAGTCGACGACGCCGTCCTGGGGGTTGCCCGCGAAGACCACTGTCGTGTCGCCGAGGGAGAGCCTGAACCGCGAGACGTCGAAGTGGTAGATGTACGAGGACTCGGTCTGGATGAGTTCGCTGCTCGGCGCGAGCGGGGAGAGCTGCTCGAGCGTCTGGTCCACGATCTGGCTCCAGGTGCGCTCGTTCTTGTGGACGATCCGCTCACCGAGCTCGTACGTGCCGCGCAGGCTGATCGGCACCCGCACCCCCGCCTCGTAGAGCATCACCACGCCGTCGAACATGCGCTGGTCGCGGACGTCGAAGCGGCTGGAGGGCGAGGAGTCGAGGAAGACGAGCTCCACGGGGATGCCGCGGTCACGCAGGCGCGCCGCGACCTCCACCGCCACCATGCCGCCGAAGCTGTGGCCGTAGAAGTAGAGCTTCTCGAGCCGGAAGTTGTCCACGTAGCGGTTCATGGTGGCCACGACGTTGTTGATGTCCAGGCCGCGGTTGGAGTAGCCCATCACCGCCATCTGCGCCCGCCTGGACAGCGCCGGGCGCAGCGAGTTGAGGATCCAGAGCCCCTCCTCCCAGCTCGTCTTGTAGCCGGGGAAGAGGACCCAGCGGTCGTTGGGGAATCGCGCGCGGGCCTCCTCGTCGTCGAGCGGGAGGATGCGCGTCTGGTCCCGCTGGGACTGGATGACGCGCGTGGTGACGAGGTCGGCCGCCACCACGGCGGCTGCGGCGGACCCGATCAGGAAGGAGCGGCGGGAGGACTCGCTGAAGTCACGCGCCCGCCGGAGCGCCCTGCCGTCGTCGTCCTGCACGCGGATCTCCGGATCATGCTCCTGCGCGGGGGTCCCGGTCAGGCGAGGCCCAGCTCGTCCTTGCCGAAGGCGAAGAGGTAGGGCACTCCCGCCTCGGACTCGATGCGCTCCTTGGACCCGGTGTCGCGGTCCACGATCACGGCGACGGCGCGCACATCCCCGCCCGCGCGGCGGACGCCCTCGACGGCGGTGAGGGCCGATCCGCCCGTGGTCGAGGTGTCCTCGAGCACGACGACGGGGCGGCCGGACACGTCCGGCCCCTCCACCTGGCGGGCCATGCCGTGGGTCTTCTGGGTCTTGCGGACCACGAAGGCGTCGATCGGGCGGTCTGCCCGGGCGGCGGCGTGCATCACGGCGGTGCCCACCGGATCGGCGCCCATCGTCAGGCCGCCCGCCGCCTCGAACGCGATCCCGGCGTCGTCGAGCAGTTGCAGCATGACGCGGCCCACGAGCACGGACGCTTCGTGGTGGAGCGTGATGCGGCGGAGGTCGATGTAGTAGTCGGCCTCGACCCCGCTCGAGAGCGTGACGCGCTCGTGGACCACGGCGAGTTCCTTGATGAGCTCCAGGAGGCGGGAGCGGTCGGCGGTCGGCGTGGTCTCGGCGGTCATACGCCAAGTCTATCGAGGGGTGGCCCTCCTCACGCGTCACGTCCGGGTCGACGCCGGGGTCATCGGCCCGGATCGGCGGCGTTGCGGCGGCCGACCGCATCCCCCTCCGGGGTCTTCGAGAGGAGTCGGGCTGCCTCAGCCGGTGTGTCGCGACAGGCCACAGCCTTCCGTCGCCCTGCATCGCACGGGGTTGATCGCCGGGACAGGCCGGCTGCTCCGGCAGGGCGTCTCCCGCCGGGAGGTCGTGGGGTCATTCAGCCGCGTCAGGCCACTTCCGGCAGCGTGTCCCGGATCAATACGCCCCTCGGCGCGGCTAAGCCCCCGCCACGAAGGAACGATCGATGCCGGTCACTCACCCGCCGATGCACTCGCGGCGTCGATCGCCTCCGGGGACAGGACGTGGGAGATCGCCAGGACCGCCGCGCCCGCCACACCCGCGCTCTGCCCGGACACCGACGGGACGATCCGCAGGTGCTCCGTGGCCAGCGGCAGCGACCGCGTGTAGACGACCTCCCTGATCCCGGCGAGCAGGTGCTCGCCGGCCTGGGCGAGCGAGCCGCCGATCACGACGACCGAGGGGTTGACGAGGTTGACGCACATCGCCACCACGTCACCGATGTCCCGGCCCGCCTGCCGGATGGCCTGGAGGGCTGTGGCATCACCGGAACGCACCAGGTCGATCACGTCCTGGCTGCCGGTGAGGCCCGGCCGTGCCGGTCCGCCGAGCGCAGCCGCGAGCGCCGGACCGCTGGCCACGGCCTCGAGGCAGCCGGTGTTCCCGCAGCGGCACGGGGCCTCTCCCCCGGCTGCCACGCGGACGTGCCCCAGATCGCCGGCCGTGCCTTGCGCCCCGCGCTGCAGCACGCCGCCCGAGATGATGCCGGCGCCGATACCGGTGGCCACCTTGATGAACATCAGGTCGCCCACGTCAGGCCAGTTGCTGCTCTGTTCACCCAGCGCCATGATGTTGACGTCGTTGTCGACGAGCACGGGGACGTCGAAGCTCGCCTGGACCAGCCCCGGGACGTCGAACCTGTCCCAGCCCGGCATGATCGGCGGATTGATCGGGCGCCCCGTGTCGTGCTCCACCGGGCCGGGCAGCCCGATGCCGATGGCCGCCAGGTCCCGGGCGCCGCGGGCCGCCGACCGCAGGAGCCTGCCGATGGCCGAGACCAGCCAGCCGAGGACGGCGTCGGGCCCGTCCGCGATGCTGATGTCCTGCCGCTCCCGCGCGAGCTCCTCGCCGGCCAGGTCCGTCAGGATGACGACGGCGTGGGTGGCCCCGAGGTCCGCGCCGATCACCACGCGCGCCGACGGATTGAGCGCGAACAGGGACGGCGGCCGACCCCCCGTTGAGGCAGCACCGCCGATGGGCGACACCAGGCCGAGGCCCATGAGGATGTCCACCCGGGCGGCGACCGTGGAGCGGGCGAGGCCGGTGATCTGGGCGAGCTCGGCGCGCGTCCGCGGCCGGCCGTCGCGCAGGACCTGGAAGATCTCGCTGGCGCCCGACGGCTGCGGAACAGGGGTCCGCGGGCGCGGAGCGCCGTGGCTCGTCAGTGCCGGTGCCGGCTGCAGGAAGGACACACTTCCAGTAAAGCACGAGCGTCTTTGCCTGCCATCAACACCATCTTTTGTGTGTTCCTCGACAGAAGTAGGTGGTCCATGTCACAGTAGGCGCGTGGACGACGACGTCAGCAGCAGCAGGGAACCGGCTCCGATCCTGCACGTCACCGGACTCTCGAAGAGCTTCTTCGGAGTGCCGGTACTGCAGGACGCGTCACTGACGCTCTTCCCCGGCGAGGTCCACGGACTCGTCGGTGAGAACGGGGCCGGCAAATCCACCCTGATGAAACTCCTCGCGGGCGTGCACGTGCGCGACGCCGGGATGGTGGAGATCGACGGACAGCCCGTCAGCTTCACCCATCCGCTGCAGGCCCGACGCGCGGGGCTCTCCACCGTCTTCCAGGAGTTCAACCTGCTGCCCGAGCGCACCGTGGCGCAGAACATCTACCTGGGGCGGGAGCCGAGGAAGGGGCTCCTCGTGGACCGACGCGCCATGACCAGGGACACCGTGGCGCTGCTCGAGGAGCTCGGCATCACCAGCATCCGGCCGACCGACGTGATCAGTTCGCTCTCGGTGGCGCAGCAGCAGATCGTCGAGATCGCCAAGGCCGTCAGCTACGACGCCCGGATCATCTCCATGGACGAACCGACGGCCGCGCTGGCCGGCCCCGAGGTCGAGCTCCTCTACGCGATCGTCGACCGGCTCCGGAAACGGGGTACGGCGATCCTCTACGTCTCCCACCGTCTGACGGAGGTCTTCGACCTCTGCGACACCATCACCGTGCTCAAGGACGGGCGCGTCGTGACGTCGTCGCCCGCCGCGGACATGGATGACGCCTCACTCGTCAGGGCCATGGTCGGCAGGCCCATCTCCGCGTTCTTCCCCGATCCCCTGCCGGGCACCACCGCGGGCGAACTCCTGCTGGAGGTCCACGGCGCCGGCAACGACCAGCTCGACCACGTCCACATCACGCTGCGGGCCGGCGAGATCGTCGGGGTCGCCGGGCTCCAGGGGTCGGGCCGGTCCGAGCTCGTCCACGCGGTCTTCGGCGCAGCACCCTTCACCCGCGGCACCGTGACACTCGGGGGACGCGACCACCGGCCGGCCTCCCCGCGGGAGGCCATCCGGCACCGCGTCGCCCTCATCACCGAGGACCGCAAGGCCGAGGGCCTCAGCCTGAACCAGTCGATCATCGACAATGCACTGAGCATCGTGCGGTCCGTCCATCCGCGCCGCACGGCCGCGGCCCGCCGCCGAGCGCCCGCCGTCTTCTCGTCCCTGGAGGTGATCGCACGGGACCTCGACCAGGAGGTGCAGTACCTCTCGGGCGGGAACCAGCAGAAGGTCGTCCTCGCCAAGTGGCTCGCAATCGATCCGCAGGTCGTGCTGCTCGACGAGCCGACCCGCGGCATCGACGTCGGCGCGAAGGTCGCCGTCTACACCCTGATGCGCCGCCTGGCGCGGGAAGGCAAGGCCATCCTCATGGTCTCGAGTGAACTGCCCGAGGTACTCGGCATGTCGGACCGGGTGATCGTCATGCGGGACGGCCGCATCGCAGGAGAGGTGCCGGCGGGCGCGTCCGAGGAGCAGGTCCTCCAGTTGGCGACAGGAGCCCGGGGGGTCCCCTCGTGAACCGCCTGACCTCGACGCACATCGTCTACCTCGTGGCCCTGCTCACGGTCATCGCGGGCACCATCCTCGTGGGCTCGACGGGCCGCAGCTTCTTCAGCCCCGGCAACATCTCCGACATCCTCACGGGGACCAGCATCCTCGGCTTCATCGCCATCGGGCAGACCCTCGTGATCCTCGTCGGGAGCCTGGACCTCTCCGTGCCGTACGTCATCAGCCTCTCGAGCCTGATCGGGGCCGGCATCATGGCGAACCAGCCGGGCAACATCCTCCCCGCGGTGCTCGCCGCCCTGGTCGTGTCCGGGCTCATCGGCCTTGCCAACGGTGCGGTGGTGGCCGGGCTGAAGGTCCACGGTTTCATCGCCACCCTCGGGATGGGCCTGATCATCAGCGGCTACCTCGGCTCCAACTACCAGGGCAGTTCCGGCCAGGCCCCGCTGGCCTTCCGCCTCGTCGGCGCCACGGGGATCGGCCCTGTCCCGGTCTCGACCCTCATCATGCTCGCGTGCGCCGCCGTCGTCCTGCTCATGCTGAACACCACGCGTCTCGGGCACGCGATATACGCCGTGGGCGGTGATGCCTCCGTCGCGAGGATGTCCGGTATCAGGACCGCGACCCCGGTCGTCGCCGCCCACGTGATCTGCTCCATGCTGGCCGGCCTGGCGGGACTGCTGCTGGCCGCCCGGCTCGGCGTGGGCAGCCCGACCATCGGCTCGCAGGGCGGCTACGACCTGCTCTCGATCGCCGCCGTCGTGCTCGGCGGCACCCTCCTCGCCGGCGGCAAGGGGTCCCTCGTGGGGACCCTCGGCGGCGTCCTGATCTTCGCCATGCTGGACAACATCATGAGCGTGCTGCAGGTCAACCCGTTCCTCAAGGACGTCGTCCGCGGCGTCGTGATCGTGGTGGCGGTCGCCGTCTATGCGCGGCGGACCGTCGTGCACCGCCAGGCCCGGTTCGGGCGCGGAGCTGTCCCGGACAGTGCGGGTCCTCCCCCAGGTGCCGCGTCGTCGCAGCACGACGACGACGGGCCGGCCGACGGCGCGGGCCGCGGGGCGCGGAACGGGGTGTCCGCATGAGCGTGGCCACCGGACGCGCCGTCCTCGAACAGGACCGGTCCCCGCGGGGGGAACGACTGCTCCGCGCGCTCCGCTCGCCGAGCGGGGCGATCTTCGTCCTCGTCGCCGTCCTGCTGATCGCCGTCCTCGCAGCCAATCCCTCGTTCGGCGAGCCGGGATCCCTGATCCGGTTCATCGGACGGACGGCTCCCATCGCCATCGCCGCCATCGGCCAGTACTTCGTCATCGTGGCCGGCGAGTTCGACCTGTCCATGGGGTCGGTCGTCACGGCGCAGGTCATCATCGCCGGCAACCTCGTCGGCCAGGACGAATCGCGCACCGTGCCGGTCCTGGCCCTCATGATCGTGTTCGGCGCGTGCGTGGGACTCGTCAACGGCCTCGTGACCACCCTGCTGAAGGTCCCGAGCTTCATCGTGACACTCGGCATGATGCTCGCCCTGCTCGGCCTCGTCCTGTACTGGACCGGCGGTGCCGCCACGGGGAACCCCGCCGACAGTTTCCGCCAGATCGGCCGCGGCGGTATCCGGGACGTCCCCGTCCTCGAGGTGATCCCCTATCCCGTCCTCCTCCTCGTGATCATCGCGGCGGGCGCCTTCTGGCTCATGCGCCGGCCCTACGGACGCACCCTGATCGCCGTCGGCGACAACGCGCAGGCCGCCGCCCTGACCGGTGCACCGGTCTGGTGGGTCCGCACCCGCGCCTTCATGCTGTCCTCGCTCGCGGCCACCGTGGCCGGTGTGATCCTCGTCGGCTACGCGGGAGTGCACCCCTCCGTGGGCCAGGGCTACGAGTTCACCGCCATCACCGCCGTCGTCCTGGGCGGGGTGGTCCTCGGAGGCGGCCGCGGCTGGGTGCTGTCGGCCGCCGCGGGGGCCTTCGCGCTCGAGCTGCTCTTCACCCTCCTGAACTTCCTCGGCGTCCAGTCCACGTGGCGGGACAGCGTGCAGGGCGTGATCATCATCGTCGCGGTCGCCGCGGCCGCCCGGACCTGGCAGCGCAAGCGGCGCGGTTCCAGTACGCAAGCCCATGACCTGCACCGTCCGATAGCACCACCACAGCCCACACCGGGCACCACTGAGGGAGGAACATGATGCGTGGAAGCATCCTGGGCAAGGTCACGGTGATCGCAGCGACGACGCTGCTCACCCTGACGGCCTGCACCACCGATTCATCCATCGAGAACCCACCGGCCTCCGAAGGCGCGGCGGCCGGCGAGTCGGCAGCGGCCGAGCAGCCCACCGAGGACAGCACGGAGTGGTTCGACCAGGCCGTCTACGACACGCAGGACGAACAGCGCTCGGCCACCTTCGAGGGCGATCCCGCGCAGCCGTACGTGCAGTACATCGACGGCGAAATGGCGGACACCTCGGCGTTCGCCGCCGAAGGACCCCGGAAGGCCTGTTTCTCGAACGCGTCGATCTCGAACCCGTGGCGCCAGACGGGCTGGATCACCATGAACCAGCAGCTCAAGGTGCTGCAGGACTCCGGGGTCATCTCCGAGATGGAGACGCGCGACGCGCAGGACGACGACAACACGCAGATCGCCGACATCGACTACTTCATCTCCGACGGCGACTGCGACGCCTTCATCATCTCGCCCAATTCGACGGCGGCGATGACACCCGCCGTCGAGCGTGCGTGCGAGACCGGGAAACCGGTCATCGTGTTCGACCGCGGCGTCCAGACCGACTGCCCCGTGACCTTCATCCATCCCATCGGCGGCTTCGCGTGGGGCATCGACACGGCCGAGTTCCTCAGCGAACGGCTCGGGGAGGGAGACAAGGTGGTCGCCCTGCGGATCCTCCCCGGCGTCGATGTCCTCGAGCAGCGCTGGGCCGCCGCCGAACGCATCTTCGAGGAGAACGGCATCGAGGCCGTCGACTACTTCACCGGGGCGGACCCCGTGGAGATCAAGTCGATCATCGCCGACGAGCTGGCCAAGGGCGACGTCCAGGGCGTCTGGATGGACGCCGGCGACGGCGCCGTCGCCGCCATCGAGGCCTTCGAGGACGCCGGGGCCGACCTGCCCGTCATGACGGGCGAGGACGAGATGAGCTTCCTGCGCAAGTGGGACGAGACCGGCATCGACGCCCTCGCGCCCGTCTACTCGAACTTCCAGTGGCGGACTCCGCTGCTGGCGCTCGAGAAGATCTTCAAGGGCGAGGAGATCCCGGCGGAGTGGGTCCTTCCCCAGTCGCCCATCACCGAGGACGAACGCGCAGCGTTCCTGACGGCCAACGAGGGCATGCCGGACGGCCACTACGCCAAGTTCGGCGGGGAGGACCTGCCGGGGTATCCGGAGGTCTGGCAGGAACGCCAGATCCCCTGACCGCGCGGTACCCCCAGCAGCAGCAGGAAGGAGGCAGGACCGTGGACACCGGCTACGTCCGCCCGATCGGCGTCAACACCTGGGTCTGGACGTCCCCGCTGACGGACGCGGACCTGCCTCCCCTCCTGCGCCGGATCGCCGCCATGGGCTTCGACGCCGTCGAGCTGCCCCTCGAGAACGTCGGCGACCTCACGGTGGACGCGGTCCGCGACGTCCTGGCGGAGACGGGGCTGAAACCCTACGTGGTGGGGGCCATGGCGCCCGGCCGGAACCTGGTCGGCGCCCCCGACGCCGCCATCCGGAGCACCCAGCAGTACCTCCTCGGCTGCGTCGCGTTCGCGGGCGGCATCGGCGCACCCACGGTGTGCGGTCCCTTCTATGCGCACACCGGCCGGCTCTGGCGCATGGACTCCGCCGAACGCGCGCAGGCCTACGAGGAACTGCGCCGGAACCTCGCCCCTGTGGCGGAGGCGGCCGTCCGCGCCGGCGTCGTCCTGGGGATCGAACCGCTCAACCGGTACGAGACCTCCCTCATCAACACGGTGGGCCAGGCGATCGAGGCGATCGGACCACTCCTCGGCCACGGCGTCGGGCTGGCGCTGGACACCTATCACCTCAACATCGAGGAGCGATCCACGCCCGACGCCATCCGCAGGGCCGGCGACGACCTCGTCCATCTGCAGGTGTGCGGCAACGACCGCGGCGCCCCGGGCGGGGACCAGACCGACTGGCCCGGACTGTTCCGGGCCCTGGACGACGTCGGATACCAGGGCCCGCTGAACATCGAGAGCTTCACCTCGTACAACGCCAGCATCGCCACCGCCGCGGCCATCTGGCGCCCTCTGGCCGTATCCCAGGACCGGTTGGCGGAGAATGGGCTGAGCTTCCTCCGCCGCGCGGATTCCTCCCGGCCCCGGGACGCAGCACCCCTACAAGGAGAAACCCCATGACCACCACCGTGCCCGCACCCGCTGACACCACCGGCGCCCGGCCCGGCCCCCTCGGCGTCGCCATGATCGGCTACGCCTTCATGGGCAAGGCGCACTCGGCGGCCTGGCGGACGGTCGGCAGCCACTTCGACGTCCCCGACATCGCACGGCGCGTCGTCGTCGGCCGCGACGCCGGGAAGGCCGCGGACGCTGCGGCCCGCTACGGCTGGGAGGGCTCGGCCACCGACTGGCGCGAGGTGATCCACCGCGACGACGTCGACATCGTGGACATCTGCACGCCGGGCTATCTGCACGCCGAGATCGCCATCGAGGCCCTGAAGGCGGGCAAGCACGTCCTCGTGGAGAAACCCCTCGCCAACACGATCGCCGAGGGCACCGGGATGGTGGCCGCCGCAGCAGCGGCGAGGGCGCGGGGCGTCCAGTCCATGGTGGGCTTCAACTACCGGCGCATACCGGCCCTCGCCCACGCGCGGACGCTCATCGCGGACGGGCGGCTGGGCGCCATCCGCCAGCTGCGCGTCGCCTACCTGCAGGACTGGCTCTCGGATCCCGAGTCCCCCATGACCTGGCGTCTGCGCAGGGAGACCGCGGGGTCGGGGGCCTTGGGCGACATCGCGTCCCACGCGCTCGACCAGGTGCAGTTCCTCACGGGCCAGGAGGTCACCGAGGTCTCCGGCCGGCTGCGGACCTTCGTCGGGCGGCGCCCCGGTGCGGATGGGCCGGAACCGGTGACGGTCGACGACGCCGCCTGGATCACCGCGGAACTCTCGGGGGGCGCCGTGGCGACCGTCGAGGTCTCTCGCATGGCGACCGGGGTGAAGAACGGCCTGCGCATCGAGGTCTTCGGCGAGCGCGGTGCCCTCCGCTTCGACCTCGAGAACCTCAACGAGCTGTGGTTCATGGAGGCCTCCGGGCCGGTCACGGAGCAGGGCTTCCGGCGCATCCTGGTCAGCGAGCCCGGCCACCCGTACCTCGAGGGCTGGTGGCCCCCAGGCCACATCATCGGGTGGGAGCACACCTTCACCCACCAGCTCCGCGACTTCCTCACCTCCATCCGGACGGGCGAGCCGCCCCAGCCCTCGTTCGAGGCCGGACTGCAGATCCAGCGCGTCCTCGCCGCGGTCGAGGAGAGCGCGGCGGCCCGGAGCGCCGTCGTCCAGGTCGGTTCGGCCGCCCACACCCAGCCGTGGACCACCCCCCTTGCCAAGGAGACCGCATGACCCGCAATTTCACCCTGTTCACCGGCCAGTGGGCCGACCTCCCCTTCGAGAAGGTCGCCGAGCTCGCCGGCCAGTGGGGCTACGACGGCCTCGAGATCGCCGTCTCCGGCGACCACCTCGACGCCTGGCGCTGGGACGACGACGCCTACATCCAGGACCGGCTCGACATCCTCGAACGCAACGGCCTGAAGGTCTGGGCCATCTCGAACCACCTCAAGGGCCAGGCCGTCTGCGACAACCCGATCGACTTCCGCCACGAGGCGATCGTCGGACCGCGGGTCTGGGGCGACGGCGACCCCGAGGGCGTGCGCCGGCGCGCCGCCGAGGAGATGAAGCTGACCGCGCGCCTCGCGAAGAAGCTCGGCGTGGACACCGTCGTCGGCTTCACCGGCTCCTCGATCTGGCAGTACGTGGCCATGTTCCCGCCGGTGCCCGCCGGCGTGATCGACGCCGGGTACCAGGACTTCGCGGACCGCTGGAACCCCATCCTGGATGTCTTCGACGAGTGCGGGGTCCGCTTCGCGCACGAGGTCCACCCCTCGGAGATCGCCTACGACTACTGGTCCACGCAGCGCACCCTCGAGGCCATCGGCCACCGCCCCGCCTTCGGCCTCAACTGGGACCCGAGCCATTTCATGTGGCAGCAGATAGACCCGGTGGCCTTCATCTCGGACTTCAAGGACCGCATCTACCACGTGGACTGCAAGGACACGAAGATGCGCATGGGCGGGGGGCGCAACGGGATCATGTCGTCGCACCTGCCCTGGGGGGACCCGCGGCGCGGCTGGGACTTCGTCTCCACGGGCCGCGGCGACGTGCCCTGGGAAGACAGCTTCCGGGCGCTGACGGCCATCGGCTACGCCGGTCCCATCTCCGTGGAATGGGAGGACGCCGGCATGGACCGGCTGCAGGGGGCGCTCGAGGCCCTCGCCTTCTTGAGGCGCTTCGACTTCGCGCCGTCCGAGACGTCCTTCGACGCCGCCTTCAGCCAGTAGGGACCCAGCTTCGGTCCGGCCGCGCCGGGATTGCACCCGGCGCGGCGTCCGCCGGTGTGATTCCGCTCATTTCGTAACCTTGTAGAAATGCAGGCGGAGTAGCCTTGGATCATGCATGAACTCCAGGCACGGATCATCGAGGAAATGGGCGTCAAGCCCACCATCGACCCGGCGGCGGAAGTCCGCAGCAGGGTCGGATTCCTGAAGGACTACGTTCGGTCCACAGGCACACGCGGGTTCGTCCTCGGCATCAGCGGCGGGCTCGACTCCACCCTGGCGGGCAGGCTCGCCCAGCTCGCCGTCGACGAACTGCGCTCCGAGGGGGCGGATGCCGATTTCATCGCCATCCGCCTGCCCTACAACGTCCAGAAGGACGAGGAGGATGCGCAGGCAGCCCTCGCCTTCATCCAGCCGCGCACCTCGAAGGTGTTCAACGTGGCTCCCGCCGTGGACGGCATCCAGCAGGAGTACGTGAAGACCACCGGCGAGAGCATCTCGGACTTCACCAAGGGCAACGCGAAGGCCCGTGCCCGCATGATGGCCCAGTACGCCATCGCCGGGCAGCACAACCTGCTCGTCGTCGGCACGGACCACGGCGCCGAGTCCGTCACCGGGTTCTTCACCAAGTTCGGGGACGGCGGAGCCGACGTGCTGCCGCTCTTCGGCCTCGACAAGCGCCAGAACCGCGCCGTGCTGAAGGAACTCGGAGCCCCGGCCGCGCTCTTCGACAAGATCCCGACGGCGGACCTGCTGGACGAGCTGCCAGGCCGTGCCGACGAGCACGAGCTCGGCCTCACGTACGAGCAGATCGACGACTACCTCGAGGGCCGCGAGGTCGACACCGATGCCGCCAAGGCCATCGAGCACCGCTACTGGACCACACGGCACAAGCGCGCGGTGCCGGTCACCATGTTCGACTCGTGGTGGCGGGAGTAAAGGGCACCGTTGGTAACGTAGGGGGCGTGAAGATCGCCACCTGGAACGTCAATTCCCTCCGTGCCCGCGCCGACCGCGTCGAAGCCTGGCTGAACAGGTCCGACGTCGATGTCCTGGCCATCCAGGAGACGAAGTGCAAGGACGACAACTTCCCCTGGGAGTTGTTCGAGAACAGCGGCTTCGAGGTGGCGCACTTCGGCCTGAGCCAGTGGAACGGCGTCGCGATCGCGTCACGCGTGGGCCTCGACGACGTCGAGCGGACCTTCCCCGGCCAACCCCCCTTCGGCAAGCCGGGCGCCGACGAGGTGCAGGAGGCTCGGGCCATCGCGGCGACGTGCGGCGGGGTGCGGGTCTGGAGCCTGTACGTACCGAACGGGCGGGCGCTCGACGACCCGCACATGCCGTACAAGATCGACTGGCTGGACACCCTCCGCGGGCACGCGCAGCAGTGGATCTCCGACGACCCCGATGCGCAGATCGCCCTGATGGGCGACTGGAACATCGCCCCGCAGGACGACGACGTCTGGGACATCGACCTGTTCGTCGACGGCGGCTATACCCACGTCAGCCCGGCCGAGCGCGCCGCGTTCCAGGCCTTCCTCGACTCCGGTTTCGCCGATCTCGCGCGGCCCTTCACCCCCGGCCCCGGCCTCTACACCTACTGGGACTACAAGCAGCTCCGCTTCCCGAAGAAGGAGGGCATGCGCATCGACTTCGTCCTCGGATCCCCCGCCCTGGCCGCCCGTGCGACCGGCGCCTTCGTGGACCGGGAAGAGCGCAAGGGCAAGGGCGCCTCGGATCACGCCCCCGTCGTCGTGGAACTCAGCGGGCCGTGAGCCGCATGGGCCGTGTCATCCGGCCGTTCCCGTACGTCTCCTATCTCCGCGTCTACGAGCCCCTCGACGCCTTCTCCGACGCCCAGCAGCTGGCCATCCTCGAACAGCGGGCGCGCGAGCGGGAACTGACCGAGGAGATGGAGCACGAGCAGTCGCTGCGGCGCATCCTGCGCACCGTCTCGGACCCCTTCCCGCATCACGAGTCCGACCTCGTGCGGGTCACCCACTTCCCCAGCCTGAACGGGACGACGACGCCCTACTACTGCCCCAACCAGCTCGCCGTCCGCACCACGCTCGCCGCCGAGTCCCTGGACCAGAGCCTGCGCGGACCCCTGATCGACGTCCTCGTGCCGGAGATCGCCCGTGAGGCGCACCAGGCCCGGCTGGACCCGGACACCTTCGCCGATTCGGTTGCGAAGCTGTACACGCGGTCGGCGACGTGGGGTGTGCCCTTCGCGTGGTTCGCCCTGATCCACGAGGACGACCTCACCGAGGTCGTCGAGGACGACGGCCGGGTGAGCACGGTCCGGATCACGGCGCGGATCGGTGACTGCATCGACCGCGGGCGCCGCTCGGTCGCCCAGCTGGCCGTCGGCGCCCCGGAGATGGACCTGCTGGACGAGCTCACGGATATCGTCGAGTGGCTCGAGATCTTCCGGCGGGACGCCGTCGTCGAGGTCGACTACGGGCCGGTCGCCGACCGCGTGTTCCCGGACGACTCACCCATGGATGTGCGCCTCGGGATCGAGAGTCTGGCCGAGGCCGACATGATGGGCGCCGCCGCGTCCTACCGGCGCCTCGCGTCGCGGTGGATCCCGATCCGCCAGCTCGCGCGAGCCTCCTGACCCCGGCGGAGGAGCGGCGCCTCCACCCTGCGCGGGCGTGCGCCGATGACGGGCCGGCGCCTCAGGCCCTGACCGGTCCGGTCGTCTCCCGCTCGATGAGCGTGTGGGGCCGCGAGGGCGGATAGTCCGCCGGCTCGTTGCGCAGCAGCTCCCCGAGCAGGATGTCCGCCGCGTAGGCGCCCTGGTCCTCGGGATCCTGACGGATGGTGGTCAGGCCCATGGGTTCGGAGAACTCGTGGTCGTCGATGCCGATCACGGACAGCTCGCCCGGCACGGCGACACCGAGCTCGGCCGCGGCCTTCAGGACGCCGAACGCCATCTCGTCGGAGGAGCAGAACACCGCCGTCGGCCGGTCCGCCGGATCGGCGAGCAGCTTCAGGGCCGACACACGGGAGGTGGCGAAGCGGAAGTCGCCGAACGCCGACCAGTCCTCGCGAACGATCAGCCCGTGGTCCGTCATGGTCTGCTGGAAGGCCTGCTCGCGGAGGCGCGGCACCTCGAAGTCGATGTCGAAGGACCCCCCGCCCCGCATATGGGCGATCCGCGTGTGGCCGAGCCCGATCAGGTACTCCACCGCGTCCCGTGCCGCGCGGGCGTCGTCGATCCCGACGTGCCGGACACCCTCGACCGCGCCGCCCACCACGATGTTCGGGTACTCCAGTTGCTGGACGGCCGTCCGCTCGTCCTCGGTGAGATGCATGCACATGACCAGCAGCGCGTCGATGCGCTTGCGGAGGATGGATCGGTGGAACACCCGGTCCCGGTTCACGCCCGCACCACCGAGGCTGAAGACGATGAGGTCGTACCCGGCCCCGCGCAGTTGACGATCCACACCTTCCAGGACGGCGGAGAAGTACCAGCGGTCGATCACCGGGACGAGCACGCCCATCGCCATGGTGCGGCCCGAGGCGAGGCCCGAGGCGGCCGATGACGGGACGTAGCCGAGCCTCTTCGCCGTGGAGGTGACCCGCGCCCGGGTCTCCTCGGCGACGCCCGGCAGCCCACGCAGCGCACGGGAGACCGTGGCCGTCGAGACCCCGAGGGCCGACGCGACGTCGTCGATGCTTGTCACGGGTCAGCCCTTCAAACCACCGGCCAGCAGGCCCCGCACGAAGTACCGCTGGAGCCCGAAGAACACGGCGAGCGGGATGATCATCGAGACGAAGGCCCCTGCCGTCAACCGCTGCCACTCACCGCCCCGTGAGCCCTGGAGCTCGGCGAGGCGCTGGGTGATGGGGGCGACGTCGGCCCCGCCGCCCGAGAAGACGAGGGCCACCAGGAGGTCGTTCCACAGCCACAGGAACTGGAAGATACCGAAGGAGGCCAGGGCGGGCGTGGCGAGCGGGATGATGATCCGCCAGAAGATGGTGCTGTGGCTCGCGCCGTCCACCCGGGCGGCCTCGATCACCTCTCCCGGGATCTCCGCGATGAAGTTGTGCAGGAGGAAGATCGCCAGCGGCAGGCCGAAGATCGTGTGGGCGACCCAGAGCTGCGCGTAGGTGCCGCTGGGCAACAGCTGGAAATCGCCGAACGTCAGGACCCGCGTGAAGAGCTGCAGGAGCGGGATCAGCGCCATCTGCAGGGGCACGATCTGGAGGGCGAAGACGAAGATGAAAAGACTGTCCTTGCCGCGGAAGCGACCCCAGGCGAACATGTAGGCCGCCATCGACCCGAGGACCAGCGTGAAGATGGTCCCGGGGATCACGATCGCCAGTGAGTTGACGAAGTACGACAACAGGTTCGGGGACTGGCTCCCGCCGGGGCTGAGGACGTCCGCGTAGTTCTCCAGCGTCAACTGGCGGTCGGTGAACACGTTCCACCAGCCGTTGCCCTTGATGTTGTCCTCGGGCCGGAAGGACGAGATGAACAGGCCGAAGGTCGGGATGGTCCAGATGACGGCGATGATGACGGCGGCCGCCGTCGCGGTGCGGGAGGTCAGGCGCTGCCTGACCCGCTTCTGCATGGTGGGACGGCCCCGGGTGGTGTCGTCCTCGGCGTCCGGCAGGAGGTCCTTGTTCTCGAGGGGGAGCGTGCTCATCGGATTTCCTTCTGCTTGCGGAGAAGCCGGGCGTTGTACACGACCACCGGCAGCACCATGAGGAACAGGACCAGGGCCAGGGCGGCTCCACGGCCCGGCTCACCCGCCCGGAAGGCCTGGGTGTACATCTCGTTGGCGACGACGGACGTCTCGTACTGCCCCGCGGTCATGGTCCGCACGATGTCGAACACCTTGAGCGTGCCGATCGTGATGGTGGTGACGACGACGATCAGCGAGCCCCGGATCGTCGGGATGGTGACGTTGCGGAACTGCTGCCATGCGCTCGCGCCGTCGAGCCGTGCGGCTTCCACGATCTCGGTGGGGATGCCCTTGATGGCGGCCGACAGCACCACCATCGCGAAGCCGGTCTGGATCCAGATCATGACCGCGATCAGGAACAGGGTGTTCTCGGGTGCATCGAGCAGGAACTGCTTCGGCTCCTGGCCGAACCACACCAGGATCTGGTTGAACAGGCCGATCTGATCCTGCTCGGGGCCCTTGTAGGCGTAGACGAACCGCCAGATGATGCCGGCGCCGACGAAGGAGATCGCCATGGGCATGAAGACCAGCGCCTTCAGCGCCCTCTCCCCGCGGGCCCGGTCGATGAACACGGCGTAGGCCAGGCCGATCGAGGATGCCAGCAGGGGCACGAGGACCACCCAGATGACGGTGTTGCGCAGGGTGACCAGCGCCTCCGGCTGCGTGAACATCCAGACGAAGTTGTCGAGACCCACGAATTCGCCGTTCCGGCCGGTCAGGGAGAGGTACGAGGTCTGCAGCGCCGGGAACACGAGCCCGACGGCGAGCAGGAGCAGGGCCGGCGCCAGGAAGCCCGCGATCTGGACCTTCTCACGCCCGCTCTTGGGAGCCCTGTCCACCAGGAGCATGATGATCCCGATGATCGCGGCGAAGACGGCGAGGCCCACCACCACCTGTAAACCTTTGTCTGCAATTTCTTCCACAGCCCAGCCTCCTGGCGTGCTTTCTGAAAGTGAATGGGGAGGCGGTGGGGCAGGGAGGACCGCGATGCACGGTCCTCCCTGCTCCACCGGAGGTCCGCGGGCACCCCGACCGGCCGGTCGGCGTGCCCGCTGCTACCTGCCTAGGAAGCGGGCCAGCTGTCCTCGACGGTCTGCGTGACTTCCTCGGTCGAGGAGCCGTTGATCCAGTTGACGATGCCGCTCCAGAAGGAGTTGGCGCCGACGGCGCCCGGCATCAGGTCGGATCCGTCGAAGCGGAAGACCGTGTTGGGGTCCTGCAGCAGCTCGATGGACTGGCGGTCCAGGTCCGACGTGGCGACCGCGGGATCGAGTCCCTTGTTCGCGCTGATCGCACCTCCCTGGGCGACGCGGGCGTTGGCGAACTCGGCGCTCGCGAGGAACGTCTGCAGTGCCTGCACCTCGGGACGGTCCGCGTAGGCGCCGATCAATTCGCCGCCGCCCGTGATGGCCGTACCCTGGGATGCGTCGATCGGCGGGGTCATGAAGGCCCAGACGTCGCCGTCCTCGGCGACGGCGGTCCCCTCGGGCCAGTTCGCGGCCTGGAAGGACGCCTGGTGGTGCATGGCACACTGGCCGTCCAGGACGGGCTGGCCGGCCTCGGCGAACGGTGTCGAGAGGATCGAACGGACATCACCGAAACCGCCGTTGACGTACGCGTCGTTCTTCAGGATGTCGCCCACGCGGTCGAAGGAATCGACGATCTTGGGATCGTTGAACGGGATCTCGTGCGCGACCCACTGGTCGTACACCTCGGGGCCGTGTTCGCGCAGGACGGCGTCCTCCACCCAGTCGGTGCCCGGCCATCCGGTGGCCTCACCGGACTCGAAGCCGGCGCACCAGGGCTTCATCTCCCCCTCGCCGGCGATCTTCTCGGACAGTTCGGTCATCTCGTCCCAGGTGGTGGGGACCTCCCAGCCCTTCTCCTCGAACGTGGCCGGCACGTACCAGACGTAGCCCTTCACGTTGGCGAGCATGGGCGCGGCGTAGAAAGTGCCGTCCACCGTTCCGTACTTCTTCCAGTCCGCGGACCAGTTCTCGTCGACGAGATCCGAGACGGCCTGCGGTGCAGGCTTGAGGTTCGAGGCCTGGTCGGCCAGGAGGCCGGGCTGCGGGAAGATGGCGAGGTCGGGAGCGGTGCCACCCTGGGCCCGCACGCCGATCTGCGTCTCGAACTCCTTGGAGCCCTCATAGGCCACCTCGACGCCGGTGCACTCGGAGAAGTCCGCCCAGGACTCCTCGAGCCGCTCCGCCTCGACGTCGACGATCGTCGAGTAGACGCTGACCTCGGCGTTGTCGAAGGTCCCGTAGGACTCGTAGGCGGCGCAGTCCGCGTCGCCCGATCCTCCCGCGCTGTCCGAGCCTTCCGAACCACAGCCGGCGAGAGCGAGGAGGGAAACACTGAGTGCTGCGACGGGCAGCACGAATTTCCTTGAGCGAATAGTCGCCATTGAAACAGACTCCTTTGTCTGGCGGTCCGTCCACGGACGGGTCTACGGCTGGACGCGCCAGGACCCGAGGATGTTCCGCCTCACTGATTGGTATCGCAACAGTAAGCGCTTACATGATGCCTGTAGGCCCATTACGGTTTTCGATACCAAATTGTGACCCACTTCACGGCTCAGGCGACGCGGTCCGACCGCGAGAAGTGGACCCTCGCGCCGGATCGGATACTGATCAGCACCGGCGTGCGATAGCCGGTGACCCGGTCCAGTGCCTCGACGAGACGGGAGACCTCGGCTGCGACCGCGTACGCGGGCACGCCCTTGCGGGGGAACACCCGCACGCACAGGCTCGGGACACCCCGGATCATCCACGTGGTGACGGAGGCAGCGGCGAGATCCGAACGTTCCAGGAGCGCCGCCCTGAGTGCCTGCTCGGCCGCCGCGGCCGTGATCGTCACCGTCCCGGCGGCATCGGCCGTACCGGTGCCTGTCGTCCCGCGGCTCCGGCCGGTCGAGGCAGGGCGGGCTTCGTCCATCGATGCGAAGATGCCCGTGCGCCCCCTTCCCTGCGCGGTGATCCAGAGGACGAGCAGCACGATCAGCAGCAGCAGGGCCGCTGCCAGCGCCAGCCACAACCAGGTGTCGTCCTGGCCGTCGAGGGTGGTCCGCGTCCGGGTATCGTCGACGGCCTCGCCGACCCGCGGCGCCGCGGAGGCCCACCAGGAGGCGACGGCGGGCACGGTCAGGAGCGCGAGTCCGGCGGCCCCGGCCGCGGCGGCGAGGAGCCCGACGACGGCGAGGAGCAGGCGGTTGAGCCCCCGCGGTGTCGTATTCATTGCCCGATCACCCCCGACTCCGCCACGACGACGGCGATCCGCGGTTCGGGGTCGACACTCGATCGCCGGAGGTCGTCCGCCACCGCGGCGCGGATGGCGTCCGCGTCTACCGGGATCCCGGACGTCGGCCGGACCTGCACCGTCACCGAGGTGCGTCCCACCGTGACGAGGACCTGCTCCGGCCCCACCCCTGCGGCGACCCGCGCACTGCGGGCGAGCGACGATGCAACCACCTCGGCGTCGACGACGACGGCCGCGCGTTCGTCCGGGATGGCGTAGCGGGCCCGCCTGCCCGGCAGCACCGCGAGCAGGACCAGCAGCGAGCCGACGACGAGCAGCAGGAAGGAACCGGCACCGAGCAGGGACGCGGGCACGCCGTCGGGCAGGGCGCCGAGCCATGCTGCCGCGGCCTCCAGGTCGAGCAGGAACGGCTCGTCCCCCACGGCCTGCAGGACGGCCTCGAACAGCAGGACGAGGCAGCCCACGATCAGCAGGGCGCCGGTCACCACCGAGGCCGCGGCACGGGAGGAGTGCAACTCCCGGCGCACGAGGCGCGCGGTGCTCGACGGCGTCGACCGGTCGGGTGGATCGACGCTCACAGGACCCTCGCCCCCTTGGTGACGGTGCTGCCGATGATGCGGATGTCCACACGGCTCAACCGCGTCCCTGTGAGCTCCTGGACCCGCTCGAGGATCGGGGACCGCGCAGCCTCGGCGCGAGCCCACAGGGGACCGCCGAACGTCCCGACGACGTCGGGATCCCCGGCCACCCGCGACAGCGGCGGCACGGGCAGGGGCAGGGCGAGGGTGAGCGCGAGCAGGCCCCGGTCGTCGGCGAAGGACGCCCGGACCTGCACGGGAGGAACCCCCAGCACGTCGGCGGCGACCGCCCGCGCCGTGCTGGTGAGCGCCTGCGTGGTGATGCGGTTGTGGCCGGCGAGGGACACTCCGGGAGGATGCCCGGGGACGGCCGCCAGCGGCTGGATGTGCTTGGGGAGGCGCGCCGGGATGGGCTCGGTGGTCACGACGACGAGCGGCGGCCGGACAGGGCGTCGACGACGCCGCGCAGATCGAGCTTGCCCTCGATGATGCGCCCGACGACGGCACCGCAGAGCACCAGGACGAGCGTGAGGAGGAAGCCCCAGAAGCCGAAGATCAGCGCCGCGAAGGCGAGGACGGCTCCGGCGGCCATGCCGACGATGGTGGGGTTCATGGGTGCCTCACTCGAGCGGCTGCGGGATCTGGGTGGAACCCGCGGGGTGGACGCGCTCCACGGTCTTCTGTTCGGCCGGCGCGGGCAGGTGGACGTCGAGGATCTCGACGTTCACCTCGATGACCTCGAGCCCCACGAGCTCCGTCAGGGCCTCGTACACGGCTGCTCGGACGGCATCGGCGAGCGCGTTCAGCGCGAACCCGTAGGAGGCGACGAGGCTGACGTCGACCGCGAGCTGCGTCTGGCCGACCTCGACCTTGACGCCGTGGGAGAGGTCGTTGGCGCCGACGGCGTCGCGGATGGCCCCCAGGGCGCGTCCGCTGCCGGGGCCCAGCGCGTGGACGCCCGGAACCGCCCGGGCCGCGATGGCGGCGATCTTCGCTGCTGCGGCATCGCCGATCACGGTCCTCCCGACCGGCGCATCCTGGGGGACGGGCAGTTGCCGGCCCGTGGGTTGGTCGATCATCGGAGAACGCCCCTTTCACTCGTGCCCAAGCCTAAGCCACGGTCCGGCCGCTGCGACCGCCCTGTCAGGGGTGAGTGCAGTGCCGTCCGAGCCAATCCTGCACCGGGACCATGGCTCGCCGGAACGCCTTCTCGTCGAACGCACCCGAGCCCCGGGGAGGCGCCTCGACGGACAGCGCGAGCATGGTGAAGTCGTCGTGCAGGTCCCCGGGCACCTTGTCACGGAGGTCGAGGATCTGCTGCTCGAGGGCCTGCAGCTCGTCGGGGTCCGAGCTGGAGCGCAGGGTCAGCGGCGCGAGCATGGCGGTGGTGACGCCGCCGGCGACGATCACGCAGTGGTGGGAGGTCTCGGGGGCCGCCGTCGCTCCGGCCGCACCCTGGAGCGCCGCCGCCGGGTCCTGGGAGGGCGCGGCCGTGCCCGGCTGCGGGGACGGGCTGGCCGGCATCGTCAGCATCGTCTCGGCGGGAGACGGATCACCCTGGCCGCACCCGGACAGGACCAGCGCGAGGGTGCACAACCCGACAGCGGAAGACAGGAGTCTCACTGGTGTCCTTTCGTCTCGGTGCGATGCCGGAGGTCCAACGCGCGGTGACCCCGGATCTATCCCTGATGGTTCCCCCGGGCAACGTGGCCTGGTCAGGACGCGCTCGCACCGCAGTCCCGGACACGACCGGTCCGGCCCCGCCGCAATGCTAAGGGCGGAACCCCGGCGTTGGCTGGGAAGAGGAAGGGCACCGCCGAACAGGCCGGCGATGCCCTTCCCCGCCGGACACGACGGTCAGCGCTTGCCGCCCTTCGCCTTCGACGGCAGGAACTTCTCGCTGACGACAGCACTCACGTTGCCCGCGGCATCGACGGCACGGACGTAGACGGTGGCCGCCCGGTCCCCGATGGCGATGGGGCCCACGTACGTCTCGAACGAGCCGCTGTTGCGGTTGAGCGAGTACTCGATGCGCGACAGTCCGGTGTCATCCGAAGCATCGACCCGCACCGTGCGGGTCGCTGCGTCGAGCGTCGCCGCGACGGTCGGCGCCGCGGCGGGGAGGATTCACCCCGGCGTGGCGCACATACGAGAAAACCCCGCGTTCCGTGGGGAACTGCGGGGTTTCAGCGGTGGCTCCGACCGGCGTCGATCCGGTGACCTCTCGATTTTCAGTCGAACGCTCTACCAACTGAGCTACAGAGCCTCGCGACCATCGTGCAGATGGTCACCGTATCCAGCCGGGCCGGCTTCCCCGAGGGGATCCGGCCGCCTGAGCGACCCTGACGGGACTTGAACCCGCGACCTCCGCCGTGACAGGGCGGCGCGCTAACCAACTGCGCTACAGGGCCTTGCAAACTTCGTCTTGCGCACTTCACTGCTTACTTCACTTGCTGTTTTTGCAAGAGTTCCAGCCTACCAGCACTTTTCGTCCCGGTTGACCGCCCGTGAGGGCATCTCATGCGTACCCCCAACGGGATTCGAACCCGTGCCGCCGCCGTGAAAGGGCGGTGTCCTAGGCCGCTAGACGATGGGGGCCTGGACCACGGTTCGGGTTCCTGCGACCTCCCGGAGGGCGAGCATTTCCGGCGGATCATTCCCTGTCGTGGACCTATAGAACTATAGATGCACATCCGTCTTTACACAAAATCTCCGCCTGTGGCCGGAGTCGGTACGATCAGGGCGTGCCGTTCGAGATCTCGCGTCAGGAATTCGAGGACGCCGTCGACGACGCGATCGACCGCATCCCCGACGACCTCGCGCGCGCCATGGACAACGTGGCGATCTTCGTGATGGAGGAGTACGAGCCGCACCCGGGCGAGCCCGCCGACACCGAACTGCTGGGCCTGTACGAGGGCACCCCGCTGACCGAACGGGACTCCTGGTGGGGCGCCGGGTCGCTGCCCGACCGCATCAGCATCTTCCGCGGGCCCCTCATGCGCCTGTGCGAGGACCGCGAGGAGCTCGTCGAGGAGATCCTGGTGACCGTGGTCCACGAGATCGCGCACCACTTCGGGATCGACGACGACCGGCTCCACCAGCTCGGATGGGGCTGACGGGGAGGAACGTCGGCGAGGGACGGGTCAGCCGGCCTGGGGAACCATGGGACCGAACGAGCTCCGGTCCTCGAGCCGCGGGTCCGCCCGGTCGGGGACGACCAGCACCGGCCCGCGGGCGTGGTGCAGGACGCCCTGGCTCGTCGACCCCAGGAGCATCCCGGTGAATCCTCCGCGGCCGCGCGTCCCCACCACGAGCAGTTCCGAGGTCGCCGACGCCTCGATGAGCATCTCGGCGGGCGGTCCGTCCACGAGCTCCACCGTGATGTCGACGTCGGGGTAGTGGCTCTGCAGCCAGTCACGGCCGGCGGCCAGCTGGACGGCGAGGTCCGCGTGCAGCGCCTTCCGGTCCACCGGCGCGGGGACCCAGGCGAGCGAGCCGTTGAACGGCGCCACCGAGCAGATGACGCGAAGGGGCAGCCCCCTGGACCTGGCTTCCTCGGCTGCGGTGAGCGAGGCCGTGCGGGCCTGTTCCGAACCGTCGACGCCGACCACCACCACCGGTTCCACGGTGGCGACGGGGGCTACCTTGTCCCTGCCCGGCTTCCTGCCGAGTTCGGGATGGCCGAGGCGGGCGCCGGTGCAGACGGGGATGACCGCCGTGGGGCACTTGGCGTGGGCCGGCAGGGCGCTGCTCACGGAGCCGAGCAGGCGTCCGACGAACCCGCCGCGGCCGCGCGAGCCCACCACCATCAGCTCGGCCTCCTCCGAGAGATCGAGGAGCACCCCGGCGGCGTCGCCCGTCTCGATCCGCGGATGCACCTCCAGTGCCATGCCCTCCAGATGGGACACGGCTTCGTCGAGGACGGCCCGGGCGCTCTCCCGGATCACCTCGTCGTCCACCGTGGCGTAGCCGGCGTCCATGCTCGACGCCGCGAAGACCGGCACCGTGTAGGCGGTCACCACGTAGAGCGGTGCTCCGCGCCGCCCGGCCTCGCGCGCCGCCCACAGCAGCGCGCAGGTGCTCTGGTCCGAACCGTCCACCCCGACGACTATCCCGTGCTGCGCCAGCCCCTGCGGCAGGCCTTCTGTGTTCTCGCTGCTCACGGCAGGCCTCCCTCGGTCGCACCTCTGACCGCCGAAAGCGGCCGGTCCCCCATTTGTAGCGCACCGCTGATGATCGGTCTATCCACGGTCCCAAATGTTATATAGGCTGCAATGACCCGTCGCGGGGTCCTGCCTGGCAGGTGGGATACCCCGCACGCAGTGCTCCTGGCTGACCCGTTCGCAGTCAGGAGTCCGTACGGCCCGGAAGAGGCGCCGGGCCGTACGGAATTCATGCTTCGTGTGGAGGTAGCCCGGTGGATTCCTTGCCGCTTGACCCTGTCCGCTCTGTCTCCGCGCCCGCCGTGGCCGAGCGGACCAGCACCGTGGTCATCGGCTCCGGACTGTCGGGTCTCGCCGTAGCCAGCGAACTCAGCCGTCGCGGTATCGACGCGATCGTCGTCGAGAGCCTCGAGTGCTTCGACTCCGGGCCCATGCGCACCGTCATGACGGATTCCGCCTCCCTCTCGGAGCGCAACGAACTGATGCGGCTCCTGCGCGGCTACGCGACCGCCCACCGGATCGACGTCCGCCAGACCACCGTGGCCGAGCAGCTCTGCATCATCGGTCACCCCCAGCTCATCAAGGCTCCGGCGGAGCGCAAGAAGTGGGCCATCCAGACGGCGGACGGGGTCCTCCTCGCCGACCACGTGGTCCTCACGAAGTTCCCGCAGAACGAACTGCGCAGGTTCCTGCGCTCGATGGACATCGCGATCGGCCGCGACTTCAAGGACACCCTGCGTGCGATCGGGCTCTACCTCGTGGGAGTCGGTGAACTGCTGACGCCCTCCACCAGGGAGATCATCCGCCAGGCGAAGCTGGTCAGCGATGCCATCGTGGAGCAGGGCCCGTCCGCCCTGCACCGCCTCGCACCGCCACGCGCAGCGATCTCGCCCCTGTAGACGGGGGAGCCCCGGAGGACCCTGCCTGCAGGCGCCTACTTGCCGGCGCCGAGCCGCTTCCGCGCCGTGACCGCGAGCGCGACGGCGATGGCCACGAGCGCCGCGATCATGAGGACGATGCTCCACGGGAAGTCGCTCACGCCGGCCTGCTGGGTCTGGTCGTCCTGGACGTCCAGGGGACCGGCCGTGCTCGCGGTGTCCGGCGCCGTCGCCCCGCCCTCCTGCGTGGTGAACGCGAAGGAGCCCTCGATGGGGTGGGAGTCCGCGCTGACCACCCGCCAGTTGACGGTGTACTCGCCCGCAGGGGCACCCGGGCGCAACGGCTGGGTGGCCGAGCGGTCGACGATCTCCGCGGGGCCGTCCGCCCAGTCCGCCCCGGACTCGTCGAGGACCTGGATCTGCGCGCCGATCCCGGACGGCACGCTGGTGAAGCCGAGTTCGAGGCTCGGCGGCAGCACGTCGACCGTGGCGCCCTCCGCCGGATTGCTCCCGGTCAGTTCGTCGTGAGCGGTCGCGGCGCCGCCGGCTCCCAGGAGCATGGCGAGCGTGAGCAGGACGGCGGGGACGAGCGCGGCGAGGGGCCGGCCGGGACGACGGCGGAGACGGCGGGAGGTCGCCGCGGGCCGGGAGGGCAGGAGGAGGAAGGCAGCCATGGTCCCACCCTACGTGGCGTCCCTGATGGGGCGCTGGGACGCCGGGCTCCCCGCCGGCGTCCGTCACGAAGGGGTCCCGGAGGTGCCACCGGGATAGAATTTCCCCGACCCGCCCCTTCCCCCTAGGACCTCCCATGCTCAAAACCGGTTCCGCGCTGGATCGCTACTTCCACATCACCCAGCGGGGGTCGTCCGTCTCCCGCGAGATCCGGGGCGGACTCGCGACCTTCTTCGCCATGAGCTACATCGTGGTGCTCAACCCGCTCATCCTCGCCGGTGCCGATTCCTCGGGCGCCGAGCTCGGTTTCGAGCGCGTCGCCGCGGTGACCGCGCTCGTGGCCGGCATCCTGACCATCGTCATGGGCGCCTGGGCCAAGTACCCCTTCGCCCTCGCCACCGGACTCGGCGTCAACGCGTTCGTCGCCATCACCGTCGCCACGAATCCCGGGCTAACCTGGCCGGACATCATGGGCCTGGTCATGCTCGCGGGCCTCACCATGCTCGTGCTGGTCCTGACCGGCTTCCGCACGGCGGTCTTCAACGCCGTCCCCGAGAGCCTGAAGATCGCGATCGTGGTGGGCATCGGCCTGTTCATCGCCCTGATCGGCCTGGTCAATGCCGGCTTCGTGCGCCGCATCCCCGACGTCGCCAACACCACCGTGCCCGTGGGGCTCGGCTTCGGCGGCGTCCTCATCGGCTGGCCCACGCTGGTCTTCGTCTTCGGCCTGATCCTGACGATCGCCCTGGTGGTCCGCAGGGTGCGCGGGGCGATCCTCATCGGCGTGCTCGCCGCGACCGTGCTCGCCGTCGTCCTCGAAGCCGTCTTCGACATCGGTGCCAGCTTCACGCCGGGCCAGGAGCCGAACCCCGCCGGCTGGTCGCTGGTGGTCCCGGAGCTCCCGTCGGGCTCGTGGATCGGCGTCCCGGACCTCAGCCTCATCGGCAACGTGAGCCTGTTCGGAGCCTTCGGGCATCTCGGCGGGACCGCCGCGGCGCTGCTGACCTTCACCATCCTCCTGAGCATCTTCTTCGACGCCATGGGGACGATGGTGGGTCTTGCGAACGAGGCGAAGCTCGTCGACGGCAAGGGCGACATCCCGGGCGTGAACCGCGTCCTCGTGGTCGACGCCCTCGGGGCCGTGGCCGGCGGCGCCGGGTCCGTCTCGTCCAACCAGATCTACGTCGAATCCGGTGCCGGCATCGGCGAGGGAGCCCGGACGGGCCTCGCGAACGTTGTGACGGGCGTGCTGTTCCTCCTGGCGATGTTCTTCACCCCGCTCATCAGCCTGGTGCCGTTCGAGGCCGTGGCGCCGGCCCTCGTGGTGGTGGGCTTCATGATGGTGGCGCAGGTGGGGCGCATCGACTTCGACGACTGGGGCATCGCCATCCCTGCGTTCCTGACCTTCACGCTGATGCCGTTCACCTACTCGATCGCGAACGGCCTCGGTGCGGGCTTCATCGCGTTCGTGCTGATTCGCGCCATCCAGGGCCGCGGCCGCGAGGTGCACCCGCTGATGTGGGTCGTGGCCGCGGCGTTCGTCGTGTTCTTCGGCATCGGGCCGATCGAGGAGATCCTCGGCGTCTGACCGGTCGGCCCGGCGACGTCACCCGACACTCCCCTGGATCCGCCCGCCCGGTGGTCATGATCGAACATGCCCGCCGGGCGGGAGCCATCACTGGGCGGAACCGACGACGGCGGTCGGGGGACCGCCGTCGCCGCCTCCCCGCCGTCGGGCGTCAGCGGGCGGACCAGCCGCCGTCCATGACGTAGGAGGAGCCGGTGACCATCCCTGCGTCGTCGCCCGCCAGCCACGCGACGAGCGAGGCGACCTCCTCCGGCTCCACGAGCCGTTTGATCGCAGCCTCGGTGAGCATGATCTTCTCGAGGACCTCCTCCTCGCTGATGCCGTGCAGGCGTGCCTGGTCGACCAGCTGGTGCTCGACCAGCGGCGTCCGGACGTAGCCCGGGTTCACGCAGTTGCTCGTGACGCCGTGGGCGCCGCCCTCCAGGGCCGTGACCTTGGAGAGCCCCTCGAGGCCGTGCTTGGCGGTGACGTAGGCGGCCTTGAACGGTGAGGCCCGCAGCCCGTGGACCGACGAGATGTTGATGATCCGGCCGAAGCCCCGTGCGTACATCCCGGGGAGCGCGGCGCGGATGAGGAGGAACGGCACCTCGACCATCAGCCGCTGGATGCGGCGGAAGTCCTCCGGATCGAATTCCTCGAGGGGGCTGACGGTCTGGATCCCGGCGTTGTTCACGAGGATGTCCGCCTCGAGGGTCAGCGTCTCGAGCGCCCGTGTGTCGAGGAGGTCCACCGCCCATGCATCGCCGCCGAGGTCGGCGGCCAGGTCTCCGGCGCCGGCCTCGTCCCGGTCCGCGACCACGACGTGCGCACCCCGTCCGGCGAGCGCACGGGCACAGGCCGCACCGATGCCGCTCGCACCGCCCGTGACCAGGGCCCGTCGGCCGGACAGCGGCCCCGCCGTCAGGGCGGGGGCCGGCTGGGACGCCGTCGTGCTCATCGCTCGACCTGTCCTGCGAGCGGCTCGTCCAGGCCGTGGCGGCGCGCATCCTCGGCGTCGACCTCGCGCAGGGAGGCTCCGCGGGTCTCCTTCAGGGTCAGGACCGCGACCATGGTGATCCCGCAGGCGATCAGGAGGTAGATGGCCACGGGAACCCAGCTGCCGTACTCCTGCAGGAGGGCCGTCGCGATGATCGGTGCGAGGGATCCTGCGAGGATCGAGGTCACCTGGTATCCCAGGGAGACGCCCGAATAGCGCATGCGGGTGGGGAACATCTCCGACATGATGGCGGGCTGGCCCGCGTACATGAAGGCGTGGAAGACGAGGCCGATCGTGACCGCCAGGATGATCAGGAACGGGTTCAGGGTGTCGAACATCGGGAAGGCGAAGAACGCCCAGGTGGCGCCGAGGACCACCCCGACCAGGTAGACGGGCTTGCGGCCGAACGCATCGGACAGCCGGCCCACCTGCGGGATGACGAGGAAGTGGACCACGTGCGCGATCAGCAGGGCCAGGAGGAGCTGCGAGGTGTCGTACTGGTGGACGGTCTTGAGGTACACGATCGTGAAGCTGACGATGATGTAGTAGAGGATGTTCTCGGCGAACCGCAGGCCCATGGCCCCGAGGACTCCCCTGGGGTAGCGCTTGACCACTTCGAGGACGCCGTAGCTGACCGCCTTCTCGGATTCGATCTTTTCGCGTGCCTCCAGGAAGATCGGCGCCTCGCTGACATGGGTCCGGATGTAGTAGCCGATCACCACGATGATCGCGGAGACCCAGAAGGCCACGCGCCAGCCCCAGCTGAGGAACTCGTCCTGCGGCAGGATCCAGCTCATGCCCAGCAGGACGAGCGTGGCGAGGAGGTTGCCCACCGGGACGGCCGCCTGCGGCCAGCTAGACCAGAATCCACGGGACCGGTCGGGGCTGTGCTCGGCGACGAGGAGCACGGCGCCGCCCCACTCCCCGCCGACGGCGAAGCCCTGGATGAAGCGCAGGATCACGAGCAGCGCCGGGGCCCAGTACCCGATCGAGTCGAACCCGGGGAGGCATCCCATGAGGAAGGTGGCGACGCCCACGAGGACGATGGTGAGCTGGAGCGTGTGCTTGCGTCCGAGCTTGTCACCGATCTGACCGAAGACGATCCCCCCGAGGGGCCGGGCCACGAAGCCGACGGCGTACGTCAGGAAGGCCGCGATGATGCCGTCGAGTTCGGAGCCTGCGTTGGGGAAGAAGAAGGTCCCGAAGACCAGGCTCGCGGCCGTCGCGTACAGGAAGAACTCGTACCACTCGACGACCGTCCCGACCATGGCGGCCGCGACGATCCGCTTGAGGCCCGACGCCTCTCCCGGTGTTCCGTCGCCCTGCCGGGCACTGGGGGTGTTCGAGCGTTGATTGACGCTCATGGGATCTCCTTCTGTCGACGCTGACACGGGTGCCGGCCCGCATCGGGGCCCTGGCTGGTTCTTCTCGAGTATCCCTGCGGCTTTCAGGCCCGCCAATGACCAGATCGGCACCCGCGCTCTGCAATACTGCAGATATGTCCGAGCCCAATGCCCAGGATCTCGTGGTGCTGCTCGCCGTCGCCCAGAGCGGGCGCTTCACCACGGCCGGGGATTCGCTGGGGCTGAACCACACCACGGTGTCCCGGCGGATCGCGGCCCTGGAGAGGGCGCTCGGGGGGCGGGTGCTCTCCCGTGGCAGCGGCGGATGGGAACTGACGGACCTGGGCCGGCGCGCGGCGGACGCGGCGGCGGTCGTCGCGGAGGCGGTCGCCCGACTGGCCGACGACGACGGCGCGCTCTCGGGCGTGGTGCGGATGAGTGCCACCGACGGCTTCAGCGCCTTCATCGCCGCCCCCGCCTTCGCCCGGCTGCGGGCCGCCAATCCCCTGCTGCGGATCGAGATCGTCACCGCGACCCGCCGGGCCTCGCAGACACGGACGGGCCTCGACTTCGAGGTGGTGGTCGGCGAACCGCAGGTGCACCGGGCGGAGGCGGAGCGGCTGGGCGCCTATGTCCTCGGGCTGTATGCCTCCAGGGAGTACCTCGCAGCGCACGGTTCGCCGGCGACGCTCGAGGACGCCATGGACCATCAGCTCGTGTACTTCATCGACGCGATGCTGCAGGTGGACAGCCTCGACGCACCCCGCCGGCTCCTGCCCTCCATGCGCGATGCCCTGAGCTCGACCAACGTCTTCGTCCACGTCGAGGCCACCCGCGCCGGCGCAGGGCTCGGCCTGCTGCCCTGCTTCATGGCCGATCGGCACCCCGACCTCGTCCGGATCCTCCCCGACGACGTCGCGGAGGAACTCGACTACTGGCTCGTGGTGCGGGCTGACGCGCTGCGCCAACCGGCGATCGCCGCCGTCGTCGACGCCCTGAGGCGTTCGACCGCGGCCATGGAGCCGCAGCTGCTCGGACGGCGCCCCGAACCGGCCGGATGAGACGCCGCAGGGTCAGGAAGTACCGCCCCGCGGCCGGAGCCGCGCCTCCTCGACGTCCAGGATGCGCTGCGCCCTGGAGAGCACGCGCGAGGGGTAGGTGCCGCGGGCGCGGGCCGCTAGCAGCGCCTGCCGCTCCGCCTCGAGCACGGCCAGCCGGAGGTCCCGGTACTGCCGGTGCGGGGACCGCACCAGCTTCCGTTCGGGCAGCCGCGCCCTCTCCCACTCGAACTCCGTCCGCATGCCCGTGTCCGCCCGGACGCGGTCCAGGACGTCGTCGTCCACCTCGATGTCCTCGCCCACGATGACCTGCGGGTCGTCCAGCACGCGCAGTCCCTCGATGCGCAGCTCGCCGAACAGGGTGGCCGACGCCTCGCGGTCGCTGTCCGCGTCGACGCCCTCGATCCTCAGCACCCGGATGAGCAGGGGCAGCGTGCCGCCCTGCACCAGCAGCGTGGTCACCGCGACGGTGAACGCGATCAGCACCAGCTGCTCCCGGTAGGCGAAGGACTCCGGCAGGGACTGCGCCGCCGCAAGCGTCACGACGCCGCGCATCCCGGACCAGCCGAGCACCGTGGCGCCCTTCCAGCCGAACCCCTCCCGCCGTTCGAGTTCGAGGTCCGCCTTCCGGCGCCGGTACAGCCGCGTGAGGACGCGCTTGCGCCGCTCCTGCCGCGCGTCGAGCGTCCGGATGTCCTTGAGCCGGCCGAGTCCGCGGCCCAGCTGTACCGTGCGGCGCTCGGCACGACTCGGCAGGCGGCGCATGAGCAGCACGAGGGGGAAGACCCAGAGGAAGCGCAGCACGATCAGGGTGAGGGTTGCGAGGAGTCCGATGAGGATCGTCTGCCCCACGGTCAGGAGGGATTCGTCGATGTTCTGCAGCAGGCTCCGCACCTCGAGGCCGATGATCAGGAAGACGCCGTTCTCCAGCAGGAACTGGACCGTCCGCCAGTTCACGTTGTCGCTGATCCGCGCGCGGGCATCCAACCGGCTGGCGCTGTGGTGCCCCGTGTAGATCCCGGCGACCACAACCGCGAGGACGCCGGACGCGCCGAGCTCCTCGGCCGGGATGAAGGCGATGAACGGCACGGCGAGGGAGAGCGCGGTGTCGAGGACCGGGTCGGCGAGGCGGGACCGGACGAAGACCGTCACCACGCCGACCGCGTATCCCACCATCACCGCGACCACGACGGCGAAGGCGAAGTCGGCCGCGGCCGCACCGAAGCCGGCCAGCGCCCCCGCGGATGCGGCGATGGCGCTGCGCAGCAGGACGAGGGCCGTGGCGTCGTTGACGAGGCCCTCCCCCTCCAGCACCGTCAGCAGCCGGGGCGGGAGCCCGAGCCGGCGCCCGATCGAGGTTGCGGCGACAGCGTCGGGCGGGCTGATCACGGCACCCACGGCGATCGCCGCCGCGAGTCCGAGGCCCGGCAGCAGGGCGTTCAGCAGGAACCCGGTGGCGAAGGCGGAGACGATGACCAGGGCCACGGACAGGCTCGCGATCGGGGTGACGTTGCGGCGGAAGTCGGTGACGGGAGTCTTGATCGCCGCCGCATACAGCAGGGGCGGCAGCACGCCCATCAGGATCACCTCGTCCGGGATGCTGAAACTCGGTACGCCGGGCACGAAGGAGAGCACGATGCCGACCACGACGAGGATGAGCGGGGCAGCGACCCCCACACGCCTCGAGAGCACGGCCACCCCTACCAGGACGGCGATTCCGATGATGCCGAGCAGTCCCAGTTCCACCCTGACAGCCTAGTGCGCGGCGGCCGCCGCCGACCCCGGCTGATCCGTCCGCCCGACCCCTTCCGGGATGCGTGCCGGGACGCTAGTGCCCGGTCTGATCGGTGAGGACCTGGGCGCCTGCGGCGAAGGTCCTCACGCGGGCGTCCTGCCAGAGGTGCGCGGGAACACCGCCGCCGAGCAGTTCCCTGGCCAGCCCGGGATCCTCGGCCAGGGGTGCGTCGCTGCCGGCGATGATCACGTTGCCGTAGCGCCGGCCCTTGAGCATCGCGGGATCGGCGATGATCGCGGTGTGCCTGAACTCGGCGGCGATCGTCGCGGCCTCCCGCCGGGCCATCGCCAGATTCGGGCTGTCACCGCAGTTGACGAGGTAGACGCCGTCGGCCGCGAGCACGCGCTTGGCCGCACGGGTGAACTCGGTGGTCGTCAGGGGAGGGGGCGTGACCGCCCCCGCGAACACGTCCCGGATGACGAGGTCGCGGCTGTCCCCGGTGAGGGACTCCGTCACGGCGCGGGCCTCCCCGACCCGGATCCGCACCAGGGGCGCCCGCGGCAGGTCGAACCACGTCCGGACCAGCTCCGCGAGGCGACCGTCGAGTTCGACGACCACCTGCCGGGCCTGGGCGTGGCTCGCGGCGAAGCGGCGCGCGAGCGAACACGCCCCTCCCCCGAGATGCAGCACCCGCAGCCGTTCCGACGGCGCCCAGCGGGAATCGACGAGCGAGGCGATCCAGTGCATGTATTCGAAGTCCAGGTGCAGCGGATCGTCCAGGTCGATATGGGAGCTCGGGACGCCGTTGACGCGCAGGACCCAGCCGTTGGGGCTGTACGGATCGGGCTCGAGCTCGCACGTCCCGGTGTCGATCGGGAACTCGCCGATCTCGGGGCGTGGCCCTGCCGGTTTTGCCATCTTCGAAAGCCTTCTCACTCGTGGTCGGGGCGGTGCATGCGGAACATCGGCCGGTGGTGCCACGTGGGTCCGCAGAGCATCGAGGTCCCCTCCGGCGCGAAGCCGTTGCGGACGTAGAAGCGCTCGGCCCGCGGATTGCCGTTCAGGATCCACAGGTACGCGGCCCTGGCGCCGATGGCCGTGTCCAGCAGTCGCTGTCCGAGGCCCGAGCCGTGCGTGGACCGCAGCGTGTAGATGTGGTGCAGCTCGAAGTCTGGGCGGTCCGCATCGCGGCCCGGCCCGGAGGTCGCGATCGCGACCGGCTCTCCGTCGTCGTCGAACGCCAGCCAGCTCCGCGCACCGCCGGGGGTCCGCGCCGCCTCCTCGAACGCAGCCCGACGGCGCACGCTCAGGGCGGGCAGCTCGGCGTCGTAGTACGCGTGGTACTCCGGAGGCATGATGTGCTCGTACGTCTCGTGCAGGCCGGCGACGTGGGTGCCGACGTACACCTCGGCGTCGTCGGGGGTGGCCGGCCGGATCACGTAGGGCAGCGTCAGCGGGGGCTGTGTCACCGTGTCAGTTTAGTGGCCCAAGGCTATCGCACGGCGCCGCGATCGGGGTAGCCCTAGGAGTGACCCTCGAACTGTTCCTGCTCGGCGAGCGCCGCCTCGAGCCGCTCGACCTTCCCGGTCAGCTCGCCAGTGTGCCCCGGGCGGATGTCGGCCTTGAGCACGAGCGACACGCGGCTGCCGTAGCGGCCCACGGCCTCGGTGGCGTGTTTGACCACGGCCATGACCTCGTCCCACTCGCCCTCGATGGTCGTGAACATGGCATCGGTGGAGTTCGGCAGGCCGGACTCACGCACGACGGCGACCGCGGCGGCGACGGCATCGTGCACCGATCCGTCGCCGTTCTCGCGGGAGAGGTCGGAGGTTCCGGACGGGGCGACGCTGAAGGCTACGAGCATGGACCCAGTCTGGCACGGGGGCGTCGTCACGAGCCGGCGGGTCCGGGCGCTCGGTCATCTGCTTGTCGCCGTCACCGTCGGCCCCTAATATGCAGAAGGATGCCGCACAGTCCACGACCGGCAGATTGGATGGCCATGAAGAGCAGAATCTCCCCCGACGATCCCTTCCCCGAGGACCTCGGCCGACTGAAGGACAACGACGTCGAAGTCCTCAACAGCAAGGTCCACCGGGAGGTCGACCACGAGTTCGCGACGGAGGGTGAGGTGGACCCCGAGACGGCGGCCCGCAAGGACGAAGTCGCGGGCGAGCTCGACGACAGGGAGGCCGGCCCCGGCCTCTCGCTGGTGCCCCAGCAGGAAGAGGACGACGAAAATGAGGGCGGTGCCGTCCGCGCCGACGGTGGACGCTAGGCAGAACCGCCGCACGCCGGCCTGACGGTAACAGGGCAGCGGGGCAGCGCGGGGAATGCTCCGCACGGCGCCGGTGTTGCCGCAGGAGTCGCGCCGCTCCCAGGGCCCGACCTCTGTACGCCTCCCGGTCCTCAACGGTGCAACCGGGGCGATGACCGCCGGAAATCCCACGATTGGTGCCCCTTGTCTGTTTCCTCCGCGAAGGTGTCCACCACCGCGCCGTTCCCCTACATCGGACTGCTGTCCCTCGCCGGTGCGATCTTCGTCTCCGTCACGAGCGAATTCCTGCCCACCGGCCTCCTGCCGGCCATGGCCCGGGACCTGGGCGTCGGGATCTCGACCGCCGGCTACCTCGTGACCATCTTCGCCGGGACCGTCGTCGTGGCCACCACGCCCCTGGCCGCCGTGACGCAGCGGTTCTCCCGCAAGTCCCTGATCGTCGTCGTCCTCCTCGTGATCGCGGTCTCGAACGTGCTCGCGGCGATCGCCCCGACGTACGGCGTGCTCGTGGGCGCGCGCATCCTCGGCGGCCTCGCACACGGCCTGTTCTGGGCCGTGGTCGCCGCCTACTCCGCACACCTCGTCCCGGCGCACCAGCTCGGCAAGGCGGTCGCCATCACCGCGGGCGGCGGGACGGCGGCGTTCGTCCTCGGCGTCCCGGTGGGCACGGCGATCGGCAACGCGTTCGGCTGGCGTGCGGCGTTCACCATCATCGGCGTGGCCGTCGCCCTGCTCGCCCTGGTGATCGTGAAGTTCCTGCCGCCCGTCGACCACCATGTGGAACGGAAGGCGGGCGAGGAACGCGTCCCGCTGCGCCGCGACCCGAGCGTCCGCGGGGTCGTCCTGCTGTGCCTGGTCATCCTGATCCTGCTGACCGGCCAGAACACCTTCTACACGTACATCGCCGCCTGGCTGACCGACGTCTCGTCCTTCGAGCCCGGGTCCGTCGCCCTCGTCCTGTTCCTCTACGGCGGGGCGGGCATCGTCGGCCTCGTCGGGGCCGGCTACGCCGCCGACCGCTTCCCCCGGAAAGCGTTCATCGGCGTCGTCCTGGCAGTCATGGCCGCCGCCCTCACCCTCGCCCTCGCGACCTCCAGCACCGTGGTGGTACTCATCGGCGTCATCGTCTGGGGTGCCGCGTTCGGCGGGATCCCCGCGATGCTGCAGACCCGCATGCTGCGCACCGCCTCCTTCCGCACGCGTGACCTCTCGGCCGCCCTCCAGACGACGGCGTTCAACATCGGTATCGGCGGCGGCGCGCTCCTCGGCGGGCTCCTGCTGGACGGCATCGGCCTCGGCGTCCTCCCGTTCGTGATGATCGCGATCGTCGCAGCGGGCCTGGCCCTGAGCCTTGCGACGGACACCGTAAAGGACCGCCGGGAACGCCACCGCCTCCGCGCCGCCTGAGCCGGGACTGCGTATCTTCGCACGCCGGAGGGCCTCGGACGTGGGTGCTTGGTCACACTCGAGCCCCGGAGGCGGCTCCCCGGTACGGCTTTCCCCGGGCGCTGTCCGCAGCCCCGCGGGAGGGCGTCTGCGGGTCCCGGACGGCTCGCGACCCGGCGTCGGGAATCGCCGCCGCCACAGGGAACCGGGGCGCATCCCGTCATCGCCGACAGCGGGTTCCGTCCGGTGTATTCCCGAGGCGTGATCCACCGTCGGAGGGCTATCGCAAGCGGGTTCTCGCCCATGATCGGCCCCGAGTCGGCCTCCCCCGCACGCGTACGGTGGAAAGCATGTCTAATGCCACCCAGCCCATCCAAGGATCACCGCCCAGCGAGGACACACCCTTCGAGGTGCCTCCCGGACAGGCTCCCACGAAGGCTGAGCTGGACAGGCCCGTCCTCTTCGTCTCGCTCTCGATCGTCATCCTGCTGATGCTCGCGGCGGTCATCTTCCCCGCCGCTTTCTCGGCCATCACCACCTCCGTCCTGAACGGCCTCGTCGCGAACTTCGGGTGGGCGTTCGTCCTCACCGCCACCGGTTTCGTGGTGTTCGCCCTGTTCCTGGCCTTCAGCAAGTACGGCCGGATCCCCCTGGGGCAGGACGGCGAGAAGCCCGAGCATTCGCGGCTGTCCTGGATCGCCATGATGTTCAGCGCCGGCATGGGCATCGGGCTCATGTTCTACGGGGTCACCGAGCCCATCTCCCACTACACCGCGCCGCCCGTCGAGGGCATCGAGCCCGGCAGTTCGGAGGCCGCCCGGCAGGCCATGAACTACACGCTCTTCCACTGGGCCATTCACCCCTGGGCCATCTACGCCGTCGTCGGCCTGGCTCTCGCCTACTCGGCCTTCCGGAGGGGCCGCGGCGTCGGTTTCAGCGGGGCGTTCACGGCCCTCTTCGGCGGCCGCCCCGCACCCCGGGCCCTGCGCGCCATCGACGTGTTCGCGATCTTCGCGACCCTCTTCGGCTCGGCCACGTCCCTCGGACTCGGCGTCCTGCAGATCAACGGCGGCCTCTCGAAGGTCTTCGGCATGGGTAGCAGCCTGGCCCTGCAGATCGGCATCATCGCCGTGCTCACCGTCTGCTTCGTCATCTCCGCCGTCAGCGGCGTGAGCCGTGGCATCAAGTGGCTCTCCAACGGCAACATGATCCTGGCGCTGGCCCTGTTGTTCTTCCTGTTCGTCGTCGGCCCCACGGTCTTCATCCTCGAACTGATCCCGGCATCGGCGGGCAACTACCTCATCAGCCTGCCCCAGATGGCATCCCGTACGGGCGCGTTCGGCGGCCACGAATGGCTCGCCGCGTGGACCATCTTCTACTGGGCGTGGTGGGTCTCGTGGACGCCCTTCGTCGGTTCCTTCCTCGCGAAGATCTCGCGTGGACGCACCATCCGGGAGTTCGTGATCGGCGTCGTCGCCGTACCCAGCGTCATCAGCGTCATCTGGTTCGGCGTGTGGGGCGGCTCGGCGCTCAACCAGCAGGACAACGGGGTCGACATCGCGGCCGCCAACGCGGAGAGCCAGGAGTCCGCGATGTTCGCGCTCCTCGCCCAGTACCCGCTGGCAGCCGTGACCTCGATCCTCGTGGTCATCCTCGTGGCCGTCTTCTTCATCTCGGGTGCGGACGCCTCCTCGATCGTGCTCGGATCGCTGTCCTCCTTCGGCGCGGCGGTCCCCCGCAAGTGGCTGACCATCCTGTGGGGCACGCTGACCGGCGCGGTTGCCGCCGTCCTGCTCTCGGTCGGGAGCCTCGAGGCACTGCAGACGCTCACCATCATCGCCGCCGCCCCCTTCCTGCTCGTCATGATCGGGCTGTGCGTGGCGCTCATGATGGATCTCAGGAAGGATCCGCTCATCACCGGTGCCCGGCGCACCGGCGCGCGTGCCGCACGGAGGGTCACGATCCCGAAGGGCTGACACGATCCGGGGTGATGCGCCGGGCGGGGAACACGCGGGGCAGAATGGTGGGATGCGCGCCGTCTGCTTCGATGAGTTCTCCGCCCGTCCCGTGCTCCGGGACGTCCCCGAGCCCGTCCCGTCGCCGCGCGGCGTCGTCGTCCGTGTCGAAGCCACCGGTCTGTGCCGCAGCGACGTGCACGGCTGGCTGGGGCACGACGACGGCATCAGCCTCCCTCACGTCCCCGGTCACGAGCTCGTGGGTACCATCGCGGCGGTAGGTGACGACGTCCGGCGCTTCTCGGTCGGTGAGCGCGTCACGACACCGTTCGTCTGCGCCTGCGGGCGCTGCCCCGAATGCGCCGCAGGCAACGGCCAGGTGTGCCGCAACCAGACCCAGCCGGGCTTCACCCACTGGGGCTCCTTCGCGGAGCTCGTGGCCCTGCACGACGCTGACACGAACCTCATCTCCGTTCCCGCGTCCCTCGACGCCGGTGCCGCCGCGCTCCTCGGCTGCCGGTTCGCGACGTCGTACCGCGGCCTCGTGCACCAGGCGCGCCTGACCGCGGGCGAGTCCCTCCTCGTGGTCGGCTGCGGCGGTGTGGGGCTGAGCGCCGTCATGATCGGCGTGGCGCTGGGCGCGCGCGTGATCGGCGTCGACATCGACCGGGACGCACTGGCGCGCGCCGCCCGCTTCGGCGCGGTGGGCACCGTCCATTCGGCGGGCCTCTCCCGGTCCGCGGTGCTCGACGCCGTGCGGGACGCCGCTCCCTCCGGCATCGATGTGTCCGTCGACGCGCTCGGCCGCGAGGAGACCGCCGCGGTCGGCATCCTGTCCCTGCGCCCGAGGGGCCGCCACGTGCAGATCGGCCTGTTCCCCTCGGACCCGGTGATCCCGATGGGCGCCGTCATCGGCAGGGAGCTCGCCGTCCTCGGCAGCCACGGCATGCCCGCCCACGACTACCCGGGCCTGCTCGACCTCGTGGCCGCCGGCCGGCTGCGCCCGCAGGACCTCATCGAACGCAGGATCCCCCTCGACGCCGTTCCCGACGCCCTGATGGCGATGGCCGGGGACACGTCCGCGGGCGGGGTGACCGTCGTCGACCTCGGGGTGTGACGCGCTGACGGGGCCGTCCTTACCCGTGGCGCCCCGCGCATGGGGATACTGGGGCATGGAACCCATGCCCCACCCCGCCGACCCGGTGTCGAATTCGGTCACCCTGCGATTCCTCGCATCCCCCACCGACCTCGGACACAGCGGCTCGGTGGACGCCGGCACCGTGCTCGAGTGGGTGGACAAGGCCGCCTACGCCGCCGCCGTCGGCTGGGCGAAGACCTACTGCGTGACCGCGTACGTCGGGAACATCCACTTCGCGGACCCCGTCGTGGTGGGCGACCTGGTGGAGGTGGAGGCCACGATCGTCCACACCGGGACGTCCTCGATGCACATCCGCACGATCGTCTCCTCCGGGTCCGTGACCGGGGACGACGGCGGGAAGCGCAGCGAGTGCCTCGTCATCTTCGTGGCGGTCGGGCCGGACGGCAAGCCGGTCGCGGTGCCGCCCTTCGAACCGCAGACGGCGGCCGAGCGCGTGGAGAGCGACCACGCGATCGCGCGCATCGAGGTCCGCAAGGAGATCGTCGAGGAGATGCGCCGCCAGGAATACACCGACGGCAGCACCGCGGAGCGGACCGTCCTCCGGTTCCTCGCGGCCCCCACGGACGTCAACTGGGGCGGGAAGGTGCACGGCGGCACGGTGATGGACTGGATCGACGAAGCCGCGTACGTCTGCTCCACGCGGTACTGCGGGCTGGACACCGTGGCCGTGTTCTCCGGCGGCGTCCGGTTCCTGAAGCCCCTGCGTATCGGCGACGTCGTCGAGGTGGAGGCACGCCTCGTCTACACGGGCAACAAGGGCATGCACATCGCGGTGCACGTCCGCTCCGGGAGTCCGAGGACCCGCGACATGGAGCTCACCACCACGTGCCTCACGGTCATGGTGGCACGCGACGAGGACGGGCGGGCGGTGCCGGTGCCGCCCTGGGTGCCGAGGTCCGAGGAGGACCGGCGGCTCCACGAGCACGCCCGGAACCTGCTGCTGATCCGCAGCCGGGCGCCGGGCAGCGTCCTGCCCACGCACCTGCAGCGGCAGCCCGGCTGAGGGGCTACGTCAGCGGATCGTCGCCGACCGCGCCGGGACGCTGATGGTCTTGCCGTACGCGGTCACGGATCGCGTGACGGTCGTGGTGTTGACGGCGACCACGCAGCCGTTGGAGAGCCGCACGACGCTCACGCCGGAGAATTTCAGCGGCGCCGCGGTCGCGTAGGCACCGGACGTCACCGCTCTCGTGAGGGCGGTGACCTGGGTGTCGAGCGCATTGACCGAGGCCGTGGTGACCGCCTCGAAGTTCGCACCGTCGTCCCACGCATTGTCCTGGCAGCTGGGCTCGGCCTGCGAGACGGTCGCCGCCATCAGCCGGGCCGTCGCGGTCCGCGCCTGCAGCAGGTGCCCGAGGGTCATGCGGTGGTCGAGCGTGCGTCGGGTCTTCGCCGCGGACACGACCGAGGAGCGGTTGGCGAAGCCGTCGCGGAGGCACGGCGCGGAACTGCCGATGTCGGCGCCCTGCCGGTAGCCCGTCGTCGGCAGCTCGCGCAGCGGGACCGAGTAGTCGTGCTCCACCACCGGCATCCCCGCCGCGGTGATGGCCCGGTACGCGGAGCTCGCCTGCTCCAGGTCGATGACCGGCAGGGGTCGGCCGGTCCCGGTCGCGACCACGTGCTCCCGCAGCGCGAAGTCGACGGAACGTGTGGCAGCGAGCGTCTTGGCGAGGTTCACCTGGTTGCTCCAGGCCGGGTAGACACCCAGGTTGACGGCGACGGGGATGTCACGGCCCATGGTGCGGGTGAGTGTCGCGTCGAACCGCTGGACGGCCGCGATCAGCGCCCGCCCGTAGGCGTTGTCGTCGGCCCAGGGGCCCCACTGCCCGACGTCGACCATGTCCTGGCCGTGCGAGGGGGACATCGATGCATCGTCGAGGAAGATGCCGTCGAACCGGGCGGGAGGAGCGTTCGTGGTCCCGCGCTGGGCATCGGTGCTCAGCATGGTCCGCGCCGTCGCAGCGCAGGCGTCCACGTAGGCCGGGGAGAGGTCGGCGACCGTCAGGTAGGAGAATCCGGGGTAGCCGGCGAGCCCGTCGTCCGTACGGGCCACCCTCGGGTTCGACGTGGTCACGCCGAACCGTTTCCCGGCCTGCGTGGCGGTATCCGCGCACGAGTTCTGGAAGACGCCGTTCCAGGACTCGAAGTCCCTCATGGCGCCGATGTTCAGGTAGGCGAGGAAGGTGGTGCCCGGGTTGGCGGCTTTCATGTCCGAGAGCGTGCAGTCCCCGGGAGCGTCCGTGGTGGCCATCATCGGATCGACGATCGCCACGGAGACCTTGCCCGTGAGGGACGCCCCGGGGCAGAGCATCTGCCCCTGCCGGTAGCCCTGCAGGTAGGCGGGCAGTTTCTGGCCCGTGCTCGAGGTCAGGCTGCCGGCATGCGCGGGACCCGCGAGCGAGCAGACGGTGAACGCGACAGCGAGTGCGGCGGAAACGAACGTTGCCCCAGCGGCATTCAGTTTCATGTCCACATGGTGGTGCATGACGGGAGTGTCGACCACCCCCGGAACCCCGATCATGGCGAATCCTGCGCAGAACCTGACGGTAGGGTGCCGGACGGTCGCCGGGCTCAGGCTGCGCGGCGGAAGAGGACGCCGCGCCGGGGCGGCAGGACCACCCACGACGGCGCAGGCTCACCGGCGGCGTCCACGAGCCCGGCGGGGACCCGCACCCTGCGTCGGCGCCTGCCGTCCGCGTTGAAGTTGACGGCCGCGAAGCCGCCTTCGAACTCCCGCCACCAGGCGTGCCCCCTGCCTGTCGGCTCCGTGACCGGTCGGCCGAGCTGCCAGTCGAGTTCCGGGGCGTGCTGCGTGCGGCTGTAGTCGTCGTGCCCCGTGGCCGAGTAGGCGCCCCTGCCCGCTCCGAAGATCCAGAAGGCGGAGAGGCCGTAGGCGACGTTGGGGTGCCGGTCGTCGCCGTCGGTGGGGACGCGGAGGATCGAGAGCCCCGGTCCGGCGGCCTGCGGGAGCTGCGCCTCGGCGGTCACCGGGTCGAACAGATGCTCTGCGCCGTAACCGAGCCAGACCTCCTCGAAGCCCCCGCCGTACGCGGCATGCGCCTGCCACCTGCCGGGCTCACGGCGGGACTCGGCGATGTTCGGCACCAGGATCTTCCCCACCCCGTTCAGCGCGGTCCCGGCGGCCTGCACGAGATCGCCGAGCGCCGAGCGGATGTCGGACATCCCTATTGCTCCGTCGATGGGGAGGTCGAGACCGTAGTAGTCGTCGAAGACGTCGTTGTCCGCCATCACGCCGTCGAAGGGTGAGTCCCGCAGTTCGTCCACCACGTTCTCCACCCAGCGGCGCTGGTACGCAGGATCCCACACACGCATCTGCCAGTGGCCCGAATAGCGTTCCCACTCGATCCGGGTGCCGTCGAGCCGCCGGGCGAACCAGGCGCCGTCCGCCGAGGATTCGGCTTCCGCGAAGGAGACACCCGAGGTGTAGACGGGCCCCGGCTCGTAGCTGCGCGTCGAGGACAGGCATTTGTAGCAGAGCACGGTCATGTCCGGCCGGCGGCGCTTGAGTTCCAGTGCGGCGGCCGTCTCCCACGGCTGCAGGATGGCCGCCCGGTAGTGCTCTGCTGCAAACTCGAGCTGGCCGGGGAGCAGGGGCCCGCCGTAGCGGATCCAGGCACCGACTCCGGTCACGAGCCCGCCCGCGTGAGGTCCTCGAGGTCCGCCGTCGAGAGCGCGCGGAGATCGCTGATGTCTCCGACGGTGCGGTAGATCTCGTTGTAGGAGGACATGATCTCGTGCATCTGGAAGAACTCCTGCACCCGGATCCGGGCGTTGGCCGCGTAGTCGGCGTAGAGCTCCCTGTTGCCGATCACGGCACGCACGCTGTCCGCCATCTGCTGCACGTCGCCGGCCACCACGAGCTCGCCGCAGGGACCGACGGTCCGGCCGTCCCCGGTGAGCAGATCGTCGCCGATCAGTTGCCGCATGCCTCCGACATCGGTGCCGACGGTGGGAATCCCGGCGGCCATCGCTTCCAGGACCACGATGGGCTGGCCCTCGTTGTAGCTCGGCAGCACGAGCAGGTCGAACTGGTCGAGCATGTCCCGGACGTTGACCGTGCCGTGGATCGTCACATGATCGTGCAGCCCCAGGCTCTCGATCTTGGCCAGGCAGGCCTCGTAGTACTCGGGCACGTGCTCGGTGGGGCCGAGGACGTCGAGGTGGAGGTTCGGGAATCCCTGGTGGCGCAGGATGTCCATGCTGGATAGGAGGTCGAGCAGCCCCTTGATGGGCACGACGCGGGCGATGTAGACCAGCTTCCACTCGTGGTCGTCGCCGTGCTCCGCCAGGAGCTGCTGCGCCGTCAACCGGGCACGGTACTTGTCCTCGAACTCCTCGATGACCATCGCGTTTGGCACCACGACGGCCTTGTCGATGTCGGTACCGAGGCGTGCTGCCTCGGTGATCGCCGTCGGATACAGGTAGGTGATCAGGGCAGCGCTCGGGTAGCAGAAGTGCCCCATCTCGGTCCACCAGGCCATCCAGGCGCGCTGCTCCGGGGTGACGTCGAACGTCCGGTAGTCCTCGGAGGTGATGGACAACGCCATGTTGCGGTCCAGCAGGGTGTTGACAGTGTCGCGGACGTACAGGTTGTGCTCGGTCAGCAGGAACGAGGTGTCGTGGTCACGGGCCGCCGCCGCACCGAGCAGCGAGGCGTACCCCGTGGTGTGCGCATGGTAGACACGCGCCCTCGGCATGGTCTCTCCGAGGATGGCGTAGGCGAGGGAGAAGAAGTTGCGCAGCGTCCAAAAGGAGTCCGCGAGGGAGAGGTCGAGCTGGGGCATCCTGACGGAGAGCGCCTCCATGAACTCCCTCGTGCCGAGCACGGCCCAGAGCGGGTAGCTCCGCGTGCGCTCGTTGAATCCCTCGTCGATCAGCTGCCAGAGCGGCTCCACCTCACGTCGTTCGGACAGGGCGTAGAGCGCGTCGAAGAGGCGGTCCACCAGCGCGGCGCGCTCGGCCGGGGTCATGCCGAGATCCTTGGAGGTCGCGGCCATGTAGTCGTGCCGGTGCTCCTGCAGGCTCAGGAAGACCGGCCGCACCCAGGCCACGTTGGCCGGCATGCCGTAGAGGTCCTCGTGGGGCGAATCGGCGTCCCAGGAGATGTGGATGATGCCGTAGGTGAGATCGGGGTTGTGCGTGACGATGTCGTGCACGACGGCCGAGACGCCGCCCTTGAGGTAGGGATAGGTGGACTCCATGACGATCGCCACGTCGACGTCCACGTAATGGCGCTCCGCTGCGGTCTGGGCCACGGGGACGGTGGCGGCGGTCGGTGCGAGCGCGGCGCGGCGCGCCTTCGGGGTCTTGAACACGTACATGGTTCTTCCTTCTGCGATCAAAAGCGGTGGGTCGGGCGGAGCCGGGCCGGCAGTGCTGCTACCAGGACGTGGCGTGGCGCCAGAACAGGGTGTATTCGGGCTGGGTCCAGTGGCGCTTGTAGAGCACCCAGGCGACGGCGACGAGTGCCAGGTCTGCCACGACGAGCGCACCGTACGCCAGCGCGGCACCCGTGGAGCTCTGCGTCGCGCCGATCAGTACGAAGGCTGCAGCGCAGAGCACAAGGTGGATGCCGCCCAGGACCTGCGGCAGGACCTTCTCGCCGATGTAGTCCAGTTCGTAGCTGAGGAGCGTGAGGATCATGAACGCCCAGGACGCGACGCCCACCGAGATGGCCAGCAGCACGTTGACGGGCTGGATGCCGTCGAGGAGGAGGGAGATCACGAGCGTCAGCACCATGCCGATGGCGCCCGTGCTGAGGATGGCCCGATCCACGGTGCGGCTGAGCCGCCCCGACCGTGCGGCGAGGACCGTGAGCGGCTCCTCGGAGATGGTGCGGTGCAGGTCGGTGACTGCCCTGTCCACCTTCGGGGCGAGGTTCACGAAGTAGTAGTTGTAGGCGATGACCGCGGGCAGCATCGCGAGGAACACGATGACTACCTGGAAGTCGCCCCCGGTGACGAGGAACAGCACGAACTTGTCCGCCCACAGCACCGCACCGAGGAGGAGTCCCCGCACGAGGTCGGCGGAGAAGTCGCGGGCTCCGAGGCGGGAGAGGCTCACGGCGGCGAGGCCTCGTCCCATGGGCACGATCTGCGTGAGTGCTCCGAGCAGCGGCGGCAGCCACCAGAGGGTGGGGACCACGAAGAGGGCTGCAGCGTAGGCCACCCATGCGACCGCCCAGAGTCCGCGGCGGTTTCCCACATTGGCGAGGACGAGGGACTGGACGAAGAGGAGGTGGAGGGCGCAGAGGGCGGCGTAGGTGGCCAGGGCCGTGAAGGACCAGCGCGTGGCGAGCCAGAGCGGGATGGCGAAGACCACCACGAGCGGAAGCGCCTGGACGAACATCGCGGGCCAGGTGGCGCAGAACCGGCGGGTGATGGCTGCCATGTCCCGCTCCGCCATGAGGTCCCCGATCGCGCGGTAGGCAGGGAGGCAGGCGGCCTGCGCGAGCCAGGGGACGGTGATCGACGACGCCAGGACCACGAGGGTGAGCTGCACTCCCCCGGCGTTCACCGCGGCCATGGCGGGGCTTACGAGCGGGTACACGAGGTTGAGGAGGATGACCGGCGAGAGGTACAGCAGGAGCCCGGCGCCCGGTCGCGCCCCGCCGTCGGACGTCGCGCGGTCACCCCCGGCGCTGGACACGCCGCTGCGCGCGAGCGTGAACAGGGCCACCATGACGAGGACCACGCCGGTGGCCAGCAGGGCGTAGGACCAACCGTCGGGCAGCAGGGTGTCGGCGAGCGGCACGAGAGCCGTCAGGATGAGCGCGACGATGATGATCACCGTGCGGTGCCGGGCATGGGAGTCCTGGAGGAGGGACTGCAGCGAAGTCATGATTTTCCTTGGGCCGCTCGCCACCGCGTTGCGCGGCTGGGCGACCTCGTGTGAGACGTGAGTGAGACGGATGGGTGCCCACAGGGCGGAGATCCGGTAGTCGTCCCACACGAAGGTGATGGGGGCGTCCTCGCCAGCTCTGCCAACGAGCGCCGTCCTTGAACCTATCGACCGGACCGGTCCGTTGCACGAGTGGCACTTACGTACGCATCTGCGCGAGGTACTTTCATCTCTTACGCGGGATGCACGCCCTACTACTCGCATGAGGGTTGAGGACTACCCAGCCCCGCGCGCTGGCGCGGCGCCGGAGAAGCTGTGGAGGGTGCCGTAGGTGATCAAGCACACACTGCCCCTGGAGGGGTGACCGGCTCAGGGCGTCGGTGCGGCGCTGTTGGCGACCCGGTAGGACTCCTGGATCAGTTCGGTCAGCTCCTCGAGGTCGATGCGACCCAGCCGCACGAGCACGAGACATTCGTACTGGTCATGGTGGGGGTGGACGAAGAACGCACCCGGCTGGGAGGCGAGCAGCGCGTCCCGTTCCTCGGTCTTGATCGTCAGGACGGTGTCATCCCACATACGGGCGAAGAGGGTCCGGGCGAACCAGGCGGGCCGGCTCCAGCTCAGCCGCTCCGAGGTCCCGGGCAGGGCGAGGCAGGCGGAACGCACATCGTCTTCGCTGACCATGGACCAACCATGGCACCGGCCGCAGGGCTGGTCCAGTGCTTTCCGGGACCGCATCGTCGATCCTGCGGCCACCGCCCTGTCACGGTGTTCGCACGGACCGGCAACGATCCTGCCCGCCGGATAACGATCCGGGTCCGGCCCCGGCCGGGCTTTCGGGACGGCATCATCATGGAGCGATCCACCCGCGCTACGAAGGAGTAACCATGGGTTGTCCGGGCCGGTCCGTACTGCTGTCCTCCGGGGCCCTGTGCCTCGTTCTTCTCTCCTCCTGCGCTTCTCCCGACGCCGGCGCCGATGCCGACGCCGCAGGGACCCCGGTCGCCCCGTCGGCGTCCGCGACCCCAACCGCCGGGGCCCCGCCGTCGACGAACCCACCATCCGCGCCCCCAGCGTCCGGGGCCCCGCCTGCTGCCGACGCCGGGTGGGCCACCTACACGACCCCGGGCGGAGGCCTGTCCTTCGACCACCCGGGCGACTGGACCGTCGTCGCGTCCACCCCGATCCCACCGGAGGGCGTGGCCGTCGCCGTCGAGGATGCCGCCGGCCGGCGCCTCGCCTCCCTGCGGACGAACCTCGTCACAGGGGCGGTGTGTCCGGCGGAGGTGCCGTACTCACTCCTGGACTCGGAGCCGCTGCCGGCCCTGACCCAGGCCACGGGCACCCCGATGTTCGTCTTCGAAGGCCGCACGGACCCCCTGGTGGCCGATCCGATGGCGGCGTCGACCCTCGCCTACGGCATCACCTCCGCGCCCTTTCCGGAGGGGCCGACCGCCTGCCCCATCGCACACTTCTTCACATGGCCGCCCTCGGGGGCCGCGTTCGGAGGGGCCTACGACCCGTATCGGATCCACCCCGGCAAGCCGATGCACGTCGACACGCCGCAGGCGTACATGGAGACGAAGGAGTACCAGCAGATCAGGACGATGCTCACATCCCTGCGCCCTGCCGGCTAGCGGAAGTCCGGTACGGTGGCCGGCGTCACGGCATGATGGACGCGGGGACGACGTCGGCCGAGCGGCCGGCGCAGGAGGAGGATCCGCGGCGATGACGACCGTTCACACCATCGAGGAACTCACGGCACTCCTGCCCGATCCCGCCCCCGGCAGGAGGACCCTGCTCGGGATCGCAGGGCCGCCGGGTGCAGGGAAGTCCACTGTCGCTGCGGCGCTCGCCGGGCTGGACCCCGAGCACCACGCCCTGGTCCCCCTGGACGGGTTCCACCTGGCCGACCAGGCCCTGGTCGCCCTGGGCCTGCTGGACCGCAAGGGGGCCCCCGAGACCTTCGACGCCCACGGCTATGCCGCCCTGCTGGCACGCCTGGCGAGCGCTCCCGGCCACACCGTCTATGCGCCGGCGTTCGAGCGTCGGCTGGAGCAGCCGCTCGCGAACGCCCTGCCTGTGGCGCCCTCGTGCACCCTGATCATCACCGAGGGCAACTACCTGCTCCTCGATGCGCCGGGCTGGCGGGACGTCCGGAGCCACCTCGACGAGGTCTGGTTCGTCGACGTCGAACCCGGGCTGCGCCGGCGGCGGCTCGTCGCGCGGCACATCCTGTTCGGCAAGACGCCTGCGGCGGCGGAGGACTGGGTCCGTCGGGTCGACGAGCCCAACGCCGCGCGCGTCGCCGCCACCCGGGACAGGGCCGACCGCATCCTCGACCTGTCCGAGTGGCGACTCTGTTGACCGGGGCGTCGGTCCCCTCGGTCCGCCAGGGACCAGTCCTGCGCCGGGTGCTGGGCCGACGGCGGCCGGCGGCTTCGCAGCTACGCTGGCACAACGACCCCCGGCACCGCAGCAGGAAGGAGCCTCGAGTGACGACCGACCAGGACCTCTCCGTCGGGCAGCTCGCCGCGCGCAGCGGCATGAGCGTCTCCGCCCTGCACTTCTACGAACGCCGGGGGTTGATCACCAGCCGCCGCACCACCGGCAACCAGCGCCGGTACGACCGCTCGGTCCTCCGCCGCGTCGCCGTCATCGGCGCCGCCCAGCGCGCGGGCATCCCGCTCGCCACCGTCGCCCGCGCCTTCGCCGAGCTACCGACCGACGGTGTCCCGGACCAGGCGGACTGGCAGCGGCTCTCCGCGGCGTGGCAGCAGGAGATCGACAAGCGCATCGCCCAGCTCGAGCACCTGAGGGACCGGCTGGACGGCTGCATCGGGTGCGGCTGCCTGTCCCTGGCCGCCTGCGGCTTCGTCAACCCCGACGACGCCGCCGGCTCCCGGGGCATCCGCTCCACCCTCCTGGACCCCGACCCGCCGATTTGACCTCAACCTCTGTTGAGGTTCTAGCGTTGACGGCATGACGATTCCCACCGGCCACGCGATCGCCACGGCCGAGCTCTTCAAGGACGCGTTCCGCGCGCACCCGGCCGGCATCGCCGTCATCACCGCACAGGGAGTGGACGGACCGGTCGGCCTGACGGCGTCGTCCGTGTCCTCCGTCTCCGCCGAGCCGCCCGTCCTCGCCTTCTCGGTCTCGACGGCGTCGTCCTCGGCGTCGGCCCTCATCGCGGCAGACACCCTGGTGGTCCACCTGCTCGGCGCCGATCAGGTCGGCATCGCCCAGCTCTTCGCGACCCGCGGCGCCGACCGCTTCGGCGGGGCGGTGGCCTGGCGGCCGCTGCCCACGGGCGAGCCGCTCCTGGCGGAGGCGCCGTGGGCCCTGCGGTGCCGTATCCTGCACCGGCTGCCCGTCGGCGGGTCGATGATCCTCGCCGCAGAGGTCATCGCGATCGAGCAGGGCGACGACGGTGCGGGCGGAGCGCCCCTGGTCTACCACAACCGCTCCTACCACCGCCTGGGCGATCACTCGCTGCTGTACTGACGCGTGAGATACCGGCCCCTGCGGTCCGGCCACGAGCACCAGGCGGTTGTGGCCTTGGCGAGCCATTGGTTGCCTCTGCGATCGAAGCCTAGAATGAACCGTCATCGACAGAGGGGACCAGTTCGTGCGCGATGCCTGGAAGCGGCTGGGTTCCTTCACCGCCGTAGGGGCCGTGGCTTTCGTCGTCGATATCTCGGTGTTCAACCTCCTCTCCTCGGGACTGGGCGTGGGCCCCATCTCGTCGAAGGTGACCTCCGTCGCCCTGGCGACCGGCGTCTCCTGGTTGGGCAGCAGGCACTTCACGTTCCGCGAGTTCAGGGGCCGGGCGAAGCGCCAGGAAGCGATCCTGTTCGGACTGACAAATCTGGTGGGCCTCGGTATCGCGACGGCCTGCCTCTTCGTCTCGCACTACGTCCTGGGTCTCAGGAGCCCGTTGGCGGACAACATCTCCGGGAACGTCATCGGCGTGCTCCTCGGCAACGTGTTCCGCTACCTCGCGTACCGCTTCGTGGTGTTCCAGTCTCCGCAGCATGATTCCGCCGGCCGCCCGGGCGTGGAGGTCGGGGCCCTCGGGAACGGCCGGGAATGAGTGCGACGCCACCTGTCCAGCGGAAGATTCCGGTGGGATGGCCGATGCCTGCCGCGTAATATTGACGGTGTAGTCAGCCTGCTTGCAAAGCTGACGGGCCGTCCCGCCACCATGCACCACCGTTCTTGGAAGTCCTCCGCCATGCGCGCCCCCTCAACCCTCCCCACCCTGGCCATCAGCATCGGACTGCTGCTGTCCGGGCCCGCGGCCGCCGTCGCGTCCCCGGCTCCGGCGCCCCGGCCCTCCGATCAGGTGCCGCCCCCCACACCGTCCGCTTCGCCCCTGCCCGCGACGACCGGCACCACGCCGGCCGTGCCACCGGTCGAGGAGCCCCCGAGCGAGCCGGTGATGCCGCCGATCGACCCTCCGGCGGACGCGGAGCCTCCCGTCGAGGAGGTGATCGGCACCACCCCCGACACCGCGGCCCCCGAGCCCACCGTCGAGACCCCGACGACGGGTCCCGGGTCAGCACCGGAGACCACGCCGGCCCCACCGACATCGAACGCCCCCACGTCGGCCCCGTCCCCCGTCCTGGCGGTGACGCCGGAAGAGGCTCCACCGGCCGGCGAAGCGGACGGTGCCCCCGCCCTCCCGGCAGGTGGGCAGCAACCCGGTGTCGGCGAAGCCGTCGTCGTCGACCAATCGGTGCCACGAGCACCTCAGCCCGGGACCTCCGGGAACGGCGCGGAGCCCTCCCGGGTACAGACCCCGGTCGAGGAGATCCGGATCGATCAGGTGGACCAGGTGGAACAGGCGGAGCAGGCGGAATCCCTCCAGCCGCCCGTCGAGGGCACGTCGCTCCGGTACACGATCGCCGGGATCCTGAGCATCGTCGCATTGCTTCTCGCCGTCGGGATCGCCGTCGTCGCACAGCCGCGGCGCCCACGCCGGACCCACTGAGCCGGAGGGCACTGCCGGCTACCGTGGATCACCGGCAGTGGATCACCGGCAGTGGACAGGCGGCGCCGCTGAACCAGGCGGTCACGTGGCGGCCGATGCCGCCGGGCACGACCGCGCGGGAACAGCAGGAGCCGGGAGTGACCTCCCGGCTCCTGCTGTTCTGTGGTCCCGGGGAGCTAGCGGACCTGGAGGGTCAGCATGCCCGTCGCGTTGGACTGGACGACCTCGATCCTCGTCCCCGTGCCGGCGACGACGACGGAGCCCTGCGGGTTCGCGGCGTCGTAGTAGGCGTTCGGGTCGGTGTCGTCGAAGACGGCGACACCGGGCTGTGACGGAACGGTGAGCGTTGTCGCGCCCGCCGCGGTCTCGCGGTGCAGGCTGAGCGCATCCGTGGCCTGCTTGCCGAAGGTGGCGTCGAAGCTCTGGATGCGGTTCCGGACCATCGCGCCGTCGGACCACGTCAGCGCCTTCGGGTGGGCGTCCACGGGCAGGGCGAGGCCTGCGCCCGGGTGCTGTCGCGTGTTGTTGTTGCGCTGCGCGGTGTTCCAGTACGTGATGCTCAAACCGTCCTGGTAGGCGTAGTGCTCCACGGTGTCCGGCGCGGTGACGCCCCAGCCGAAGTTGTACGGGCCGGTGGCGAGCGTCGCGTCGTAGCCCGCGTACACACGGTTCTCGGCGATGTAGAAGCGGTCCTTGCCCGCGGCGTCCTTCGGCAGGTTCACGACGACGGCCTGCGGGGCCTTCGTGCCGTGGAAGGACGGACCGATCTTGTGCGTGGACTTCACGCCCGCGGTCGCGACCTCGTAGTCGAGCCAGCCGAGCTGCAGCTTCTCCCACGCACCCATGTGGTTCGGGGTGGTGCCGATCGAGCCGTTGCCGTGGCCGAGCCAGGAACCGGAACTCATGAGGCTCCAGAAGCCTGTACCGTTCTCGCCGCCGCTGGTGTCGTACAGGTCTGGCAGGCCGAGGTCGTGCGCGTACTCGTGCGCGAACACGCCCAGGCCGCCGTTCTCGGGCTCCGTGGTGTAGTCGCGGATCCAGACGCTGGACTTGCCGATCTTGATGCCGCCGAAGGGGTTCGCCGACGGGCCCGCGGTCCCGCGGCCCGCCTGGCCGACGGCCCAGCGGTGGGACCAGATGGCCGACGACGCCGCGCCGGCCTCCTCGCCCTCACCGGCGTGGATGGCCTGGAAGTGGTCGATGTAACCGTCGGCCTCGTCGAAGTCGCCGTCCTTGTCGAAGTCGTAGCGGTCCCACTGGTCGAACGTCGCGAGGTACGTGTCGATCTCGGCAGGGGTCTTCCCGGCCGCGATCTGCGAGTCGTACCAGGCGTTCGCGGTGTCCTGCACGAAGCGGGTCATGTCCGCCTGGCTCTCGGTCTCGCCGTAGCTGGCCGAGTTGTAGGGGACGGTCACCCAGTCGCTGACGTCGCCGTCGACCGTGTACCGCCCGCTGGACAGCTCCCCGTAGACGCTCTTGAGGGACTCGCCCTCCTCGTTGAAGAACATGTCGAGGTAGTGCCGGCGGTCGAAGGAATCGGTCCAGTAGGTGGAGTTGTCCACCGCGCGGTCCGGTTCCTTGATGGCGCCGTTCGCGGGACCGGCGGTCGACGCCGGGAACCGTGGATCGACCTGGTCGCCGAAGTCGACGAGGAAGGAGAGGATCTGGTCGCTGTCCTGCAGGCCGTACTGCGCCCACTGGCCGGGGGCCACCTTGACGGCCTTCGAGCCGTTCCGGTCCTCGACCTTCGCCTCTCCGGAGAGGACCTTGCCGACGGCCTGCTGGTTGAGGTCGCGGCGCGCGGCGTCCGCGGGGTCCGAGCGGTCATCGAGCCTTTCGGCGGTGCCGTCGGCGCCGGGCGAGGAGCTGAAGGAGGAGGGCACGGCCGACGCGTCCGCCGCGGGGCCCGGGGTTGCCTGGGCGCTCATGGGAGCAAGCACGACGGCGCCGGTCACGGCGAGCGCCATCGCGCACCGCAGCCCCCGGGTACGAGCGATGGAATTCAAGGGTTCTCCTAAGTGAAATGTCCCAGCCGCCGGAGGGCACCCACCGACCCGGTGCCTCCAGTGACGAACATGTTGCCTGAGTCACACGTTCTGGTGGGACCGTAGCATCGACGTCGGACACTTCGACGACCGGTTGCACGCTGTGAACCATCTTCTTCCCCGACTCTGGCGCGGAGGGGAGGGTGGTCGTATAGTTCCGCGGCGCAGCGGACTCAGGCGAACGGGGCCAGCACTGTCGCCGCCTCGCCGAGCGCGTCGGAGCGGGTGGTCGCATGCACGGAGAAGCGGATGCGGTCCTCCCCGTGGAGCGTCGCAGTGATGCCGGCGTCCGCCAGGGCCGCGAGCGCGTCGGCCGCCCGCCCGGGAACACCGGCCACCACGATCCCGGCCGTGTCCGATCGGTCCCTCGGCGAGAGGACCGGCACCCCGACGGCGGGGAGGTGGCCGATGAGCGCCTGGGCGTGGGTGGCGACGACGCCCTCGATCGCCGGTATGCCCACCGTCTCGATGAGCGCGAGGGCCTCGGCGAGGGCGCCGGTCGCGTAGGGCGAGAGGTTGGAGACGGAGAAGCGCTGCGCTCCGGGCAGCGGCGGGTGCTCCTCGCCGTCGTACCTGCGGGAATCGGTGACGCCCGTCCACCCGGTGAGCAGCGGCTCGATCCGCTCCATCCCCCGCGCCGACAGGGCGAGGGCCGCCACGCCCCAGCCGGCGCGGATCCACTTCTGCGCGCCCACGATCAGCACGTCGGCGAGCGTCCACTCGAGGTCCGCGACGCCGAAGGCCTGGATGCCGTCGACCACCAGCAGCCGGTCGGGGCCGATCACCGTGCGGATGCCGGCGAGGTCGGCGCGGTAGCCGGTGCGGAAGTCGACGGCGCTGACACTCACCGCGACGGTGTCCCCGGTCAAAGCACGGGCGACGACGTCGGGCGTCATGCGGGTGCCGGGTCCGCCGGTCAGGTCGACGCGCGCCCGGCCCGCGGCGCTGGTGCGCAGCCAGGGGTAGGTGTTGGCAGGGAACTCGCCGGCGCTGACGAGCACCGATCCGCCGGTGAGGCCGAAGGCCACCTGGAACAGACCGAGCGAGGTGCTGCCGGTCAGCCCGACGTTCTGGAGGGGGAAACCGCTGAGTCGCGCGAAGGATTCCCGGGCACGGAGGTCCTCCCCGTACAGGGTGTCACCCGACCGGACGCTGCCGTCGGCGGCGAGTTCCAGGAGGTGCGCCACCCGGTCGCGGACCGGCCGGGACGGCGGCCCGTAGCTGGCGAAGTTCAGGAATCCGCGTCCTTCCGTGAAGGACGCCCGGTAGGACGCGAACACGGCGTCGTCATGTCCTGCGGGACTGCTCATGCTGTTCCTCCTGTCGGCCCGGAGCACGCTCCGCTGTTCGTCCTGCAGCGGGCTCGACGACCTAGATGCCGCACTCCTCGCTGACCGTCGCAGCGGCGTTCTCGAACTCGGCCTTGAGTTCCGGCATCTCGGTCACCTGCGTCTGGACCTCGGCCCGTCCCTTGGCGAAGATATCGGCCAGGGTCTGCAGCGGGTCCTGCAGGGCGTCGGAGGCCCCCGTCGCCAGGTCGTCGAGCTGGCCGGCCATCTCCGCGACCTTCTCGTCCGACATACCGGAGTCGATGGGCTTCAGAATCACCTCGACTTCGGAGCACGTGTCTTCGGTCGACAGTTGCTGCGACGCCTCGGCCGTCGGCTGCTGCGATGCCTGGGGCGTCGGCTGCTGCGACACCTCGGCCGGTGGTTGCTGCGATGCTTCGGACGAAGGCTCCTGCGAGCCGCAGGCCGTGAGTGCGAGGAGCAGTGCAGTGAGCGTCAACAGTTTCTTCAAGATTCCCCCAGTGTGATTCCAGTGCCTTCATCGTTGCATGCGGGGAGGCCCGGATCCGGAACCTCGACTGCGCCGCGCGCGGTGGAAGCGTGTGCGACCGGCCCTCAGCGGCGCTTGTTCTTGCCCTTGAGCAGGGGGTTGGGGCTGTTCGTGGCGATCCGCTCCGACCGATCGTCGGCCGGCACGGCCCGCCCGCGCCCGGCAGTGCGGGCCGCCCTGCCGCGCGCGCGGCCAGGCCGCGCAGACCGGCGGGAGCGGTCGTCAGTGTCGGAGCCGGCATCGGCGTCGGTCATCGATTCGCCGTCGACGATGGTGACGATGCGTTCCTTCCGGACCTCTTCCCTCACCGTGGTCCTGCCCGTGACGGTGGTCCGTGCCAGCCGGACACGCTCGACGGGCACGGTCTCCCTGCCCAGCACGACGGCCCGCTCCTCGTGGCCGACGAGCTCGACGACGTCCTCCTGGAAAAGAGAATCGTCCATCGTGGCGTCGGCCTTGGTGATCGGCTCCCGCTCGGTCAGCAGCTCCTCCTTCAGCAGGGGCACCGTCCGGGTGGCTTCCTCGGTGATCACGTACTTCCGCAGCCGGACGCGGGCGGCCTCGTACGCCTCCGTCCCGACGCGGAGCTGCTCCTCGGAGCGGATCATCCAGGGTTCGCCGCCGCCACGCCGCTCCCGGGTGACCGCGCCGTCGTCCGACGCCGTCACGTCCTCCGCCGTCGTCGCCGCCGATGCCGTCGTTCTCTCATCCAGACCGTAGTGCGCGTACAGCACGCCCTTGTCCTCCGGGCTCAGGTGTCCGTCGCGCTCGATCGACGGGGCGTTCCTGATGAGGTCCCGCGGATACGCGACGACGAGCCGGCCGTCCTGCACGGCGGCGCCCTCGAGGGGCACGAAGGACTCCTTCGTGCCGAACAGGCCGGTGTGGACGGTCACCCAGGTCGGCGTTTCGGTGGCGTCGTTCAGGTACACCTCGCCGATCGAGCCCACCTTGTCCCCCTGGTCCGTGACGACCGCGGTGCGGTGGCCGAGGAGGTGATCGAGATCGTGCATCGTGAGCATGGGATTCCTGTCGTCGGTGTCGCCCGCGTGAAGCGACGCATTGACGACAGACTAGAGCGATCCACCCCCATATAACAAGCATGCTTACTATCACGACCGGGCCAGGCGTCCACCGGCCGTGGATGCTTCCGGCGGGCCTCAGTCCAGGACGAGCGCGGCCAGCAGTTCGTCCGATCGCGCCTGCGCCCCCAGGTCGTGGGCCCCGCCGCCGACCAGCAGCTCATCGGCGCCCGTCCGCGCCCGGAGCGCGGTGAGTTGCTGCTGCACCTCCGCCACCGTCCCGTACACGGCCCCGGCGAGGGACTCCCGCACGAGCCCGTCCTGCCGCTCCGTCAACGGGTCCGCGGCATCGTCCAGGGATGGGAAGAATCCCTTCGTGCGGGAGACGGCGAGCGCCCGGGCCTCGGGCAGGAGCAGCTGCCGAGCCTCCGCCGTCGTGCGTGCCACCGCCACGTTCAGGGACACCGTGACGTGCGGCGCGTCCCACCACGGGGACGGGCGGAAGGACTCCCGGTAACGCTCGAGCGCGGGATCGGCGTCCCGGGACAGGGCCGGTCCGCCGAGCACGACGGCGAGGCCCGCTCGCGCTGCGATGTCCAGACCCTGGCCCGTAGCCAGGACGAAGACCGGTGTCCGGCCGCCGTCCGCCGGACGGGCGGTGATCGGGGCGGTGCCTCCGAGGAACGCGAGGAGATCGGCGATGTCCTGTTCGAACCGGTCGGCATCTTCCCTGCCGGCCCTGAGCGCGGTGCGCACCGCGGAGGTGAAACCGAGCGACCGGCCCACACCGAGGTCGAACCGACCCCCGCTCAGCGCGTTCAGGGTCGCTGCCTGCTCGGCGACCACCAGGGGCTGGTGGTTGGGCAGCATGATGCCGCCCGTCCCGACGCGGATCCTCGTCGTCGCGGAGAGGACGGCGGCCGCCAGCACGGCGGGCACCGACCCCGCGATACCGGGCACACCGTGGTGCTCAGCGACCCAGAACCTCCGGTAGCCGAGCAGCTCCGCCCGCTGCGCCCGCGTGATGACGTGCTGCAGGGCCTCGGCCTCGGAGGAACCGGTCCGGGACTGGGCGCGGTCGAGGATGGACACGCGGGCGAAGGAGGTCATATCCCTGGAACCAACGACGCCGCGGCACCATTCCGGTAGTGTGGCGCCACAGGCGTCAGGGATGTCGCCCGAGCCAGCCGGACAACGGGGTACGGCCGGCCCAGAACACCAGCGGGGTCAGCGTCATGGGCATCTTCACCAGGTTCCGTCGAAGGACACAGCAGCTGCCGGCGCCGGCGGCACCCGCCCTGAGCGGGGAGGCTGGGCTTCTTCGCCTCGCGGACAGCATCGCCGGCTCCCAGGCACGGCTTCTCCTGATCTCCGATCGCGTTGCCGCGGGCCGCGCGGAAGCGGGCGACGAGGCTCGCCTGCGCATCCAGCGCGAGATCACGGCGAGCTTCCGGAAGCGCATCGAGAAGGTCGCCCTCCCGACGGACATCGGTGACGACGTCGAGGTGTGGCTGCGCTCCACTCCCCTGCAGGCCCCCGCGGATGGGCGCGAGTACCGGCCCCACTAGGACCCCGGTCCGATAATGACGGTGGCACGCGTCAGGATGGGATCTCGTCGTCGGCCGTGATCCTGCGGACCGGCGCGGTCTCACCGAAAGGACTCCCGCCATGATGGGCGCCCACCATGCTGCCTGCGGCGCCGCCGCCTGGGTAGCAGCCACCACCCGCATCGAGATCCATCCGGGCCATCTCCTGCCGATTCTGCCCGACACCGTCACCCTCGGCCTGGGGCTCCTCGACGTCAGTCCTGTCGGCGTCGTCACCGGCGCCCTCGTCACGGCGGGTGCGGCGCTCCTGCCCGACGCCGATCACCACAGCGCCACGATCGCCCACTCCCTGCCCCCGCTGTCCAACATGTTCTGCGCCGGCGTCGGGGCCATCTCAGGAGGCCACCGACGCGGCACCCACTCCGCACTCGGGGTCGTGGCGTTCGTCGCCGTCGCGTTCGTCGCCGGATTGTGGACCGTCGAGACCGCCGATTTCGGGACCATCTATCCCGGCGCGGGACTCCTCACGGTCCTGCTGGTCTCCTTCGCGGCGAAAGCCCTGAAGATCATCCCGGACCGGATGCGGAGGTCGCCGTGGGCGGTGGGCCTCACCGCCGGCGCGTTCATCACGGCGTTCGCGCCCGAGGAGCAGTTCTGGTTCCCGCTCGCGGTGGGCATCGGCGTCGTGGTGCACATCCTCGGCGACATGCTGACCACCGGCGGCTGCAACCCGGTGTACCCGTTCCGGCTCAGGAGGCCGCGCAGCCTGGCGAAGATGCCCGTCGTCGCCCAGGTGTGGCGCCCCAACGGCAACATCGCGGTGCCGGTCCTCGGCAACGCCGGATCACTCCGCGAGTGGTGCCTGCTCGTGCCCGTCTCGCTCTACGCTCTCGGCGGGATCGGGTGGGCCGTCATGAAGATCGACGACGGCGCCATGGTGATCGCCCGAGCCGCGGGAGCCGGCTGACGGCGCGGCGGGACGTGCTGGAACACGGCCGGGCCGGGTCCGTACCGATGCCTGATGAGGGAGAGGTCGATGCAGGGTGCCCTTCGGACCGCGGTCAGCAGCCGTCCTGGCCGCAGGCGGGGCCGTCGGGTGACGGCGTGAGCGACACCAGGGGGTGGGACTCGCGCCACGCCTGGTCCAGTGCCTGGCGGAACAGCTCGACGGGCTGCGCCCCGGAGATCCCGTACTTGCGGTCGACGACGAAGAACGGCACGCCCTGTACGCCGAGCGTGCGGGCCTCCTCGATGTCGTCCCGGACGTCGGCGGCGAACCGGTCACCCGCGACTGTGTCCCGGATCTCGTCCTCGCCGAGGCCGATGCCCGTCCCGAGGGAGACGAGGACCTCGACGTCGGAGGTGTCCAGTCCCTGCTCGAAGTGGGCGGACATGATGGCTTCCTTCGCCGCGTCACCCCGTCCCCGGGATTTCGCAAGATGCAGGAAGCGGTGCGCAGTGAAGCTGTTGCCCACGACCACGCGGTCGAAGTCGAAGGAGAGACCGTCCCCGGCGGACTGCTGGACGAGGTGCTGCCACATCTCCTGGACCTGCTCCGGAGCGATGCCCTTGCGTTCGGCGAGGTACTGCTGCTCGGTACCGTCGTAGTGGTCGGGGAGGGAGGGATCGAGCTGGAAGCTCTTCCATGTCACCTCCACGCTGTCCCGGTGGGGGAATCCCGCAAGGGCTTTCTCGAAGCGGCGCTTGCCCACGTAGCACCAGGGGCATTTGACGTCGGACCAGATCTCGATATGCATATCCTGCGCAACCACGGAACGCTCAGGCGCTATTCCCGCAGGGAGCGCCTGAGCGTCGCCGCTACTTGCGGTTCAGCAGGCCGCGGAGGATTCCGCCGGCCTTGCCCGCGGGGACGGGCGTTCCGCGCTGACCGGTACCGGCAGGCTTGCCGGCAGTGCCGGTGCCCTTGTTGCCGAGGTAACGGCCCGCGGCGTTCTTGAGCGTGTTGCTGATTCCCATGATGGTCTCCTTCGGTTGCGCGTCTGCACCCGAGAACATCAGGTGGCTTACTAGTTTATCCCGCGCTCCCCGCCCTAGGGCGCATCAAGGTGTCCCGGCGGTTCGACGGCCAGGCCGGAACGCTTCAGGAGGGCGTAGGTCTTGGAGTGCTTCGGCCTGAAGAAGACCTCGTCCGGCGTGCCCGCCTCCACGATGATGCCCTGGTCCATCACCACGATCACGTCCGCGATGTCGCGCGCGAACTGCATCTCGTGGGTGACGATCACCATGGTGGTGCCCTGGGCGGCGATGGACTTGATGACCGCCAGCACCTCCTCGACGAGCTCAGGGTCCAGCGCCGAGGTGGGCTCGTCGAACAGCATCACACTCGGATCCATGGCGAGCGCCCGGGCGATCGCGACGCGCTGCTTCTGCCCGCCGGAGAGCTTGGACGGGTAGTTGTCCTTCCGGTCCAGCAGGCCGACCCTCTTCAGGTTCTCGAGCGCGTGCTTCTCCGCGGCTTCCTTGGACATCTTCTTCACATCGCGCAGGGGTGCCATCACGTTGCCCAGGGCGGTCTTGTTCAGGAACAGGTTGAACTGCTGGAACACCATGCCGAGATCGGTGCGTTTGAGGGCCGTCACGGACGCCTTCTCGTCCACGAGCTTCCCCCCGCGCTCCTCGTAGCCGACCATGTGCCCGTTCACGAGGATCCGGCCGCTGTCGATCGTCTCGAGCTTGTTCATGCAGCGGAGCAGCGTGCTCTTGCCGGAACCGCTCGAGCCGAGGATCACCACCGTCTCCCCCTTGTGGACATCGAGGTCGACGCCTTTCAGGACCTCGATCCGGTTGACTTCATGCCGTCTCCCCCGCAGTCGCTCGAACAGCCCGGGAGTCTTGGTCACGATGAACGTCTTGTGGACGTCCCGGGCGCTTACGATCACTTCGTCAGACATGGATCCTCGCTCTCTTCTCCAGGGCACTCACGATGCGGGACAGCGGGAGGCTGATCAGCAGGTACAGCAGTGCTGCGGCCGTGTAGATCTGCGTCGTCTCGAAGGTCTGCGCGTTGATCACGTTCGCGGTCTTCAGGATCTCGGTCACGGCGATCACCGAGGTCAGGGCCGTGTCCTTCACCATCGCGATGAAGTAGTTGCCGATCGGTCCCAGGGAGACGATGAACGACTGCGGGAGGACCACCTTCCACAGCGCCTTGCCCGGGGTGTAACCGAGGGACAGGGCAGCCTCCGTCTGGCCGCCTTCGACGGCGAGGATGGACGAGCGGAACACCTCGGACAGGTAGGCCGCGTAGTTCAGGCCGAGCCCGAGGATCCCTGCCGGGATCGGGTCGATGTTGATCCCGATGGCCGGCAGGACGAAGAAGATGTAGACGAGCTGGACCAGGAGCGGCGTCCCTCGCATCACCTCCACGTAGACGAGCGCGATCCCCCGGAGGATCCGCGACTTCGAGAGCCGCGCCAGTGCCACCAGCAGGCCGAGCACGAGGGCGAGGGCCATCGCCCCGAGCGCGAGCTGGACGACGACCGGCGCGGCTGCCAGCAATCGCGGGAAGTAGCTGAGAGTGCCCTGGATGAAATCGATGGCCGGACTTCCTTTCGAGCTCGGTGGACGGGAGAAGCAGGGTCAGTCGACGGCGTTGCTCTCGGTCAGTCCGTACTTGGTGAGGATCTTCATGTAGTCCGGCGAGGCCTTCAGCTCCGCGAGCCCCGAGTTCAGCTCCTCGAGCAACTGGGTGTTCTCCTTCGTCACGGCGGCGCCGATCAGGCCCGGGAAGTAGGGCTCGTAGGGGTCCACGATCTTGATGGCGTCGTTGGGATTCTGCACGAGGCTGTAGGCGACCACGGCCGCGTCGGTGAAGACGACGTCGACCTGCTTGTTCTCCACGGCCTTCAGGAGTGCCGCCTGCGAGTCGAAGTACTTGATCTCCTTCGGCTCGAGCGATTCGGCGAGCTCGATGAAGGTGGTGCCGGTCTGGACGCCGATCACGGTCCCCTTGGCATCCTCGCGGCTGGTCATGGTCGAGTCTCCGGGGATCACCATGCCTTCGCCCTGCTGGTACCAGGTATCGGTGAAGTTGACCTCTTCCTTGCGGACGTCGGTGATATACATGGCGTCGACGACGGCGTCCGCCTTGCCTGCCTGGATGGCAGGGATCAGGGTGGCGAACTCGGACACGAAGACCTCGACCTCCCAGCCCTTCTTGTCGGCGATCCAGTTGATCATCTCGCCGTCGATGCCCTGGAGGGCACCCGATTCGTCCGTGAAGGAGAAGGGTGCATCATTGGAGGTCGCGATAGTGATCGTCTCGATGGCTCCGCCGTCGCCTCCTCCGGCCGCATCTCCGCCGCTGTCTCCTCCCCCGCACGCGGTGAGGGCCAGGGCGACCCCCATCGCTGCCGCTGCGAAGGACGTCATTGTGCGCCTGCTCTTCATGATTGCTCCTTGGTCGATGCTGGGTGGGTCTCGAATCGCGTGATGCGGAGGTCGGCCGTGCGCTGGTGCGCCTCCATCCCCTCGTAGGCGGAGATCTCGGACACGAAGGGGGCGAGGTCCATGGTCGCCGTGCGGTCGATGCGCTGGAAGGTCAGGGGCCTGAGGAACCGGGCGACGGAGAGGCCGGCGGAGGACCGCGCCCCGCCCCCCGTGGGCAGCACGTGGTTCGTCCCGGTGATGCCCTTGTCCGAATAGGCCACCGTCGACCAGGGCCCCAGGAAGAGGGATCCGTAGTTCGTCAGGTTCTTCTGGAAGTAGGCGTCGTCCGCCGTGATGACCTCCAGGTGCTCGGGGGCGAGCACATCCATGAGCTGGACGGCCGTGGCGTCGTCCTCCACGAGGTAGACCGTTCCGTAGTCCCGCCAGGCGGCACCGGCGATATCGCGCGTGCTCAGGTCCGTGAGCTGGCGGTCCACCTCCGCGATGACCGCGACGGCGAGTTCCCGCGACGTCGTCACCAGGGCGGCGGGTGACTGGGGGCCGTGCTCCGCCTGGCCGAGGAGGTCCGCGGCGACGATCACGGGGTCCGCGGTGTGATCCGCGATCACGGCGACCTCCGAGGGACCGGCGAGCAGGTCCATGCCGACCCTGCCGAACAGCTGCCGCTTCGCTTCGGTGACGTAGGCGTTGCCGGCGCCCACGAGCATGTCCATCGGCTGTTCGCCGAGCAATCCGAAGGCCATGGCGGCCAGGGCCTGGACGCCGCCGACCACGAAGGCCCGGTCGACGCCGGAGAGGTAGGCGGAATAGAACACCGCGGGGTTGCCGGCCGTCGGGGATGTGGGAGGCGAACACGCGATCACGGTGGGAACCCCTGCCGTCTTGGCGACGCCGACGGTCATGAAGGCGCTGGCAAGGATGGGGAATCGTCCGGCCGGCAGGTAGGCCCCGACACGCTGGACCGGGACGTACCGATGACCCACCACCACTCCGGGCATCACCTCGGCCTCGACGTCCTGCAGGTGCTGGAGCTGCAGGCCGGCGAACGTCCGGGTCCGCTCGGCCCCCGCCTCGAGCGCGGTCCGCAGGGCCGGCGTCAGTGCATCGCCGGTCCGCCGCAGGGCGTCGGCATCCACCTCGACGTCACCGCCGCCCCATCCGTCGAGGACCCGCGAATACTCGGCGACGGCGTCGCGCCCGCCTTTCTCGATGACCGACAGCATCTCCGACACCGTCTCGACGACCTGCGGCAGCCGCTGTGCCGGCACGCCCCCGATTGCAGCGCTCTTCAGGCACTCGTAGGAGCCCGTGACCGAGGACATATGGTGCGCCGTGAGTTCCATGCAAGCAGCGTAGAACCGTACCCGGTCATAGGGGAACCCTCCCTTTACCAATGGAACCTATAGGATTTACCTGTGACCCTCAATCAACTTCGTGCGTTCCTGGCGGCTTACAACTGCGGGTCGTTCAGCGCCGCCGCGAAGGAACTCGGCATCACCCAGGCCTCGACGTCCGAGTTGATCGCGCGGCTCGAGGAAGAACTCGGCGCACCCTTGTTCGCCCGTACGTCGAAGGGGCTCTCCCCCGCCCCGGCGGCCGAGGAGCTCCACACCCATGCCCTGGACTGCGTGAACTCCGCGCGCCGAGGGGCCGAGGCCGTGCGGTCGCTCCGAACACTCAACGGCGGCGTCTCGACCTTCGGTGTGCTGAGGTACGCGGCCAACTACGACCTCGCGGACCTCGTCGTGCAGTTCCACCGGCAGCACCCGGAGGTGAGGGTGCGCATGATCGGCCTCAATTCGCACGTCGTGGCCGCGTCGGTGGCGGCTGGAGAGATCGAGTGCGGCCTGGTCGTGCTGCCGGTGGACAGTGACGGTCTCGAGATTCGCCCGCTCGCCTGCGACGAGGTGCGGTTCATCTCCTCCACCCGGCCCGCCGGCGCCGGCCCGGTGAGCATCCAGGAACTCGCCGCGGCGAAGCTCGTCCTCTACGACGCGCACTCCGGTTGGAAGGATCCCACGCGCCGCCAGCTGCGGGACCGCGCCGACCTCGCGGGGTTCTCCATCGAGGCCGAGATGGAGGTCGAGCACGCGGAGACGGCGTACAGCCTGGTGGCAGCCGGCGCCGGGGATTCGTTCATGGCCAGCGGCATCCTCGCGTCCATGCGCCCCGCCGACAATGTGAGGAGCTTCCCGTTCGCCGAGCCCCTCTACGACACGATCGCCCTCGTCCGGCGTAAACACGGCTACATCTCACCGGCGACGCATCGGTTCTCCGTCTTCGCGGAGCGGGCCATCGCGGCCCAGCGTGGGCTGACCAGCCTGGTGTGAGCCCTGCGCCCTCCTCATGCAACCCCTCCCCCGGCGGTCGGAGTCGCAGCACCCCGGCGTACGGTGGAGGCATGAGCGTGCCTACAGAGTCCAGGGTCACCTTCGGCGGCAGCTTCGCGCGGGAGCTGCCCGAGATGGCGGTCGCGTGGCAGGCGGAGGCCGCCCCCCATCCGACCCTCCTCGCCCTCAACGAGCCCGTCGCCGCGGAGCTCGGGCTCGACCCGGAGTTCCTCCGCTCCCCCGAGGGGCTGTCGCTGCTGGTGGGCGCCGCACTGCCGGACGGTGCGACGCCGGTGGCCCAGGCCTACGCGGGCCACCAGTTCGGCAGCTTCAACCCCGGACTCGGCGACGGCCGCGCGCTGCTGCTGGGAGAGGTCGCCGACGTCGACGGCCGCCTCCGCGACGTCCACCTCAAGGGGTCCGGACGCACCCCCTTCGCGCGCGGCGGTGACGGCCTCGCCGCCGTCGGGCCCATGCTCCGCGAGTTCATCCTGAGTGAGGCCATGCAGGCGCTCGGCATCCCGACCACGCGGTCCCTCGCCGTCGTCGCCACCGGCCGCGACGTGCGCCGCGAGACGATGCTGCCGGGTGCCGTCCTGACGCGTGTCGCAAGCAGCCACCTGCGGGTCGGCAGCTTCCAGTACGCCGCGGCCACGGGCAACCAGGACCTCCTGAAGCGCCTCGCCGACCATGCGATCAGCCGCCACCACCCCGCTGCCGCCGCAGCCGGGCGCCCCTACCTCGCGTTGCTGGAGGCTGTCGTGTCGGCGCAGGCCTCGCTCGTGGCGCAGTGGATGCTCACCGGATTCGTCCACGGCGTCATGAACACGGACAACATGACCGTCTCGGGCGAGACCATCGACTACGGGCCATGTGCCTTCATGGACGTCTTCGACTACGCCGCCGTGTACAGCTCCATCGACCGCGACGGCCGCTACGCCTACGCGAACCAGCCGCTCATCGCCGAGTGGAACCTCGCACGGCTCGCCGAGACCCTGCTGCCCCTCATCGACGACGACCGGGAGCAGGCCGTCCCGCTCGCCGTCGCCGCGCTCGAGGCGTTCCGCCCCCGGTACAGCGCCGCCTGGCTGGCAGGGATGAAGGCCAAGCTGGGACTGCCCGACGACGTCGGCGACGCGGTCGCGTCCGCGCTGGCCGACGACGTCCTCACCCTGCTGCAGGACAACCACGTCGACTACACGTCCTTCTTCCGCGGCCTCGGCTCGGTGGTCCGCGGCGATGCCCGGCCCGCGCGCGACAGGGTGCTCGACGTCGCCGCCTTCGACGCCTGGACCGCCCGCTGGCTCGCCACCATGCCCGATGCCGACGCCATGGACCGCGTGAACCCCGTGTACATCCCGCGAAACCACCTCGTCGAGGAGGCACTGGACGCGGCGACGACGGGAGACCTCGACCCGCTGGGACGGCTCCTCGAGGTCCTCACGAAACCGTTCGAGGAGCGGCCCGGCCTGGAGCGCTACGCCGCAGGGGCGCCGGACGACTTCGGGGCGTACACGACGTACTGCGGCACCTGACGGATCCGAGGGTCGGACGACCGTACGGTGCATCGGTGATGAGCGGTTTGTCCATTGGGAAGTGGTTGCCGGGCACCGCCGGTCGGACCGCGTAGCGTTGCCGGCATGAGTGCATCCTTCGACATCACCCGGGTCAGTGACAACGAGTATCGCGTGCGGACCGAAGCCGAAGGACAGTCCGTGGAATCGCTGTTCCGGATGAACCCCGACCTGCTGGGCCGTCTCGGAGCCCCGGACGCGGACGAAGTGACGATCGTCGAGGCCACGGCACACTTCCTGGCCCGCCACCAGTCGGTCATCGACTTCCCTCCCATGATCGACCTCGAGGACGTCCTGGCGACCTACGACGACGCCCCGGAGCAGATCCAGGGCCTCCTCACCGAAGAACCACCCGCTCCCGACGCGTAGGAGGCGGGCCGGACGCTGATTGCACCGGCGCACCACATCCAGCGCCGCAGTGCACGTCTTTTCGCCGGACCGGGAGAGCTTTCCCGGAAGAGGGCCCGCAGACCACGCTTGGACCTACCACCCAATGCGAAGGAGGTCCGCGTGAGTTCCCGACATCTCGACCGGGTCCAGGCTGCAGGACGCCAGGGCCCGGACTCCATCAGTCCAATGCTCCGGGACGGCCTCGACGCGGGGACGGAGCTCCAGGATGCCGTGGCCGACGCCCTGATCAGCGGCGAACCCCTGATGACGGTGGCGATCCTCGCCGACCTGTCCCCGCTGGCCGCCCTCGACGCTCTGGAACAGCGCACCGTCTCGCGAGCCGGCTCCCTCCCGACACCGTTGGGCGCCTGACGGAGCGGTCTACCGCATCCCGGCACGACGACGGCGGTCGGTCCCCGAGCGCAGGTCCCGGTTGAGGCGGCGGTCGCCGTGGTACAGGATGGACTCCCAGTCCGCCTCCTCCGGCGCCTTGTCGATGACCTTCGACACCTCGACCTTCGTGACCCGGGGGGCCACGTACAGCCAGTTCAGGACACCGAGCCCCATGTCCACGGCCGAGTTCTTGATACCGATGTACGCGCGGATGGCGCCGGCCGCCAGCACGGCGTTCAGCCCGGCGAACAGCGCATTGCCCCAGTTCTGCTCCAGGACGTCCCGGCCGAGGGTCAGCAGGGAGAAGGCCACGATCACATACGGGACGACGACGTACAGGCCGGGCGCAGCGGTGCGGTCCTTGACCTTCGGCGTGCGGACGAACGGGATCTTCTCCCCCGTGAAGGCCTGCTGGATGGACTTCAGCACACCGGCGAGGTTGACCGGCAGCAGCACCAGGTTGAACCCGTAGATCCGGAAGATGTCCGAGAAGCGGTGGCCGCAGTCGCGGAGGTCGCTGCCCATCGCCAGGAAGTACGGCGCGGCGGCGAGGAACACGACGGGGCTGAGGAGCCGGCTGTCGTACGGGTAGGCGAGGAGGAACAGCAGCCCGAAGCTCGCCCACGCGATCGACGCCATGTAGTTGACCCGCAGCAGGACCTCGCGGAAGAGGACCTGCTCGCGGAGGTGGCGACGCCGTCGTAGCTGGCTCCACAGCTTCGGCAGGATCAGCAGTCCGCCGTTGGCCCAGCGGCGCCGCTGCACCACGAGCGAGCCGAAGTCCGGGGGCGTGGCGCTGTAGCTGAGGCGCTCGGGGTAGTTCATCAGCGTCCACCCGTGGCTGCCGAGGTCCACGCTGGACTCGGTGTCCTCGATGACGGTGCGGTCCTGGATGTAGGTCTTGATCTCGAAGCCGCCCACGTTCTCGACCTCGACGATGTCCTCGACCGCGCGCTTGCGGATCACGGCGTTGGCGCCCACCCAGAACGTGGCCCCGTAGTAGGTCATGCCCTGGTGCAGGATGTGCTGGATGTCCGTCGACGCACCGGCCACCCGCTCGATCCGCGTCGGTGCCCCCCGGAAGGAGGAGTACGGCGTCTGCGTGACGGCGATGCGCTCGTTGCCCGGGGACTCGAGCAGGTGGACGAGCCGCACGCAGTAGTCGCGCAGCAGCAGGGAGTCGGCGTCGAGGGTCAGCAGGTAGGTGGAGTCGGGAACGTCCAGGACGTCGTCGTCCTCCGCGCCCTCCCCGTGCGTCAGTGGGCGCAGCACCGTGCCGGTGGCGACGTGCTCCTTGCGCCAGCGGTGGCCCATGAGGGAGATGTAGGCGTTGAGGTTCATCGCCTTGTTGGCCTCGTGGGACAGCGAGGCGTAGGCCTTCCGCTCGAAGGTCTCCAGCCGCGTGTTGAAGATCCGCACAAGGCGCACGTACAGCTCACGGATGCGGCCCGGCTCCGGGCACTGCTCCTGCGCCAGCGCGGCCTTCAGCGCGTACACGGTCAGCCGCAACTCGCGGGCGAGCCCCATGACCACCAGATCCACGAAGAACTCGTCCACGTGGTCCTCAACCTTCTCGGTGTCGGCCATGCCCTCGAGCCACACAGCGGCGTCCTCGTAGGCCGAGATGAGCGGGGGCAGGTCCTCGCACGACGACGGCGCGTCCGGGTCGCGCGCGGCCAGGGCGGCCTCGAACCCTGCCAGCGCGGCGCCCGCCCGCGTGGAGGGCTCGAGCAGTGCGGACTCGATCTCGAACGTGAGCGCCCGGGTCGCATCGAGGCGCTGCCGGATCGCCGGATCGGTGGGGTGAGGGGGGTCGTCGAGGAGCAGGACCACGCGGATGGTGGGAAACTCCTGCAGGGCGGCGGACCACAGGGTGGCCCGGACGACGGCGGGCTCCTCCGCGTAGGAGGGCACGAGCACGGTGATGCCCTCGTGGTGGTCGGCGAAGTGGCGGTCCAGCTCTCCGCGCGGGACGCGCCGGTGATCGCGGAACCGGTACAGCGCACCCTGGCGGGCCAGCAGGTACATGAGCGCGGAGAAGGTCAGGAACGTGACGACGATCAGGTACGACGTGGCCTCCACCTGGAACCGGAAGCCCGCGTTCGGGTTGTTGGCGAACTGCCGCAGGATGGTGGTGACGATGTAGGTCAGCCACGCCAGCACCGTGACCACGATGCCGAGGCGGCCCAGGGCGATCTTCCGCGAGGACGGAGCCGGGTGCACGATGGACAGCGGCTCCGAGCGCCGCTCCGCTCCCCACTGCCGGCGTCGCGCGGCGACGGCTGCGGGCGACGCCTTCTCGAGGACCACGGCGGCGGCCGCGCCCGACGACGGGACGGCCGTCACGCCCGCGGTCCCGTCGGGTGCTGCGCCGGTGCGTACGCGGGGTGCCGGTGATTCGGTGGCATCGCTGGGTCTGGACATGGCTACCTCGGCAGTGGGCGGACGGGTCGACGCACGGCGTCGCCCCGCGACATGCAGCGTCACTGTCCACCATCGGCAGGCCCGCCGTGAGCGTTAGGCGAAAGAATGACGACGGCGGCGATTTCCCATACGCTTCAAGCGTCTCGCGCATCTGGGTGCGCACTCCTGCCTCCCGTGGAGGCCGTCATCTGGGGTTCCTGTGTCTGCACGTTTTCCTGGCCGGAGGCTATCTCTCCTCCGCCTGCTGCTCCTGTCCGTCGTCGTCGGCGCTGTGACCGTGGGTGGTCTCACAGGCTGGAACCGTTGGGAGGACGCGCGGGCCGCCGATGGCGCGGGGGCCTTCTTCGCGGGCTACGTCGACGTCACGGCGACGCCCTCCTACGCGTTCGAGGACCCCGCCGGGGAGAACGGCGGCAGCGCCGTGCTGTCCTTCATCGTGGCATCCACGGAGGATCCGTGCGCGCCGTCCTGGGGCACCTTCTACGGCCTGGACGAGGCCGAGGCGGCACTCGACCTCGACCGCCGCGTGGCCCGGCTCGTGCAGGACGGCGGTGAGGTCATCGTGTCCTTCGGCGGCCTCCTGAACGACGAGCTCGCGACCGCCTGCACGGATCCCGGAGACCTGCAGGACGCCTACGCCGCCGTCATCGATCGCTACACGCTGGCAACCGTCGACCTGGACATCGAGGGTGAGAACCTCAAGGACGTCGCCGCCGGCAAGCGCCGCGCCGAAGCCATGGCTGCCCTCCAGGCCGAGCGGGCCGGGACGGATACGCCGCTCAACGTGTGGCTGACCCTGCCGGTCGCCCCGACCGGACTGACCGCGGACGGCACCGCCGCCGTCGCGCAGTTCCTGGAGGCCGGCGTGGACCTCGCCGGCGTGAATGTCATGACCATGGACTACGGCGGCAGCCGGCCGGAGGGCACCGACATGCTCACCGCCTCGCGGAACGCCGCGGACGCCACCCACCGCCAGGTGCAGGTGCTCTACGAGCGGGCGGGCATCGAACTCGGGCCGCAGGCCGCGTGGCGGAAGATCGGCCTGACGCCGATGATCGGGCAGAACGACGTCAAGGGCGAGGTCTTCACGCTCGATGACGCCAAGGCCTTCCACGCGTTCGCCGCCGAGCGCGGCGTGGGCCGCATGTCGATGTGGTCGCTGAACCGCGACGCCACGTGCAGCGAGAACTATGCCGACACCACGGTGGTCTCGGATTCCTGCAGCGGGATCGACCAGCAGGGACTGCTCTTCGCGCCGATCCTCGGAGCGGACTTCGAGGGCCGTGCCGCTACGCTCGCCGACGAGCCCGTGGCCGAGGAGACCCCCGAGGCCCTCGTCGAGGACGACCCCGAGACGAGCCCGTATCCCATCTGGTCCGACGTCGGGACGTACCGCGAGGACGACCGCGTGGTGTGGCAGGGCAATGTGTACGTGGCGAAGTACTGGACGCAGGGCGACCTCCCGAACGATCCGGTGCTGCAGGCGGAGGAGACCCCGTGGACGCTGCTCGGACCGGTGCTGCCCGACGAGCGGCCCGTCCCCGCGGTCACCGCGCCGGCCGGTCTCTACCCGGAGTGGGATCCGAAGCAGGTGTACGAGCGTGGCGACCGGATCCTCGTCGAGGGGCGCGTGTACGAGGCGAAGTGGTGGAGCCAGAGCGACAGCCCCGAGGCCGCCGTCCAGGGCTCGGACGCCTCACCCTGGCAGAAGGTCGACGACGCCACCCTCCTGAAGATCCTCGAGGAGCCCCCGACGTCCTGACCGGCCGTGACCTTCGGCCCTGTGCGGTGGACACCTGCATCACAAGGGTTGATCCATGACGACGATCCAGATCATGGAGCACGGCGAGCAACTCACGGCGGGTGTCCGGGAGAAGGTGCCGATGACAGAGCTGACCGGTTTCTTCTCCCGCGCCTTCCAGGACACGATGGCGGCGCTGCAGGCCCAGGGCGTGCAGCCGACCGGCGCCCCCTTCGGGAAGTACTACGGCCCGCCCGGCGCCGTCGTCGACGTCGAAGCGGGCTTCCCCGTCGCCGCGACCATCGCGCCGGCCGGGAACGTGCTGCCGGGAACCCTGCCGGCCGGCCGGGTGGTCGAAGCGACCCACACCGGGCCCTACGACACCCTGGCCGACACGTATTCCGAGATCCAGAGCTACTTCATGGAGGCGAAGCTGGCACCGGAGCCGGTGATGTGGGAGAGCTACCTCAGCGATCCCGAGGTGGAGCCGGATCCGGCCACCTGGCGGACCGCGATCTGCTGGCCCGTGCACGGGGACTGACGCGCGACGGGCGGGTCAGTCCCCGGTGCCCTTCTGCAGTCCCGGACAGGGCTGTACTGTTCTCCGCATGACCGCCCAGCCCGGTGTGGTTCTGTCGGCCCAGGATGGTGCCTCCGACCGTGACACCATCATCGACCGTGCCCTGTTCGCGTTCAGCGGTCTCGCCGCCGTCTGGTTCGCCGCCATCCTCCTCGAGGAGACCCTGCAGTGGGGGCAGCTGTGGTTCGGCCTCGTCTTCTGGGTGGTCCTGGCCTATCTGGTCCTCCCCCGGGTACACCGCATCCTCACCCGCATCTACCTCCCCGACTACTTCATCGGGCGCGCGCGAACGAGCGACGGACTGCTCGGAGACCCGATCAACGTCGCACTGCTCGGCAGCGCCCAGCAACTCCACACGGCGATGAACCGTGCCGGATGGATCCTCGCGGACGCCGTCGATCTCCGCAGCAGCCGCCGGATCGTCACCGCCACGATCCGGCGGCGCAGCTACGACCGGGCTCCCGTCAGCCCCCTGTTCCTCTTCGGACGCCAGCAGGACCTCGCCTACCAGCAGGAGGTGGACAGCAACCCGGGCAAGCGGCACCACATCCGGTTCTGGCCGTGCCCACCCGGCTGGGTCCTGCCGGGCGGGACCGCCGTCGACTGGCTGGCGGCGGGCACGTACGACCGTTCCGTGGGGCTGTCGCTGTTCACCCTCCAGATCACGCACAAGATCGAGGAGGACACGGACCGGGAGCGCGATTTCGTCCTGGCATCGCTCCAGGCCTCGGATCCCGGGATCGGCGTGAGGGTCATCCAGGACTTCTCCACGGGCTACCATTCCCGGAACGGAGGCGGAGACACCATCTCGACGGACGGCAACCTGCCCGTCGTGGACCTCACAGGCGTGGAACCGGATGCGGAGGCACCCCTGCCGCCGGTGGAACAGCGGCGGACGACGCCGGCCCCGACCGTCGTCGGAGCGATCCTCGTGGGACTGCGCGGGGTGGCCGCACTGGTGCTCGGCCTGATCCTCCTGGGCGGGGCGACGGACGCCGCCATCGCAGCCGGACCGAACGCGCGGGTGCTCCCCGCAGTCGCCGTCGTCCTCGTGGCCTTCGGGCTGTTCGACCTCATCCTCGCCCGCTTCGTGCTGCGCGGCGGGAACAGGGCTCGGATCACCGCGATGGTCCTCAGCGCGACCGCCATCACGAGCCAGGCCGTGGCCGCGTTCGGGACCGGTGCGCCGGTGACGTTCGAGACGACGCTCTTCGGGCTCTCGCTCGACATCCTGCTCATCATCGCCCTGACGAGTCAGCGGTCACGCGAGTTCGCGCATCGGCTCCGCCCTGCTGCGTGAGCCCGGCCCCCCCCCGACGGCGTGGGGGCACCGGCGGTCAGCCGAGCGCGGCGAGCCCGCCCGAGAGGACGAGACCGCCGAGCAGGAGGATCACGCTCGCGAGAACCACCTGGCTGTTACGCGTGAACCAGTCCACGAAGCGTTCCAGCGGACGCGCGGCGCGGTCGCCGAGCAGGGCGAGGGCGACCAGGGGTGCCAGGACACCGAGACTCGCCACCACCACGAACACCACGAGCACGACGATCTGGGTGCCCACGTCCTGGGTCTGCCCGACGATCGCCGCGACGCCGGAGAGCACGATCACGACGTTCTTCGGGTTCACCGACCCCAGGAGGAAGGCCATCCTGAAGGCCCGGACCGAACCCATGCCCTCCAGCGTCGTGATCCACTTCGGGCTCTCCCGGCGTGCGTCGCCCCGCGGCCGGCGCAGGAACGAGCGCGCCGCGAGGGCGATGAGTCCGACGCCGAGGGCTATGCGAAGCCACGCCAGCCACGCCGCCGATTCCGAGGCGAAGGTGACGACATCCACGAGCAGCAGCCCGAGGGTCCCGACGAGGAGCATGCCGACCAGCCAGCCGAGCGTGAAACTGCGGAGCACGTTCCGGCCGGAGACGGTGCCGAGCACCGCGGCCATCGCCACGACGGGCAGTGACGCGAGCATCCCGCCGAGGGCGATGGGCAGCACGGCGCCGAGCGCGGTGATCACGGGGCGACGATCTGGAACTCCGGATCACCCTGGTCCGGCGCGTCCTTCACCTGGGCCGCGACGGGGCCACGGTCCGCGTCCTCGACGTCACGGATGTCGGGGAACGAGAGGGCCTCCCGGGCCACCCTGTGTGCGTGCTCGAGAGGCGGTGATGCGGGTTTCTGCTGCACGGCATGCTCGCTTCTGCACGGTGGACTCTGCATCCTCACTGTCGCGGTGCGCCCTCCCGGCGAGCAACACCCTTTCAGGGTGAGGACATGGGCGGCGAGGGTGGGGGACGGTGGACCTGCGTGGATCGCGGACCGACGACGGTCGGGCACTGACGGCAGGCGCATGGGCCGCGCATCACAGCCACACTTTTGGGAGGGACGCTCCATGTCGACGACGAAACCAGGGCTGGCCGGACTGATCACCGGCGGGGTGGTCGCCGCGCTGCTGGTCGGTTGCAGTTCGACCACCCCGAGCGAGAACACGGACCAGGCCTGCGCTTCCACCGATGCCTTCGTGGCTGCGGTGAACAGTTTCACGGACACACTCAGCCCGGGCGCGACAGTCGACGAGGTCCAGCTTGCGCGGGAGGAAGTCCAGCGAACCTTCAAGGATCTGATGGAGGAGGGCGGGGACGTGGCCGAGGACCAGAGGGAGGCCCTGAACAAGGCGGTCGGGGAGTTCCAGACGGCGATCGACGAGGTCCCAGATGACGCCACGCTCTCCGAGAGCACCGCCGCCCTGCAGGAGGAGGTCGCCAGGATCGACGTCACGCGCGACGAGTACGTCGCTGAACTCGATTGTGGCTGACCGTTGAAGGGCGCGGGATGAATGCCGAGGGAGTGCGGACATTCGGTGTGGAGGAGGAACTCCTCCTGGTCGACGGCGACAGCGGTCTGCCGCTCGCGGCCTCCTGGGCCCTGCTCGAGGAGTACGAGGAGGACGCCGGCGGGCCGACGCTCGAGGCCGAGTTGCAGCAGGAGATGATCGAGGTGGTCTCCTCCGCGCCCCGCACGCTGGTGCGGCTGGTGGCGGAGGTCGTCAGCGGCCGTGCCGTCGCTGACAGGGCGGCCCGTGCGGTCGGGGCGCGGGCGGCCGCTCTGGCCACATCCCCGTTGCCCGGGCGCCCGCACGTCCACCCGACGGCGCGGTTCGGCACGATCATCGACCGCTACGGCGTCCTCGCCCGGGAGAACCTGACGTGCGGCATGCACGTCCACGTCTTCGTGACGTCCCCGCGGGAAGGCGTGGGTGTGCTCGACCGCATCCGCAACTGGTTGCCGGTGCTGGTGGCCCTGAGCGCGAACTCCCCCTTCTTCAACGGGCAGGACACCGGCTTCACCAGTTACCGCTCGCAGGTCTGGCAGGGGTGGCCCTCGGCCGGGCCCTCACCGGTGTACGGGACGGTAGGCGCCTACCGCGCCCGCGAGGAGGAGCTGATGGCCACCGGGGTCCTCCTGGACCGCAAGATGCTCTACTTCGATGCCCGGCTGTCCCACACGTATCCGACGGTGGAGATCCGGGTCGCCGACGTATGCCTGTTCGCCGAGGACGCCGGGTTGATCGCCGCCCTGGCCCGCGGGCTCGTGGAGACCGCGGCACGGGACTGGCGCGCCGGACTGCCGCCCACGAAGATCTCCGCTCCGGCCCTGCGCCTCGCCGGCTGGCAGGCGAGGCTGTCCGGGCTGGGTGCGGACCTCGTGCATCCGCAGACCGGACGCCCCGCCCCCGCATGGGACGTGGTGGCGGCCCTGCTGGATCACGTGCTCCCGGCCCTGACCGAGGCCGGGGACACCGAGGCCGTGGTGGACGGGCTCGTCCGGCTGCTCGACCGGGGCACCGGCGCCGACCGGCAACGCGCCGTCTTCCACCGCACCGGCCGGCTGGCGGATGTGGTCACCGATGCCGTTGAGGCCACCCACTCCTTCGACCGGGGCGAGACCACGGCCGATGCCGTCGAGCCAGGAGGTACCCCATGAGCGAGACGGCCATCATCCTCGTCACCGCGGCCCTGTTCGGGTGGGCGCTGGTCTCGGCGCGACTGCAACGGGCCGACCTGACGCCGCCGATCGTGTTCATCATCCTCGGAGGGGCGCTGGCAGGACTCGGTCTGGTCGACGGCTCCACCATTCCGGAGACGTACGCTCCCCTGGTCGAGATCACCCTGGTGTGGGTTCTCTTCTCCGACGCCGCCCACCTGCGGGTGCAGCAGCTGCGCGGCGAGGCGGGACGGCTCGTGCGGCTCCTGGGCCTCGGCCTGCCCCTGACGATCGTGGCCGGGTGGGCGCTGGCCGCCTGGTTCTTCCCGGAGCTGGGGTGGTGGCTGGCCCTCGTGGTGGCTGCCGCGCTGGCCCCGACGGACGCCGCTCTCGGGCTTCCCGTGGTGACGAATCCGGCCGTGCCGTCGCGGATCCGTCGGCTGCTCACCGTGGAGAGCGGCCTGAATGACGGCATCACCACCCCCGTCGTCCTGCTGGCCATCGCAGGCGCCGCCGCCGCGATGGGCATGGAGAATGCCGAGGGTACCGGACCGGCGCTGGTCACGCTGCTCATCGGCGTGGCGGTCAGCGCGGTGATCGGTGGTGCAGGGGGGTGGCTGCTGCGATGGGCGCGCCGCCACGGGGACGCTGCCGATGAGTTCACCGGCATCGGCGTCCTGGCCCTCGGTCTGCTGACCTACGCTGCCGCCATCGAGGTGGGCGGTAACGGATTCGTCGCGGCGTTCTGCGGCGGTCTGGCGTTCGGCATGTTCGCCGGCCGCCGCGCCGAGGGCGAGCTGGTGTTCCTCGAACAGACGAGCAGTCTGGTGTCGTTGCTCGTGTGGTCGATCTTCGGGACCGTCACCGTCTCCATCGTCCTGGACCGCATCACCGTACTCACCGTCGTCTATGCGGTGCTCAGCCTGACGGTGGTGCGCATGCTGCCCGTGGCACTGTCTATGATCGGCTCCGGCGTCGACCGCTCCACGGTCCTGTTCGTGGGCTGGTTCGGTCCGCGTGGCCTGGCATCCATCGTGTTCGCCCTGCTCGCGCTGGAGGCACTCGGGCCTGCGGCCGACGAAGCCGTGACGGTCATCGCCGTCACCATCCTCATCAGCGTGCTGGCTCACGGACTCAGTGCCGCCCCGCTGGCGACGCGGTACGGGCGGGCGTCCGCGGCATCGACGTCGACCCCTCCCGTGCCGCGACCGTAGGGGGCTGTACGCACAAAGGGAAGCGCCCGGTGGATGTCTGTCCACCGGGCGCTTCCTTGCCCTACGGCATGTCCGGGCTTACCTGTAGGCGATCGTGGCCCCGGTCGCGGCGGACCAGGTGATCCGTCCTCCCTGGAAGTCCTGGGCCTGCACCGTGGCGCTGACCCTGATCTCGTTACCGGTCGGATAGCCGAGGCGGCCGTTCTCCGACCCCTGTCCTACCCAGGCGACCTTGATCGCGCCGCGGGTGACGAACGCCCCCGTGGTCGGAGTCCAGTGGATCGCGCCGCCCTGGAACGTCTGGTAGACGCCCCCGTTCTTCAGGCCGCCGATCTCGTTGCTGGTCGGGTAACCCAGGAGCCCGTTCTCCGATCCCTGCGCTACCCAGGCGACCTTGATCGCGCCGTTGGTGATGTAGGCGCCCGTGGCCGGGGACCAGTGGATCGCGCCGCCCTGGAACGTCTGGTAGACGCCCCCGTTCTTCAGGCCGCCGATCTCGTTGCTGGTCGGGTAACCCAGGAACCCGTTCTCCGAGCCCTGCGCCATCCACCGGATCTTGATCGCGCCGTTGGTGATATAGGCGCCCGTGGCCGGGGACCAGTGGATCGCGCCGTTCTGGAACGTCTGGTAGGAGCCACCGTTCTTCAGGCCGCCGATTTCGTTGCTGGTCGGGTAACCCAGGAACCCGTTCTCCGATCCCTGCGCCACCCACCGGGCCTTGATCGCGCCGCTGGTGATGTACGCCCCCGTGGCCGGGGACCAGTGGATCGCGCCGCCCTGGAACGTCTGGTAGACGCCCCCGTTCTTCAGGCCGCCGATCTCGTTGCTGGTCGGGTAACCCAGGAACCCGTTCTCCGAGCCCTGCGCCATCCACCGGATCTTGATCCCGCCGTTGGTGATGCGTGCCCCCGTGGCCGGGGACCAGTGGATCGCGCCGTTCTGGAACGCCTTGTAGCAGCCTCCGGCGACGAGGCCGCAGATGATCTCGCTCTGGGCGGCCCCGAGGCCCGGCCTGCTGGCCGCCGCGGCGTTGATGGCCGTGGTGGCGGCCGCGGGAACCGACGGAGTCGTCGGTGGTGGCGGCGGCGGGGGCGGCGGGGGCGTCGTCGGACCGGTCGCCCTGACATCGTAATCGTCGGTGGTGAGCGTCCCGTTGCTGGTCAGGTTCAGGCCCATGCTGATCGCGGAGGCGCCGGCCGGTACGGGAGGCGACGTGTAGGCGGTCTGGGTCCAGTTCGCGGCGGCGTTGTACTTCGGACTGGAGGTCCAGTACTTCCAGGTACCAAGGCCGGTCCTGTAGTACAGCTCGAACTGGGTGGGTGCGGTCGACTTGTACCAGGCCTTCATCTCGTAGGAGGTGCCGGGGCTCGCGCTGGGGGCGCATTCGCCGAGGTCGAGGGTCGGCAGGAGTTTCGCATCGCCGTCGACATATCCCGCCATCGTCAACTGCTGGGCGATGTTGCCGGTGCGTCCCGGGCTGACCTGGCTGAAGGTCGGGGAGTTCGTGCCGAAGCCGCCGAAGGCCCAGCACTCGGGCTTCCCTGCGACAGCGCTACTCGTCTCCAGGCCCGGGTTCCGCAGCAGGTTCCCCGTGGTGATGGGTGCCGGCGCGGCGGGCCCGGCGATGGCCGGCTTCGTGGTGCCGCCGATGACGTCGTCGACCGTCTTGACCTCGATCCTTCCGGCCGCGACCTCGCCCCTGAGCCAGGTCGTGTACTGGCTGAAGATGGCGTTCGTGACGGACAACGGATCACTGTCACGGCCCACGTGGTGGAACGTCAGCTGGACCCAGCCGCCGCCTCCGTTCACGGACTGCGTGACGACCCGCTGCAGATCGGCCAGCGTCCAGGTGTTGTCCACCTGGTCCGGGGCTCCGGTGTAGTAGAGGTTGCCCGGGGGGATGGTCTCGGCGACCGGGAAGGCCGCGGACTCCGGGTTCTTGCTCCGCACGTCGCCGAGGCCCCGCGCACTGTTGTACCCGCACTCCCTGACGATCGCTTCCGCCGCCGCGTTGGAGGACGCGAACGGGTAGGCGAAGCTCGTGATGTTCAGCCCGAGATTGGTCAGATTGACCCTGTCGTTGCAGACCTGGCGCCTGGCCTCGTTCGCCCCTGTCGCTGCGAGGTCGGGATGCGTGACGGTGTGCCCGCCGATCTCGTGGCCGTCGGCCTGCAGCGCCTGCACCTGGCCGGTGGTCATGTAGGTCGGCGCATTCAGATACCCCGACGGAACATAGAACGTCCCCCGGAATCCCGCGGCCCTGAGGGTGGCCGCGGCGCCGACCTGGTTGTCGTTGGCGTCGTCGAACGTGAGGCTGACAACCGTGTTCGCTATGGCGTTCGCAGGGGCGGCGAAGACGATTCCGCTGAGCAGACCGGCGAGGACCGCCAGTACGCTACCCATGGCGGTCCAGCGGGTCCGGCCCGGAGGGGCTCCGCGGACCCTTCGCCGTTCATGATTCTGTTTCGTGTCAGCGCGCCGACCATCCGGTGTTCCCATGTTGTATCCCGCTCTGTTCAGGGGGAACCCGTTTGATCACTGCCTGGAGCGTAGTGAAGACGAATTTCCCGACGCCCCGAAACCCTGACCCAGCCGCTCGTTCCCCTGCGATTCCGCAACACCAGTGCGTTCGCCAGCTATTGCGTCAGGCCCCCATAACGACCTGTGCTGGAAGCGTATTTTGCACCTACGCCCAGGGTCGCGAGTGGTTACTACCCCACTTCGCAGGGCAGCACCCACCCGCGCTACTTGTCTCTACTCGCTCAGGATCCTTCGCATGTAAGTAGCCGGGGAGAGCGGAGCGACGACCGCCCCTGGCCGCAGGCCGGGGAGGGGCGCGCCTGCGGTGCTACTTGGAGGGCTCGGCGGCTGAGCCCGTCGACTGGTCGGCGGAGTCACCCTCGATGCGGTCCTCCGGGTCGGCGGAGATCACCGGTTCGTCCCGCACCCTGTCGCGGTCGTTCCGGGCGTCGTCGCCCCGGGTCTTGAGCAGGCTCGCGACCGTCGCGACGGCGATGGTGGCGCCGATGAACAGCAGCGAGAACCAGATGGGGATCTCCGGCACCCAGAGGAGCGGCTGCCCGCCGTTGATGAAGGACAGCTCGTTGACGTGCAGGGCGTGGAAGACGAGCTTCACGCCGATGAAGGCGAGGATGACGGCGAGTCCCTGGGCGAGGTAGACCAGGCGTTCGAGCAGTCCGCCGATGAGGAAGAACAGCTGGCGCAGGCCCATGAGCGCGAAGGCGTTGGCGGTGAAGACGATGTACGCCTCGTTGGTCAGGCCGTAGATCGCGGGGATGGAATCGACGGCGAAGATGAGGTCCACGAAGCCGATCGCGATGATCGTGAGCAGCATGGGCGTGACGAAGCGGGTGCCGTCCTTCTTCACGGTGAGCTTGTCCCCGTGGTACTCGTCCGTGACGGGCAGGATACGGCGGACGAGCTGCATGAACTTGCCGTCGGCCGGGTTGGATTCGTGGCTGCCGAACGCCTGCTTGTAGGCCAGGAAGAGCAGCAGGGCGCCGAAGATGTAGAAGATCCAGGAGAAGTTCTCGATCAGGCCCGCGCCGATGGCGATGAACCCGCCGCGGAGGATGAGGGCGATGATGATACCGACCATCAGCACCTTCTGCTGGTACTTCTTCGGGACCGCGAAGCCCGTCATCACGATGAGGAAGACGAAGAGGTTGTCGATCGACAGGGCCTTCTCGGTGAGGTAGCCGGCGAAGTACTCGCCACCGAACGTCCAGCCCGACACGACGCCGATGCCCACACCGAACAGCAGGGCGAGGCCGATGTAGAACGCGGACCAGCGCGCCGATTCACCGATGGTCGGTTCGTGGGGTTTGCGCACGTGCGCGAAGAACTCGTAGACGAAGAAGAGGATCGTCACGGCGATCGTGATCAACCAGATCGTGGGGGTGACCTGCATGAGGGGACTCCAAAGGGTAGGCGTCGGACATAGGCGCCAAGGTCTCCTCCGCCCGGACGGAACCGGAACCGATGGGCCCGGGATGCTTCAGTGCATCCGTATTGACGGGCCGATCACAGACGGGAGTACTCCCCTTGATACGAAAAGCCTAACGTACGCGCGGCGGTGCGCATTCCCGGGGCGGGTGGGCGCCGCCGTCGAGCGGATGGCTAGGCTGGGTGGATGGCGACAGTTATCCTCGTGCGGCACGGCCGCACCACAGCGAATGCCACCGGCCTCCTGGCCGGTCGGACCGTCGGCGTCGGCCTGGACCAGGTGGGCCGCGACCAGGCGGCGGTGACCGGCGACCGGCTCGCGTCCGTGCCCGTCGTCGGCGTCGTGTCCAGTCCCCTCGAGCGGTGTCAGCAGACCGCCCGGTTCATCCTCGACCGCCAGGCCGGAACCCCGTACGCGCCGATCGATCCCGATCTCACCGAGTGCGATTACGGCCAGTGGCAGGGCCGCCTGCTCAGTGAGCTCGCGACCGAGAATCTGTGGCCGGTGGTCCAGTCGCAACCGTCCGCCGTCACCTTCCCCGGCGGGGAATCCATGGCCGCGATGCAGGCCCGGTCGGTGGCAGCCATCCGGCGCCACGATGCTGCCTTCGAGGCCGAGTACGGGTCGACGGCCGTCTGGGTGGCGGTGAGTCACGGCGACATCATCAAGTCGATCCTCGCGGACGCGCTCGGCATGCACCTCGACCTGTTCCAGCGCATCAGCGTGGGCCCCGCGTCCGTGTCGATCGTGCAGTACGGCAGCAGTCGCCCGAGCGTCTACGCGACCAACACCGACGCCGGGGACCTCTCGTGGCTGGCGAAGAACACCCTGTCCGGCGATGCGCCGGTGGGTGGCGGTGCAGGGCAGACGGCGACACGAACCTCATGAGCCTAAAATGCTTGTATGCCTACAACTGTTCACGAATTCGCCTGGCCTGACCGGGTCGTCGTCGGCACCATCGGCCTCCCGGGGGCACGCACGTTCTACCTGCAGGTACGCACCGGGTCGCAGATGGTGAGTATCGCCATGGAGAAGCAGCAGTCGGCTCTGCTCGCCGAGAAGATCGACGAGATCCTCGATGAGCTCATCACCCTCGAGGGCAATCCCTTCAGCGTCCCCACGACTACTCCCATCGAGCTCGTCGACAATGACGGGCTCGAGGCCGTCCAGGAGCAGTTCCGCACCGGCGCCATGAGCCTGGGCTGGGATCCGACGACGGCGCAGGTGGTCATCGAGGCCTATCCGATTGCCGAGGTCGATGCTGACGACGACAACGCCTCGCTTTCCGATGGCGACGGCGACGCATCCGAGATGCTGCTGGTGCGCATGCCGGTCGGCACCGCCCGCGCCTTCGCCAAGCGAACCCACGAGGTCGTGGGCGCCGGCCGCCCGACGTGCGCGCTCTGCGGCAATCCCATCGACGCCGACGGGCACACCTGCACCCTTCCCGAGGTCTGATGCCGGCCCCCGACCTCGTGACCGCCGAGCTGACGCTCACCGGCCGCATCACGACGGCGTCGAACGCCACGTTCCTGGGCAGCATCGGCGACGCGGCGGTCGTGTACAAGCCGATCCGGGGCGAGAAGCCGCTGTGGGATTTCCCCGACGGTTTCCTGGCCCACCGGGAGGTGGCGGCCTACCTCGTCTCGGAGGTCCTCGGCTGGAACATCGTGCCGCGTACCTGGCTGCGCGATGGTCCCTTCGGCGAGGGCATGGTGCAGCTGTGGCAGGAGACGGACCCGGACCAGAACGCCGTGGACTTCGTCGCGGCGGATGAGGTCCCGGAGACCGGGTGGAAGCAGGTCCTCGAGGGCCAGGACGAGAGCGGACGGATGGTCGCCCTCGTCCACGAGGACACCCCGGCACTGCGACGCATGGCGGTGTTCGACGTCGTCGCCAACAACGCGGACCGCAAGGGTGACCACATCCTCGCCATCTCGGACGGACACCGGTACGGCGTGGACCACGGGCTCACGTTCCACAGCGACCACAAGCTGCGCACGGTGCTGTGGGGATGGCTGGGCGACGAACTGACCGCCGAGGAGCTCGAGGGTGTCGACCGTGTCACTGACGCGCTGCGGGGTGAACTGGGCCGACACCTGGCGGAGTTGCTCACTGCTCAGGAGATCTCTTCGCTCGCCGCACGCTGTGCCGCTTTGCGCGCGACCGGGCGGTTTCCGGGTCCGAGAGGTGACATGTCGGCCGTGCCCTGGCCCCTGTTCTGAGGGGACGATCGCTCGGGCCACCAACCCGTTGAGGGTCTCGCGGCCTTCGCCTTCGCTCACGATGTTCCAGCAACCCTGCTGCGGCACCGTGACGAGTGCGGACCGCTCGGCGAGGTGCGCTTGACCGGGAGAGCGCACCGTGACGAGTGCGGACCGCTCGGCGAGGTGCGCTTGACCGGGAAAGACACGGACAGGGCGCCCGCATCAGCGGGCGCCCTGTCGTCGTCATGCGGGGCCAGAGGTGCGTGGCAGCGATGCGCTGCCCACCAGCCCGTCAGGTCAGCTGTTCTTGGTGCGGACCGGGCTGTCCTCGATCTCCTCGAGGGGCGAGTCCTCGCCGTCGCCGTCCTTCGACAGCTCGTCGTGACCCTCAAGCGACTCGGACAGCTCTTCGTCGGCCGACTCGTCGTGCTGGGGCTGCTCGTCGTGGGTGCTCATGTGAAGTCCTTCCGATCGGATCCTGCTGGCCGTGCGACGCGCTGCGGGGGTGCGGGGTAGGACCGCCACGGTGGGTTGTTCGACGTCGTTCTTCCAGCCTACGCGAATCATCAGCCTGCTTGGTATCTATCGGCGTCGACCGGGATCAGGGTGCGACCGGGCCCAGGTGCGGGGCGCCCGTGACGGGGTTCGGATCCGCCTCCTTCAGTTCGACGAAGTAGGCGTGCGTCGGCGTCGTCCCCGTGTTCTCGCCGTGGTGATCCTGGGCGGGCAGCCAGCGGACCGCCCCGTCCGGGAGCTCTACGTCGACGCTCGTCCCGCGGGCATGCAGCCGCCTGCGGAACGAACTGGCGGTGATCATGACGCTGTCGGGGTGGTGGTGCTCGGTGCTGGTGTGACCGGGCTCGTCCGTGTACTCCAGGACCCGGACGCGGTCGTTCTCGAAGACCACGCGGTAGTTCTGAGGATTGGTCTCCACCGGATCATGTGTCATGGCCGGACTGTACGCTCACGGGTCACCAGCGGCCAGAGTCCTCCTGCCGTCCCCGATACACGACCGTCTAGGGTGTGCGCATGGACCTGACGGAACAGTTCGAAGCCGAACGCCCCCGCCTCGTACGCATCGCGGCCGGTGTCCTCGATGACCGGGCCGAAGGCGAGGACATGGTGCAGCAGGCCTGGCTGCGCTTCCACGGCACCGATACCGTGATCGAGAATGTGCCCGCCTGGCTGACGGTCGTCACGACACGCCTCTGCCTCGACCGCCTGCGGTCCAGGGTGCCGGAACCGACGGACATCGTCCCGGAGTCCGGGGCAGCCGCAGCCCCCGACCCGGCCGAGCAGCTGATCCAGGCCACCAGCGTCGGCGTCGCCCTCCAGGTGGTCCTGCAACGTCTGTCACCGTCCGAACGGGTGGCGTTCATCCTGCACGACACCTTCGGCGTGGATTTCCGCACCATCGCGACCGTCCTCACCGTCTCGCCGGAGGCCGCACGCAAACTGGCGTCGAGGGCGCGGTCCAGGGTCTCGACCCTCGCCCCGGACGGCACGCCGGCCGACTGGGAGGTCGTGGACGCGTTCCTCTCGGCATCCCGGGGCGGCAGCTTCGCGCGCCTGGTGCACCTGCTCGCGCCCGACGTCGTCGTCAGCGCCGACACCGAGGCGATCGCCGCGGGCACCCCGACCCGGCTGGAGGGCCGCGAGGCGGTCGCGGCGATGTTCGACGGCGCCGCGACGACCGCCTTCCCGGTCTTCGTCGACGGACGGCCGGGCGCGGCATGGTTCCATCGCGGCGAGGCGCGGGTAGCGTTCGACTTCACGGTCACCGACGGCGTCGTCGGCGCGATCACCTTCCGCGCCCGGCCGGAGGTCCTGACCTCCCTCGTCCGGCGTGCCGCCGCGGAACGGACATGACTCCGGCGGTCACACATCCGGCGCCTGACGCGTCATCAGTACGAGGGCGGCCGACGCCGGTCTCATGCACGTCCCACCCAGCGAAAGGGAACTCCCATGAAGACGATGACCTGCAAGCAGCTCGGCGGCCCCTGCGACCTGGCACTCCACGGCGACTCCGCGGACGACGTCATCAAGGCGCAGGACCAGCACCTGAAGGACGCCATCACGGCCGGCGACACACGGCACCAGGTGGCCCATGACGCGATGAAGGGCCGGTGGAAGAACCCGATCAAGGGCCTGGGCTGGTACAACGACACCAGGAAGGCCTTCGCGGCACTGCCCGAGGGGTGAGGGCCCGGAAAGCCCGTCCCTGGCTGCGGGCCCGGCGCCGGTCAGGGACGGGGACGCGCAATCCCCTGCGCCGCCGTCGTGCCGCTAGCCCGCGCCGTCACCTCGGCAGTTCCCCGGCGTAGGCCGTCAGCGATCGCCGGTAACCGTCCAGCGTGGGGACGAGGGCGAGCAGCGCAGTCCGCAGGGCGTCCCCGTGCCGGCCCTCGTCGAAAAGCGCCAGCGCGAGGAATGCCTGGCGCGCAGGGTCGTCGCCGCCCGCGTGCGGCATGGACTCGAGGATGGCGACCGCCTCGGCGGAGGACCCGACGTTGCGCAGCGTGCTGGCCAGCTGGATGAGCACGCGCGTGGCGCGTTCCCCGTCGAGGCCGGCCTCGATCGCCTGGCGGTAGAGCACGATGGCTTCCGCCTCGAGTCCGAGCGAGTCGTGGACCCCGGCGAATTCGAAGAGTGCCGCGGCGTCGCCGGGCGGCCGTTCCGCAACCAGCGCCCTCATCCTCGCGATGGACCCCTCCGGATCCGATTCGTCGAACTCGCCCGTCCAGAAGGAGTCGACCCGCTGGTCCCACGTCGTTTCGCCCATCGCTCCAGCCTGCCACGGCGGAAATGACCGCCGAAAGATCGTTCCAACGGTCATTTCTGCCTTTTCGAGCGCAGGAGTCCTACAGCTCGATGCGCTCCGTCTCGATGACTTCCTTGCGCACCTGGCCGGTGACCGTCTCGTCCTGCGTGCGGGCCTCGCGGCTGATCCGGACGCGCTCGATAGGCACGACGTCCACCTCGATGCGCGGCTTCTCCTCGTAGAGGACCATCTCGACCACGTCGCCGTTGAAGGCGGTCTCCACGGCCGCGTAGAGGCGCTCGCGCTCGGCCTTGCTGAACGTGCCCGCGCCGTCGTCGTACAGCGGCGCACCGTCCTGGACCGGCACACGCTCGACGACGAGCTCCTCGCGCCGGATCTGCACGGTCATGGTGACGTCCTCCGTGACCACGCGTTTGACGAGGCGCACGCGCTCCGTCTCGCGGAGTTCGGTGCCGACGCGGAGCTGCTCCTCGGAGCGCGTCATCGACACCTCGTCGTCATCGGCCGAGCCTGCGAAGGCGTCGGAACGGCCGGCGTCGATATCGGAACGCCCCCCGCGGGTATCGGCGCGCGACGAACGATCACCGGACGACGAGACCGCCGGGCCGGAGTCGCCATCCGTCGCCGCGGCGATCAGGCCGTAGTAGCGGAGCAGGTGCTGCTCCTCCTCGGGACTGAGGTGACCGTCCTGGGACATCTTCGGGGAATCGTAGACCGTGCTGTGCGGATACGGGAGGCGCACGTCCTGGCCGTCCAGCGTGGCATCACGGAGGGGCGCGAAGGATTCCGGGTTTCCCGCCGTGTGGGTCGCGACGGTGACCCAACTGGGCTCGCCGGTGGCATCATCGACGTAGAGCTGGCCCATGGGACCGAGGACGGCCCCGTCGTCGCTCAGCACATTCGCGCCGGCGTTCATGGAATCCTTCATCTGTTCAAGCGTGATCATGATGGCCCTTTCGAGGAGGTTGCTTCTCTTCACCGTAGGTGCCTCCCGAAGTGATAGCAAGCATGCTTACTACTCGGGTGTCTGCTTCATAATCCCCTCGACCCCTCGGCCGCGCGCCCACACGGTCCTACACTGTCCCGCATGCACCTCCGGCGGAGACCACTGCGGGCCGCGCGCGTGTCCGACGAATCGCACCGCGTCACCACCTTCGAGCTCTTCTTCGACCTGGTCTTCGTGTTCGCGTTCACGCAGGTCACCGGCTTCATGGCCCACGAGCACTCGTTCCTCGGGGTGCTGCAGGGCATGATCATCCTGGGCCTGCTCTGGTGGTCCTGGGTGGCCTTCTCCTGGCTCGGCAACCAGACGCACGTGGACGAGGGCATCATGCGCCTCGGCCTGGCCGTCGTCATGGTTGCCATGTTCGTCGCGGCACTCGCCATCCCCGAAGCCTTCCACGATCTCGAGGGCGGGCTCAGCGGCCCCCTCGTCCTCGCGCTCGCCTACTTCGTGGTGCGGGTGATGCACCTGCTGCTCTACCTGTATGCGGCGATGGACGACAAACCGCTCCAGCGCCAGATCCTCACGCTGTCCGTGGCGATGCTCCCGGGCTCTGCCCTCATCCTCGCGGGCGCGCTGATCGGCGGGACGGCGCAGACCTGGTTGTGGCTGGCCGGGCTCGCGCTGGACATCACCCTGACCTACCTCACCTCCACGGGCGGCAACTGGCGCCTGCCCTCGGCGGCGCACTGGACCGAACGCCATGGACTGGTGGTCATCCTCGCGCTCGGCGAGTCGATCGTGGCCATCGGCGTCGGCGCGTCACGTGAGCCCGTGAGCATCCCGATCCTCCTCGGCGCGGTGTTCGGGATCGCCCTGTCCATCTGCCTGTGGTGGCTGCACTTCGACGTCGCCGCGATCGCCGCCGAGCACCGGTTCGCGACGCTGCGCGGCTCGGAACGCATCTCGGCCGCCGTGGACGCCTACTCCTACCTGCATCTGCCGCTCGTGGCCGGGATCATCCTCGCCGCGTTCGGAGTGGAGGACGTGCTCGCGCATGTCTACGACACGGACGATTTCGGCGTGCTCGGCTCCTTCGCGCTCTTCGGCGGGGCCGCCCTGTTCCTCCTCGGCAGTTCGGCCTTCTGGCGTCGCATGGCCGGTGACTGGAAGAAGCTCCGGCTCGTCGGCACCGCCGTCCTGCTCCTGCTCATCCCCGTGGCCGCCCCGCTCGCACCGCTGGCGGCCCTCGCGCTGGCGTCCGTGATAGCCGCTGCACTGGTGGTCACGGAGAGCCTTCGGGACGCCGAGGCGAGGGCGTCGATCCGGGAGTAGTACGGGACCGCGCAGGGAGCGGACCTTTGCCCGGCGCTTCCGCGCGGAGACGGGCACGACGCCGGCCGCCTGGCTCACGGGGATCCGTCAGGGGCTGCGACCTCGACCTGCACGACCTCGAGGAACAGTTCGGCGGTCGGGCCCTCAGCCGGTGACGCCCCGGATGACGAGGAACACGAGCGGCAGGTAGGCCACGCCGGCGACCGTCTGCAGGGTGATCGTCGAGGCCATGAGGCGTGAGTCCCCGCCGAGGGCCCGGGCCATCACGTACGCCGAGGACGCCGTCGGCAGGGACAGGAAAAGGATCACCGTGGCGGCCGGCTCCCCCGTGAGCCCGAGCAGCAGGCAGCCGGCGACACCGAGGCCGGGGAGCACCACGAACTTGACCGAGGTGGAAAGCGCCACGGCAGCGAAGTTCCTGCCCATGCTGCGGAGCTCGAGCGCCGCACCGACGCAGAGCAGGCCGAGCGGCAACGACGCCGTCCCGAGGGTCCGCACGAAGCCGTCGATGCCGGGCGGCAGGCCGACCCCCGTGACATTCAGCAGGATCCCGATCAGGCAGGCCAAGATCAGCGGGTTCGTGGCGATGCTGCGGGCGGTGCCGCCGACGGTCAGCCGCACGGCGCCGTAGCGCGCGAAGGCGAGCGTGCAGAGGACGTTCACGAGCGGCACGAGGATGGTGTTGGCGATGGCGGCGAGCGCCACGCCGTCGGACCCGAACAGGGCGAGGGCGATGGAGAGCCCGAGGTAGTTGTTGAACCGGATGCCGCCCTGCAGCACCGAGGTGAAGGCGGGGCCGTCGAGGTCCAGGCGGCGCTGCGCGAGGACGAGTCCGAGCGCCGTGAGGATGACCGACCCTGCGAGGATCGGTGCCATCAGGGCGATCGGCAGACCGGCGAGATCCGCCGTCGCGGTGCCGCTGATGAACAGCGCGGGCAGCAGGATGAAGTAGCAGAGCCGCTCGGCGGGTGGCCAGAAGGCGGGTACGAGGAAGCTGCGCGCGCGGATGCCGTAACCGAGGGCGATCAGGCCGATCACTGGGCCGAGCGCGACAAGGGTCTGGGCGATCACCGGCCCGGATCCGGCGGCAGAACGGCGAGTGACGGTCGGGCGGGCAGGCCCGGGGCGGTCACCAGCCCCGGTCCTGGAGCCAGTCGGCGGCCAGCCTGCCCCACTGCTCGGCGGCACCCTGTCCCTCCGCGAGGCCGAGGCCGTGCTCACCCTCCTCGAAGACGTGGAGGACGTGCGGCACGGCGTGCGCCGCGAGCGCCTGGCCGAGCAGGTAGGCGTGCTCCACGGGGACGGACTCGTCCGCGGCGGTATGCCAGAGGAAGAAGGGCGGCGCGTCCCCGGTGACCAGCCGGTCCAGTGAGGTCGCGGCGCGGAGCGTCCCCCCGGCGTCGGGCCCGATCAGTTCGTCCTGCGATCCCCGGTGCGTCGCGAGTTCCATGGACACCACCGGGTAGCCCAGCACGGCAGCGTCCACGCGTTCATCGTCGCGCGCGCCCGGAGCGAGCGCCGCATGGCCGGCGAGATGGCCGCCGGCCGAGAATCCGAGCAGCGCCACGCGGTCGGCGCCGGCAGCGCGGACCCGGCGGATCTCCGCACGGACGGCGTCGAGCGGTCCGGGGTGGCGGGTCCGGACGGGATAGGCGAAGACCCCGGCGGACAGGCCGAAGGAGCGCAGCCGCTCGGCGACGACCTCACCCTCGTTGTCGGACAGCATGGTGTAGCCGCCGCCGGGCAGGACGATGACGTGGGAAGACTTCATGCCCTTACCGTACTGTGGCCGCAGCCGACGGGCGGACCCGTCACCTGACCGGTTGATGCACAAAGCCCCCGGCCGTGGGGCCAGGGGCTCGACGCGCATCCGAGGGAGCTGTCAGCCCTCACACTCGGCGCAGTACTTGTCGCCGTTCTTCTCGCGCGCAAGCTGGCTGCGGTGGTGCACCAGGAAACAGGACATGCAGGTGAACTCGTCCTCCTGCTGGGGGATGACCTGGATCAGGAGTTCCTCGTGCGAGAGGTCGGCCCCCGGGAGGTCGATGCCTTCCGCGGTCTCGCCGTCCTCGACATCGATCAGCGCGGTCTGCGTGGTTGCGCTGCGCTGTGCCTGAATTGCCTCCAACGACTCGTTGGCCGGCTGGTCTTCCGGACGAACGCGCGGCTCGTCGTAGTCGGTTGCCATTACGGTTGATCTCCTTCTATGGGCGGGAATGACGCCCAGATGCCACTCTCAACCTCGGCAGAGGCGGAAGTATTCCATATACGGGCTGCAATATACCGGTTACGGATGGGACTTTTCTCCACGCTCCGCTCCCACGTCGATCTGAACTTCATTGTGACGGAAGACCCCGGGCGTGATAGGCGGATTGAAGCGCGCGTACCGCGGTTCACCCTGCGGCGCGAAGGCCGCCTTCTCCACGGCTGCCAGCAGTTCCCCGAGGTGTCGTTCGAAGGATGCACGGCCGCCGCGGCCGGAGAAGGATACGACGGCGGTGGTTGCCGCGGGCTTCTCCACCACCCGGACCCGGGGGTCATCGGGCACCGGCGCGGTGGCGAGGGAGACATCGGCGGGCAGCACGAAGGCCACGGTGTGGCCGGTCGATGCCCTCTGCTGGGTCACCGGGGCCGTCATCGCCAGCTGCTCCGACACCCCCTCCCCGGGTGGGCCGGACGCCTGCTGCGTCACGGGCGCCGTCATCGCGAGCTTCCGCCGCGAGGTGTTCGCACCGAAGATGTACGACGCGAGCGTCCGGAAGGCCGCGCTGCCGGCGTCGTCGAACGCGGCCTCGACGTCCACCTCGGCCACGACGTGCGCCGGGTAGGCCCGCAGTTCGAACCCCGGGTAGGCGTCGATCAGGGTGTAGGGCTGCTGTTCGGTCATGCCGGGGATGGTACGCCCCGATCCTGACCGCGGGCCGTCGTAGGGTGGGACGCAGCCCCCTTCCCGACCCCTCCAGGAGCTTCCATGGCATTGGCACTCGACCTCAGCGGCAGGACGGCGCTCGTCACCGGTTCCACGCAGGGCATCGGACGGGCGATCGCGACGAGCCTGGCGATCGCCGGCGCCCGGGTGGGGGTCAACGGCCGCAGCAACCGCAGCGTCGCGCGCGCCATGGAAGCCATCCGCCGGGACGTGCCGGACGCCGACCTCGTGGCCGTCGCCGCGGACGTCACCACGGACGACGGCGTCGCGAAGGCGCTGGGCGTCCTCCCCGCCGTGGACGTCCTCATCAACAACCTCGGGATCTTCGGTGCTCAGCCCGCCCTCGAGATCGACGACGCAGAATGGCGCCGCTACTTCGAGGTCAACGTGCTCACCGCCATCCGCCTGACCCGCTCCTACCTGCCCGGCATGATCAGCGCGGGCTGGGGCCGCATCCAGTACATCGCCAGCGATTCCGCCGTCGTCATCCCCACCGAGATGATCCACTACGGGGTCTCCAAGACCGCGCTGCTGGGCGTCTCGCGCGGGTTCGCGAAGGAGGCCCGCGGCACCGGGGTGACCGTGAACTCGATCATCGCGGGGCCCACGCACACCGGCGGTGTCGAGGACTTCGTGTACCAGCTCGTCGACAAGGACCTCGAGTGGGAGGACGCGCAGCGGCAGTTCATGAGGGACCACCGCCCGCAGTCGCTGCTGGAACGACTGATCGAGCCCGAGGAGATCGCGAACATGGTGACCTATCTCGCCTCGCCGCTCGCCTCGGCCACGACGGGCGCCGCGGTACGCGTGGACGGCGGGTACGTGGACGCCATCCTCCCGTGAGCCGCACCCGAGCCCTCACCCCGAACGGCGCTCTCCAGGCGGGCCCGATGGCCGCGATCCTCGCCAACCACGCCATCCCCGGCTGCGAGGTCACCGGCACGGGCGGGCTCTCGCACACGCGCCTGCTGGCGACGCCGGGCGGCCCCCGTCGCGTCACGGTCACCCTCCGGCCCGACGACGTCGAACTCACCGCGGACACCGACGACGACGCCGAGTTCGCGCACCTGAAGCACGCCACGCGCCGCTGGCTGGACCTCGACGCGGATACCACCGCCGTCGAGCGCGCGTTCGACGGCGACCCGCTCCTCGGCCCGCTGGTCCGTCGGCTCCCCGGCCTGCGCGCGGTCGGCTACCCGGAGGCGTTCGAGGCCGCGGTCATGACCGTCCTCGGCCAGCAGGTCTCCGTCGCGGCGGGGTGCACCTTCGGCGGCAGGCTCGCGGCGGCGTACGGTGAGCGGTCGACGTCGGGCCTGACCCTGTTCCCCACGCCGCAGTCGCTCGCCGACGCGCCGCACGAGGAGCTGCGTGCCGCGGTGGGTGTGACCCGCACACGGGCCGCGACCGTCCAGAACGTGGCCCGCGCCGTCGTCGACGGCCTGTCCCTCGATCCCGACGCCGATCATGCGCTGCAGCGCAGCCGGCTGCTGGCGATCCCCGGGATCGGCCCCTGGTCCGCCGACTACCTCGCGGTGCGGGTGCTGCGCGATCCCGACGCGTTCACACCGGGCGATCTCGTGGCACGCCGCGCGATGGGCAACCCGAGCATCCGGGACGCCGACCGGCTGTCGGAGGCCTGGCGCCCCTACCGGGCCTATGCCCTGTTCCATCTCTGGACGGCGGCGACCTACCGCGGAGCCTAGGCGTACTGCGCCGGGGCCCTCCGGTCGCTGCGCAGCGCGATCTCCAGTTCGAAGCGCACCTTCGGGTCCTTGAGGTCGTCGCCGAACAGTTCGCGCAGCTGCTGGACGCGGTAGCCGACCGTCTGCCCGTGGATGCCGAGCTCCTCGGCGATCGGCGCACGCTGACCCCAGTGCCGCAGCCAGGCCAGCAGGGTCTCCTCGAGCTTGATGCGCTGGATGTCCGGCAGGCCGGCGAGCGGGGCGAGCCTCCGGCGGGCGAGTTCCCCGACGGCCGAGGGCTCGGCCGCGAGGACCACCTCGGTCATGTGCTCGTCCGCCCAGACCGGCCGCTCCTCGGAGCCCTCGCGCGGTGGGAGCATGGAGGCCGCCAGGACCGCCAGGCGCAGCGACTGCGCCACCTGGTCGAGGCCACCCGCGGGCCCGATCGCCGCGCTCCGCCCGGTGAGCACGCGGTCGAGCTCGGCACGCTGCCGGGCCCCCCGTTCGGGGACCAGGGCGACGGCGTCGGTCTCGCGTTCGACGACGATCGCCCCCGGCCCGAGCCGCTGCCGGATCCCCCGCGCACGGTCCAGCGGCAGCGTCACCACGGCGACCTGCGCGGGAACAGCCCAGTCCGCGAGGGACGCCGCCTGCCGGAGCGCGGTCTCGTCCGCCTGCCCGAGCAGCAGAAGCTCCAGCAGTTCGGCGCGGCGGCGGTCCACGGCCCCCGCCCGCTCCGACTGCTCGAAGGCGTAGGCCTCGGCACTCACGGCGGAGAGCTCGTCGATGTAGGCCATGATCGATTCCCCGAGGTCGACGACGACGGCGGGGCCGAGGCCCTCCTCCATGGAGCGGCGCGACATCTCCCGGAACGTGACGCGCGCGCCCATGCGATAGGCACCCAGTAACGCATCCATGCTGCGCCCCTGCCGGAACTCGCCCCGACCCAGGCCCGCCACCAACTGGCGGCTCTGATCGGACAGCGCCGGCAGAGCGGTGCCCGGCAGCTCGAGGAAACGCTCGAGCGAGGCAGCCACGCCCCGGCGCAGGCCGCGACCGAATTTACCCTCGATGGGCCGCGCGTAGGCGGGGACCAGCTGCGGGACCGCCTGGATGATGGCCTCCACGAGGTCCGGCGTCAGGGGCCTCAACCGGTCGCTGACCTCCGGCGGGAGACTGAGCCACGGCGGTTCCGGCGGAGCGATCTCCAGCACATCAGAACTCAAGGGGACGACTCCGATCTGTTTCGTCAAGACAATTCTTCTACCTCAACTCTATGTCAGGAGTGCAGAACTTTAGCGGCGGAGGCTATATTGTTGGTTCAATGATCCGGTTCAAGAAGTTGGCGCGCGCAACGGCCGCGCTGACCACCCCACTGACGGCGGAAGACTTCCTGGCGCTCTTCAACCCGGTGTACTCCTCGCGCCAGCTTCGTGGTGTCGTGACCCGTGTGGTGCATGAGACCGAGGATTCCGCCACGATCTACTTCCGCCCCGGGCACGGCTGGCATGCGCACCAGGCCGGCCAGTGGGCGCGTATCGGCGTCGAACTCGACGGGGTCCGCCAGTGGCGCTCCTATTCCCTGAGCAACGCCGCGGGACACGATCCCGCCATCACCGTCACGGACGCCGGATCCGTGTCCCACGTCCTGGTCCGCGATACGAAGCCGGGGGACGTCCTGTTCCTCGCACCGCCCCAGGGCGACTTCATCCTTCCCGAGCACCCGCGCTCCCTGCTCATGCTCACGGCGGGCAGCGGCATCACGCCGGTCATGTCCATGATCCGCACGCTCATCCCGCGCCGACCGGACGCCAGCGTGGTGCTCATCAATTCCAACAGCACCCCGGAGAAGAGCCTGTTCCGCGAGGAGCTGGACGAACTGGCGGACCAGTTCCCCAACCTCACGGTCCGCCACTGGTTCACCAGCGCCCGCGGCCGCCTGCAGTTCACCGCCCAGACCATCGCCGACCTCTGCCCGGACTGGCGCTCACGTGCCGCGTACGCCTGCGGACCCGAGGGGTTCCTCGACGACGCCGAGGTCCTCTGGGAGCAGGAGGCGGCGCTCGAGCAGTCGCGTACCGTCCCGAATGTCACCGCCGGAGCGGAGGCACAGTCCGCACGGACCGGCACGCTGACGATCGAGCGGTTCAGCACCGACCTCACCGCGGGCGCCGGACATGACGGCGGCCTCGTCACCTTCGAGCAGTCCGACCGCGAGGTGCAGGCCGACGGCGACACGACGCTGCTCGACATCGGCGAGGACGCCGGCGTGCTCATGCCGAGCGGCTGCCGGATGGGCATCTGCCACAGCTGCCTCATCCCGCTCCGCGCCGGCCAGGTGCGCGATCTCCGCACCGGCGAGCTGCACAACACTCCCGGCCAGCTCATCCAGACCTGCGTCTCGGCAGCCGCCGGGCCCGTGAACCTCGACCTGTAACCCCCGACGGAGGAGTCCCCCATGACCACCACTGCGACCCGCCCAGGCGCCCTTGCGGCATCCGGCCACCCCCTGGTCCGCCCCGATGCCGCCAAGCACCTGACCGACGCGCAGGTCGAGGAACTCGGCCGCGAGCTCGACGCCGTCCGCGACGAGATCCTCGCCAAGCGCGGCGCCACCGATGCCGCGTACATCCGCCGCGTCATCAAGATCCAGCGGTCCCTCGAGTTCGCCGGCCGCGGCACCCTTCTGTTCAGCAAGTACAAGCCCGCCTGGTTCGCCGGCACGGCCATGCTGAGCCTGGCCAAGATCATGGAGAACATGGAGATCGGGCACAACGTGCTGCACGGCCAGTGGGACTGGATGCGCGACCCCGACATCCACTCCACCACCTGGGAGTGGGACTTCGTCACCCCGGCCCGCTCCTGGCAGCACACCCACAACGACCTGCACCACCGCTGGACCAACGTCATCGGCAAGGACAGGGACATCGGATACAACCTGCTCCGCATGGACCCCGACCAGCCCTGGAAGCCGTTCAACCTGGGCAACCCGCTGTACAACGCCATCCTGGCCCCCGTCTTCGAATGGGGCATCGCCTTGTACGACCTCGAGATCCCGGAGTACAAGGAGGGCCTGAAGTCCAAGGAGGACATGAACCGCGACCTCAAGGCCGTAGGCGTCAAGGTCGTCAAGCAGTTCTCCAAGGACTACGCGGCCACCCCTGCCGTCGCCATGCTGACCGGCTCCGGCAAACAGGCCCTCTACGGGACGCTCGCCGCCAACGCCATCCGTAACTTCTGGGCGCACGCTGTGATCTTCTGCGGCCACTTCCCCGACGGCACGGACACGTTCACGGAGGAAGAGGTGGACGGCGAGACCCGCGGCGACTGGTACGTCCGCCAGATGATCGGCTCGGCGAACATCTCCGGCTCGAAGCTCATGCACTTCCTGACGGGCAACCTCTCCCACCAGATCGAGCACCACTGCTTCCCCGACCTGCCGTCCAACCGGTACGCCGAGGTGGCCGTGAAGGTCCGGGAGATCTGCACCCGGTACAAGCTCCCCTACACCACGGGCCCGCTGCCCAAGCAGGTCGGCTCCACCTGGGCGAAGATCTTCAAGCTCGCCCTGCCGCCGCGCAAGGCCGCGACGGCATAGCGCTCCGGGACGCCCCCTCCTCCACCAGGAGGACAGGAATGACCGCCGAAAGCACGTCTCGGCGGTCATTCCTGTCTCTTCGAGCGTCCGCCGGGCGGGGACTCAGACCTGCGCGTCCTCCGCGAGGAGGGCGTCCACCTGGCCGAGGGCGAGTTTCAGCCCCTCCTCCATGCCCATCGCCACCATCTGGTCGAGCTGCTCGAGGGATTCGAACGCCGTGACCATCGTCATGCGGGTACGGCCCCCGAGGTCCTCGAGGGTGACGGTCGCGTGCGTCTCGCCCATCTCGGCGACGGGATCGCCGTTCTCGTCCGCGAAGCCGTCGTCGAACGTCAGGCGGTGCGGCGCGTCGAGGCCGGTGATGCGCCACCAGCCCCGCGACCTCTCGCCGTCCGGCCCCGTCATGAAGTAGGCGGCGCGGCCGCCGGGCGTGAAATCGTAGGCCTCGAAGGTGGCGGGCCAGGTCGGCGGCCCCCACCACCGTTCGAGCTGCCGCGGATCGGCCCAGATCCGCCACACGCGCTCGATACCGGCGTAGAATTCCGTGACGAGCCTGAAGCTGAGCGCCTCGGCGTCCTTCTCAGTACTGATGACCGTCATGATCATGCCTTCCTAGTCGTCATCCCCGGCGTCCTCCCCGAGGAGGTCCGTGATCCGGTCGACGCGCTGCCGCCAGATCCTCTCGTAGTCGTCGAGCAGGCGCCGCGCCTTCTGCACGCCGTCGACCTCTCCGCGCACGATCTGCTCCCGTCCGCGCTTCTCCTTGGAGACGAGTGAGGCCCTCTCGAGCACCGCCACGTGTTTCTGGACCGCCGCGAAGCTCATGTCGTACTGCTCGGCCAGTCCGGATACCGAATACTCGGCGACCAGGACGCGTGCCACGATATCCCTGCGTGTCGCGTCGGCGAGCGCCTGGAACAGGCGATCCACCTCGTCCTGCCTCGACTCTCTTACAACCATGTGGTTGTACATTAGTCCCGGGGCCGACGGCGGTCAAGGGTATGGAGAAGATCGTGAACAGTGCCCGCAGGCGGTCATCCGTGTCCTTCCGACGTCGCGGCACCTCAGTGCGACGACGTGACACCGATTATGGCGGGCCTCCCGCGACCCTGTAAGACTTGCCCCATGACCCGCGGAATATATGTGAGCGCCATGACCAACGGCTCCGGGAAGTCCCTGATCTCCCTGGGCCTGGCCGACATGCTGCACCGGCACGCCGACCGCGTGGGCTTCTTCCGGCCCATCGTCGAGGGTGACGACCCCACCGCGGATCCCATGGTCCGCCTCATGCAGCGCTCGTTCGACCTCCCCGGGAGCCGTGCCCGCGGCGGCCTGACCCGCGCCGAGGCCCGCGCCCTGCTCGTCACCGGCGACCGCGCGGAGATCGACGCCCGCTGCGTCGCCATCTACAGCGAGATCGCCGCGGAGTGCGACGTCGTCATCGTCGAGGGCACCGACCTCTCCGGGAACGATGCCGCCGTCGAGTTCGACCTCAACGCGCGCCTGGCCAACAACCTCGGCGCCATGGTCCTCGCCGTCGTCAGCGCCAAGGACATGTCCGTCGAGGAGGCCGCCGACGCCGTGGACGTCGCCCGCCGCGAACTCGATGCCGCGAAGGTGTCCCTCCTCGCGATGATGGTCAACCGCGCGGCGGACGACGCCGTCACCGCGATCAGGGAGCAGGTCCGCCCCGGCCGCTCGGGCCGGCCGGTCTATGTGATCCCGGAACTCTCCGAGATCTCCCAGCCCACCGTCTCCGAGGTGGCCGCGGACCTCGGCGCCCGCCAGATCGCCGGGAACTCGAACCTCGAGCGGGACGTCACCAGCGTCCGCGTCGCCGCGATGAACGTCGGCAACTTCCTGCACCTGCTCACGGACGGCGCCCTCGTGATCGTGCCCGGGGACCGCGCGGACGTCCTCGTGGCCACCCTGGCGTCGTCGTTCTCCCCCGACTTCCCCGTGCCGTCGGCCCTGTTCCTGACCGGCGGGCTCGCGCCCGACCCCAACATCCTGGCCCTCCTGGCACAGGCGCCGTTCCCCGTGTTCGCGCTCGACGACGACACCTACACCGTGGCACGCCACGTCAGCGAGGCACGCGGGGAGATCGCGAGCGGACTGCGCCGCAAGGCCGCAGCGGCCCTGGGCGCCTGGTCGCGGCAGGTGGACGAGAGCGAACTGCTGGAGCGCCTCGAACTCCCCCGGCCGGTCAGCATGACGCCGCTGCGCTTCCTGCACGAACTGATCCAGCGCGCCAGGGCGGAGCGCAAGCGCATCGTCCTCCCCGAGGGCGAGGACCTGCGGGTCCTGAAAGCCGCAGAGATCCTGCACCGCCGCGACGTCTGCGACCTCACGATCCTCGGCCCCGAGGCACGGGTCCGCGAACTCGCCGCCGGCCAGGGCATCGACCTCAGCGGCCTCACGCTCATCGACCCTGCGACCTCCGATCTCCGTGAGGAGTTCGCCGCCGAATACGTCCGGCTCCGCGCCCACAAGAACGTCTCGCTGAAGGAGGCCCGCGAGCGCATGCTCGAAGGGGCATATTTCGGGACGATGATGGTGCAGCTCGGAACCGTGGACGGCATGGTGTCGGGCGCGGCCCACACCACGGCGAACACCATCCGGCCGGCGCTCGAGTTCGTGAAGACCAAGGACGGCGTGAAGATCGTCTCCTCGGTGTTCCTGATGCTCCTGCAGGACCGCGTGCTCGTGTACGGCGACTGCGCGGTCAACCCGGAGCCGAACGAGGAGCAGCTCGCCGACATCGCGGTGGCCTCGGCGGAGACGGCCGAGCAGTTCGGCGTCGAGCCGCGGGTCGCGATGCTCTCCTACTCGACGGGCGGGTCCGGGCACGGCGGCGCGGTGGACGCGGTGCGGCGCGCCACCGAACTCGTCCGGAAGCAGCGCCCGGACCTCGCCGTCGAGGGGCCCATCCAGTACGACGCCGCCGTCGACGCCTCGGTCGCGGCGTCCAAGCTCCCCGAATCCTCGGTGGCAGGCCAGGCGACGGTGTTCATCTTCCCGGACCTGAACACGGGCAACAACACCTACAAGGCCGTCCAGCAGTCGGCCGGCGCCGTCGCCGTCGGACCCGTCCTGCAGGGCCTCCGCAAGCCGGTCAACGACCTCTCCCGCGGCTGCACCGTGGAGGACATCGTCAACACCGTGGCCATCACCGCGGTGCAGGCCCAGCAGCCCGCCGCCTCCTGACCGCCCTCGTCTGCCCCCTCCAGAACAGGACCCCATGATCATCCTCGTCATCAACTCCGGCTCATCCTCGCTCAAGTACCAGGTCCGGGAGGGCGACGACGTCCTCGCGGAGGGCCTCGTCGAGCGGATCGGCGAGGCCGAGGTACCCGATCATGCGGCGGCGCTGGACCGCGTGGACGGTGAGGTGTCCGCGGCCCTCGGCGACCGCGGGATCGACGCCGTCGGGCACCGCGTGGTCCACGGCGGCGAGCGCTTCAGCGAGCCGGTGCTCATCGACAACGAGATCACCCGGGCCATCGAGCGCCTCAACCCGCTGGCCCCGCTGCACAATCCCGCGGCCGTCACCGGCATCCGCGCCATCACCGACAAGTGGCCGGACATGCCGCAGGTCGCGGTGTTCGACACCGCCTTCCACCGCACGCTCCCGGAACACGCCTGGCGCTACGCGGTCCCGGACGAGCTGTACCGGAAGTTCGGCATCCGGCGGTACGGCTTCCATGGCACCTCGCACGCCTACGTGGCACGCGGCGCCGCGGAGATGCTCGGCGCGGACACGTTCACGGGCGTGATCGCGCATCTCGGCAACGGCGCGTCCGTCACGGCCGTGCGCGACGGCGAGAGCGTCGACACGTCGATGGGTTTCACGCCCCTCGAGGGCCTGGTCATGGGCACACGCTCGGGGGACATCGACCCCTCGATCCTGCTGTTCCTCCTGCGCGAGGGATACACCGAACAGGACCTCGATACCCTCCTGAACCGCAACAGCGGGCTCAAGGGCCTCGCGGGCACGAATGACATGCGCTCCGTGACGGAAGCCGCCGATGCCGGCGATCACCGGGCGAAGCGCGCGATCGAGGTGGCCTCCTACCGGCTCGCGAAGTACGTGGGCGGTTACCACGTGGCGGTCGGCGGGGCGCAGGCCCTCGTGTTCACCGCGGGCATCGGCGAGAACGCGCCCGCGTTCCGGACCGCCGTCGTCGCCAAGCTCGGCGCGCTGGGGCTGGAACTCGACGAGGAGAAGAACGGCGAGCGCAGCAGGGACGCCCGCATCATCAGCTCCGAGGCGTCGGCGTTCCCCGTCCTGGTGGTGCCGACCGACGAGGAGGCGGCGATCGCGGAGGCGACGGCCGCCGTCGTCAGCGCCTCCTAGCCTGCTGCTCCGGGAGACTGGGACCATGACGATCCTCCGCACGACGCTCCTGTTCATCCTCGCCGCGGGCGCGGAGATCGGCGGGGCATGGCTCATCTGGCAGGCGGTCCGCGAGGGCAGGCCGTGGTGGTGGGCCGGATTCGGGATCATGGCGCTCGGTGCCTACGGCTTCGTGGCGACCCTCCAGCCGGACCCGAACTTCGGACGGATCCTCGCCGCGTACGGCGGGGTCTTCGTGGCCGGATCGCTCGCGTGGGGCGTGCTCGTCGACGGTTTCCGGCCCGACCGCTGGGACCTCGCCGGCTCGGCGGTCTGCCTGGTCGGCGTCGCGCTGATCATGTTCGTGCCGCGCCCGACGGCGTGAGCCGGCCGCCCGCGCTCCGCCGGGTTCGGCATCGGGCCTACGCCGCCCCCAGCAGCCGAGCGAGGCCGGCCGCGAGCGCCCCGACCGCGACCACCACGAGGAACGGCGCCCGCAGCCAGAGCGCGACGGCGGCCGCCACCAGCGCCACGACCCGCGCGTCGACCACGAGGGACTGCCCGGACGCGAACGTGTTCGTCGCCGTCAGTGCGGCGAGCAGCCCGATGGTCAGGGACCCGGCGACGCGCAGCATCCGCGGGTTGTCGAGCAGCCGCGCGGGCACGAGGAAGCCGAGGAACTTCGTGGCGATCGAGACCGCGCACGCGAGCAGGACCCAGCCCCAGAGGCTCATGCGTCCCCCCGCCCCGAACCGGCAGTGCCGGAGGGGTAGGGCTCGACGTCGGGCTCGAGACCTTCCGTCGCCGGCCCGAGGCCCGAGAGGCCGAGGGCGGCCGCCACGACGGCGGCCAGGAGGATCGGCACTCCCGGTGGCACGAGCGGAACGGCGATGAGCGTGACGACGGCGCAGACGACGGCGATCGCCGCAGGCTCGCGCGAGCGGATGCGCGGCCACAGCAGTCCCAGGAACGCGGCGACGGCGGCGCCGTCGAGCCCCCAGCGGGCCGGATCACCCATCGCGTTGCCCGCGAGCGCACCGACGAGCGTGAACAGGTTCCACAGCACGAAGACGCCGATCCCGGCCGCCCAGAACCCGCGGCGCTGCTCGTCCGGATCGGTCTGGCCCGTCGCGGTGGCCACGGACTCGTCGATCGTGAGGTGCGCGGCCGGCAGCTTCCGCCAGCGGGACGGCCGCAGCAGCACGTTGACCTGCATGCCGTAGACGCCGTTGCGGATCCCCAGCAGGGCGGCAGCGGACATCGCCGAGAGCCCGCTCCCCCCGCCGGCGATGACGCCGATGAACGCGAACTGCGAACCCCCGCTGAACAGCAGGAGGCTGAGCGCCATGGTCTGGAGGAGATCCAGGCCGGCAGCCACGGACAGCGCGCCGAAGGACAGTCCGTACAGACCGGTCGCGATCGCCACGGACAGGGCCACGCGGACGGCCGGAGAATAAAGAAGAACCACCTGACAAGGCTAGGCGACGGCGAGGTTCGACTTCCCATTCACGCCGAAGGGGTGAATAGTGGAAAGGGAAGCCTACTTACTACCCGGAGGAGCACCACATGAAGGCAGTGACATGGCAGGGCAAGCGCAACGTCAGCGTGGAGAACGTGCCCGACCCCACGATCCAGGAACCCACGGACGCGATCGTCCGCATCACCTCGACCGCCATCTGCGGCTCGGACCTGCACCTCTACGAGGTCCTCGGCCCGTACATGCACAAGGGTGACATCCTCGGCCACGAGCCGATGGGCATCGTCGAGGAGGTGGGTGCGGGTATCACCAACCTGAAGGTCGGCGACCGCGTCGTCATCCCGTTCAACATCTCCTGCGGCTACTGCTTCATGTGCACGCGCGGCCTGCAGTCGCAGTGCGAGACCACCCAGGTGCACGCGAAGGGATCGGGCGCTTCCCTGTTCGGCTTCTCCGAGCTGTACGGCTCCGTACCCGGCGGCCAGGCGGAGTTCCTTCGCGTCCCCTTCGCCGACTACGGTGCGGTCAAGGTCGGCTCGGAGCTGCCCGACGAGCGCTACCTGTACCTCTCGGACATCCTCCCCACGGCCTGGCAGGGCGTGCAGTACGCGGATGTGCCCAAGGACGGCGTCCTCACGGTGTACGGCCTCGGACCCGTCGGACAGTTCGCCGCGCGCATCGGCAGGCACCTCGGCCACCGCGTGATCGCCGTCGAGCCGGTCCCCGAACGCCGCGAGATGGCCAGGCGCCACGGCATCGAGACCATCGACTTCACGAAGGACACCGCGGAGGAACTGCGCAGCATGACCGACGGGCGCGGCCCGGACGCCATCGTCGACGCCGTCGGCATGGAGGCGCACGGGTCCCCCGTGGGCGCCTTCGCCCAGAACGCGGTGGGCGTCCTGCCGGACAAGCTGGCGCAGAAGGTCATGGAGACCGGCGGTAGCGACCGCACGAGCGTCCTGCACTCGGCGATCGACGCCGTCCGGCGCGGCGGGACCGTGTCCCTCAGCGGCGTCTACGGCGGCACGGCCACCCCCATGCCGCTGCTGACCATGTTCGACAAGCAGATCCAGTTCCGCATGGGCCAGTGCAACGTGCGGAACTGGACGGACGAGCTCCTCCCGATCGTCGAGGATCCCTCGGATCCCCTGGGCGTCATGGACCTCATGACCCACGAGGTGTCGATCGACGAGGCGCCTGCCGCCTACAAGAACTTCCAGAAGAAGACGGACGGCACCATCAAGGTGGTCCTGAAGCCGCAGGGCGTCACGCTCTAGCAGCGCCGACCTCACACAGCACGACGGCGGGAGCCCGGCCCTGATGGCCTGGCTCCCGCCGTCGCTGTCTACTGCGCCTGGTCCTCGGCCATCGCGTCGTACGGCCCGGCCGTCCCGCGGGCCATCTGCAGCGCATCCGCGGCCCGGACCAGGGCGAGGTGCGAGAACGCCTGCGGGAAATTGCCCGCCATGCGTCGGTGGCCGGGGTCGTACTCCTCGGCCAGCAGGCCGAGTTCGTTCGCGTACCCCACGAGCTGATCCATGAGCCGCGCGGCGTCGTCCGGCCTGCCGCCGTGCGCGTACTGCTCCACGAGCCAGAACGAGCAGGCGAGGAACGGGTGCTCGCCGGGTTCGAGGCCGTCGTCCGAGTTGCCGGTGCGGTAGCGCAGCAGCAGCCCGTGACCGTCCAGGAGATCCTGTTCGATCCGCTCCACGGTGCCCAGCATCAGCGGGTCGTCGAATCCGACGAAGCCGACCTGCGGCAGCTGGAGCAGGGAGGCATCCACCTCGGTCCCCCCGTACACCTGGGTGAACGAGCCCAGCCCGGGACTGAAGCCGTGCTCCAGGATCTCCTCGCGGAGGCCGTCCCGGATCTCCGTCCAGCGCTGCTGCGGCCCCGGCAGGCCATGATCCCGCACCGCACGCACCGCGCAGTCGAAGGCCGCCCACATCATCACCCGGGAGTGGGTGAAGTGCTGCGGGTCCCCGCGCATCTCCCAGATCCCGTGGTCCCGGTCGTGGAGGTGCTTCTCCGCGAACCCCAGCAGTGCCCGCTGGAGCGGCCACGAGAAGCTGTCCTCGGTGACGCCGTGGACGCGGAGCTTCTCCAGCGCCACCATCACCTCGCCGACGACGTCGGCCTGGTACTGGTCGACGGCGCCGTTGCCCACGCGCACCGGCGTCGAGCCGGCGTAGCCCGGCAGGTGGCCGAGTTCGCGCTCGGGCAGGTGCCGTTCCCCGGCCAGCCCGTACATGATCTGCAGGTCCTCGGGATCACCGGCGACCGCCCGCAGCAGCCAGTTGCGCCACTCCAGCGCCTCCTCGGAGAAGCCGTGCGTCATCATGGCCTCGAGCGTCAGGGCCGCGTCGCGGAGCCAGCAGAAGCGGTAGTCCCAGTTGCGGGAGCCGCCGAACTGTTCGGGCAGCGACGTCGTCGGGGCGGCCACGATGCCCCCCGTGTCCTCGTGCGTGAGGGCCCGCAGGACGAGCAGGGAGCGCCGGACGGCGTCGGAGTAGTCGCCCTCGATCCTGCAGCTGGCTCCCCATGCGCGCCAGTAGCTGATGGTGCTGTCGAGCACTTCGTCGACGTCGACGGCGTCCGGCTTCTCACGGTGCGAGGGGTACCACACGAGTTCCAGGTCGACGACGTCGCCTTCGGCCACGGCGAACGTGCCCTCGTGGCGATGGTCCTTCGCCCTCAGCCGCGGCCCCCGCAGGAGCAGCGCGTCCGGTCCTGCGATGGCGAGGAGTACCGGGCCGCCGTCGTGCGTCCCCTGGGTGACCCACGGCATGATGTCGCCGTAGCCGAAGCGGATCTGCAGTTCCTGCCGCATGGTGACGGAGCCCCGGAGCCCCTGGATACGACACACCACGTTGGCGCGACGGTCCGTGACGGGCATGAAGTCGGTGACCAGCACCTCACCCTCGCCGGTCTTCCAGCGGGTCTGGAGGACGAAGGTGGAGTCGAGGTAGCTCCGCTCCACCACCTCGGCGTCCGATGCCGGCGCCACGAGCCAGCGGCCGTGCTCCGGCGTGCCCAGCATCGCGGCGAACACCGACTCGGAGTCGAACCGGGGGAAGCTGAGCCAGTCGACGCTGCCGTTCCGGGAGACGAGCGCACCGGTGTGCAGGTCTGACAGGAGTGCGTAGTCCTCGATCAGGGATTGCATCCTTCAACTCAACCACACGCTCCGTATGACCGCCCGCTCAGCCGTGCCCGCCCTCGAAGGCCGCCCGGATCCGCGCCGGATAGTCCGTCGTCAGCTCCTGCACCCCGAGTTCCGCGAGATACAGCGCGTCCTTGACCGAGTTCACGGTCCACACCCGGACCCGCACGCCGTCGCGGACCCAGCGCAGCACGCGCCCGCGATGGCTGCGGGTGTACCGCATGCCCGGCCCGACCATACCCACCGTCTGGTGGTTCACGAGCTGCTCGCCCTCCTTCAGTGCCCGTTGCATGACGGTGATCAGCGCGCCCTCGGCGATGGGACCGAAGCGCAGCGCGTCCCGCACCTCCTGTGGCTTCATGTCCGACACCAGCTGGCACAGCATGTGGGCCGGCGCCGATTCGGCGAGCTGCCGCATCGAGTCCGGGTTGAAGCTCATGAAACTCACCTCGATGATGCCGAGCATCGAGGACTCCGGGTCCCACCCCTCGTCCATGAGGAAGGCGATCAGCGCGTCCTCCAATCTCAGGCCGAAGGGGCTCGGGTGCTTCAGCTCGATCGCCAGCCGGACCGGACGCCCCGCGTGGCGCAGCAGCAGGAGCAGGTCCGCGAGCGTGAGGAACTGCTCGGACGGACTGCCGTATGCAGCCGGGATGTCCGCGTTCTTCCAGGAGGAGACGTCGAGCCCGCGCAGCTCCTCCAGCGTGTGGTCGGCTACCCGGCCGGATCCGCTGGTGGTGCGGTCCAGGGTCGTGTCATGGATGCACACGAGCTGTTCGTCCCGGGTCAGGTGGACGTCGCACTCCACGCCGTCGGCGCCGTCGGCGAGGGCCTGCAGGTAGGCGGCGCGGGTGTGCTCGGCATAGGTGCCGCTGCTACCGCGATGGGCGAAGATCACAGGAGGCACGGGGCATCCCCTCACATGGTGATTGATGACCCTCTCACGGTACGCGACCGGTTGATCGGGGCACCATGGCCGGCAGGCCCGGCGGGAGGGAGTCCGCCCTCGATAGACTCGGGAGGGTGAATGCTCAGATGACCGGTACGGATATGGAGCGGGCGGCCGCCCTCCGCCACATGAAGATGCTCGCCACGGGGCTGCTGGCCCTCATGGCGGTGATCTTCGTGGTGGCTTTCGCGCTGCAGGACACCTATCCCTGGCTCCAGTACGTCCGGGCGGCGGCCGAGGGCGGCATGGTCGGCGCACTCGCCGACTGGTTCGCCGTCACAGCCCTCTTCAAGCACCCGATGGGCCTGAACATCCCGCACACCGCGATCATCCCGCGCAAGAAGGACCAGATCGGCGAATCGCTCGGCCAGTTCGTGGAGGAGAACTTCCTTTCCGAGGACGTGGTGAGGGCCAAGCTGGACTCGGCGCACATCGCCCAGAAGGTCGGCGCCTGGCTCGAGAAGCCGGAGAGCGCCGACCGCGTGGCAGCCGAGGGAGCGGCGCTGATCCGCGGCATGTTCACGGTCCTGAACGACGACGCCGTGCAGGGCGTGATCGAGTCCATGGTCCGGAAGCACCTCCTGGATCCACCCTGGGGTCCGCCGATCGGCAGCATCGCCGAGCGCGTGTTCGCGGACGGCCACCACCACCGCCTCGTGGACCTGCTGGTGGACCGCGCCGCCGACTGGGTGGACGCCAACTACGCGGTGGTGACACGCGTCGTCGCCCAGCGTTCCCCCACCTGGGTCCCCCGCCTCGTCGACGGCGTGGTCGGCGACCGCGTCCACGCGGAACTGTCGAAGTTCATCCGTGCGATCCAGGACGATCAGCAGCACGACGTCCGGATCGCCATCGACAGGTACCTCCGGGACCTGGCGAAGGATCTGCAGCACAAGCCGGAGACGATCGCCAAGGCCGAGGAGATCAAGGGGCAACTGCTCGACGATCCGCGGGTCCGCGACATCACAGCACGCACCTGGTCGACCATCAAGAACGCCCTCCTCGAGGCCGTCAACGATCCGGACAGTGAGCTGACGAAGAAGTTCAAGGCGGCCATCCGGGACTTCGGCTCACGGTTGACCAGCGACGCCGACCTCGCACACAGGGTGAACCGCTGGATCGGGGACGGTGCCTCCTACGCGGTGCGCACCTACCGCAGCGAGATCGCCGGCGTCATCTCCGAGACCGTGGGTCGCTGGGACGCCGAGGAGACGTCACGGAAGATCGAACTTCAGGTCGGCAAGGACCTGCAGTTCATCCGCATCAACGGCACGGTGGTCGGATCGCTGGCCGGCCTGCTGATCTTCTCCATCGCCCACGCGATCTTCGGTTAGGCCCGCTTCTTCCTCGCGCCCGGCTCGGGAAGCTGCAGGACTTCGGCCAACTCGCCGGGGATGGTCTGGGGCAGCGGACCGAAGGCCTCGCGTGTGGTGCGGATGACGGCCTTGCCCATGAGGTGGTTGCCGGTTCCGCCGATGACGGCGCCCACGCCGAACGGCAGTGCGCGTCCGAGCATGAACCCACCCTGCTTGGCGAGGAACTTCTTCACGAATCGCCGCTGGATGGACCCGGTGAGGGTCTTCACCAGTGACGCCGGAGCGGACTTGTTGACGAGCTGGCCCCAGTGCTGCGGCGCGCCCTGCCCGGCGGATGCACCGAGGATGGAACGGATGAGCGCGGTACCCTCCTCGCCCATGAGGATGGCCATCACCATGGTGCGGGACCGCTCGGGGTCCTCCGTCCGGACACCGTGCAGCTCCGCGACCGACTCGGCGTACAGCGCCGTGGCCTCGAGGAACCCGATCGTCGCGGCACCGGACAGCCCGAGTGCGGCGAGGGTGCCGACGGCGGGCACGGCGGCGATCGATCCGACAGCGGCTCCGGCGACAGTCGTCGCACGCAGGTAGTCGCGCTCGAGCAACAGGGTCAGCTCCGCAGGGGAGGCCTCCGGGTTGCGGCGGCGAAGCCGGTCGATGTTGGCGATGATCAGGGGTCGCTGGACGTCCAGGGCACGTTCGATGCCCCTGAGGATGGCGGGTTTCGGGTTGCCGTCCTTGTCGAACAGCGTTCCGCTCGCGGCCCTCACGGCTGGGTTCTCCTTGTTACGGCCAAACATCGTGGTCCTTCCGCCGGTGATCGGTGTGCTGCTGACAATGATTCTAGGTGGGGCGCGTGCTGCCGGGTCGGGGTTCTGCTGCCGGCGCAGAGCAGCCCCAGGGTGATGGGACAACAGGAAAGGGCGCCACCGATGACCGGTGACGCCCTTTCGACAACTGCTCCCCCATGGTGCAGCCGGTGCTGCGGACTAGACGCGCGAGCCCTTGCGGCCGGTGACGGCGCCGTAGATGACGAGCACGATCAGCGCGCCGCCGATGGCCAGCAGCCACGTCGACAGGTCGAAGAAGCTGTCGATGCCGACGCCGAAGATCGCGCTACCGATGAAGCCGCCCAGCAGGGCTCCGACGACGCCGAGGACGAGGGTGATGACCCATCCGCCACTCTGACGGCCCGGCAGGATCAGCTTTGCGATCGCGCCGGCGAGAAGACCAAGAATAAGCCAACCGATAATTCCCATAAGATGCTCCTTGAGTGATATTCAGTGCACGACCCGAGGGCCGCCCACTACCTGATAGTTCGATGCACCTGAGTGCAACTCGCCTCAAGTGTACTTCATCAGCCTGCTTAGGGTGCAATCGTAGCACCCGAGGAATACCATTCAGCAACGTCTGGGGCGGATCCTTCCCGAACTGTTACCACCCGCATCACGGCGCGCCGAAACGCCTCCCATCGACGCGACACGCCGTATGATGACCGCAGGCGGGCCGTCCTGGGAGTGGGTGGCAATGGAAGTGAAACCGCTGGGGAATTCTGACGGAACTCCCATTGAGCCCACACTTAAGGAGTATTACTAATGCGAATCGGTTCTTCGATTTTCCTCATTGCACTCGGTGCAATTCTTGCTTTTGCCATTCAGGCCGACGTCATCAGCATCGTCGACATCAACCTCGTGGGCTACATCCTCATGGCGGTGGGCGTGATCGGCCTGATCGCCTCCCTCGTCCTCGCGGCCCCGCGCAGGCAGAACCGCGTCTCGGAGTCGCGATCCATCGTCGATCCGAACACGGGCGAGACCATCACGCGCAACGAGACACGCGACTCGGGGATCTAGCCTCCACACGCACGGGAAAGGCCGGGACGATGGTCCCGGCCTTTTTTGTCTGCGTTTACCACCGCCCCTGGTGCATCGCGTGGTCCAGGTCGACAGAAAAGTGCTTGACGTCACATCAAAGCAAAGATAGAGTCACTCAAACAAAGATAAAGCCACATGCCTCGGGCCCGCCCGACGGCCACGACGAGGGGGTCACCATGTTCGCGGAAGAGCGGTACCGGCAGATCAGCACCCTTGTCTCCGCCGACGGTCGTGTCACCGTCGCGGGGCTCTCCTCGCGCTTCGGCATCACCAAGGAGACCGTCCGCAGGGACCTCGCCCTCCTGGAGAGCGACGGCGTCCTGCGACGCGTTCATGGAGGTGCCATCGCCGGCAGCGGCGCGACGACGAACGAGCCGAGCCTGACCAGCCGCTCGACACAGCACTCCCCGGAGAAGAAGCGCATCGCACAGGCCGCCCTCGCGCTCACTCCCGCGACCGGCGCCGTCGTCCTCGACGCAGGGAGCACCACCGGCGCACTCGCCGACCTCCTCGTCGAGGAAGCCCGCACGGACCTGGCCGTGATCACCCACTCCGTCCCGATCGCAGCCCTGATCTCCGGTGCCGGCCTGAGCGTGGAACTCGTCGGCGGCCGCGTCCGGGCCCTGACGAGCGCCGCCGTGGGCAGCAGCACCGTGAGCCTCTTCTCCCGCCTTCGCGCGGACATCGCCTTCATCGGCGCCAACGGGCTCGCAGCCGGCTTCGGCCTCAGCACGCCCGACGTGGACGAGGCGGCCGTGAAGACCGCCATCGTCCGCTCCGCCCGGCGCGTGGTGCTCCTGGCGGACTCGTCGAAGTTCGACGAGGAGACCCTGACCAGCTTCGCCTACCTGGAGGATATCGATGCACTCATCACCGACCGAGCACCCCGGGGCCCCCTCGCCGAGGCCCTCACCGACGCCGACGTGGAGGTGATCGTCGCGTGATCGTGACCCTCACGGCGAATCCGAGCATCGACCGCACCGTCGAGCTCAGCGCCCCCCTTGCGCGCGGGGCGGTCCAGCGTGCCACCCACGTGGTGCAGGAGGCCGGCGGCAAGGGCGTCAACGTGAGCCGCGCCCTCGCGATGTCCGGTACCCGCACCCTCGCCGTCCTGCCTGGCGACGACGACGACGCGGTCCTGGCCGGCCTGCGCAGCATCGCCCTCCCGTTCCGCAACCTGCCGATCGGCGCGGGCCTCCGCACCAACACGGCGATCACCGAGCCGGACGGCACGACGACGAAGATCAACGAGCCCGGCCCGGAGCTCTCCCCCGCCCGCCTCGAGGAACTCCTCGCCGTCGTGGTCGCGGAGAGCGACGGCGCGGACTGGCTGGTCCTCGCCGGGTCCCTGCCCCCGGGGGTCCCTCCTACCTTCTACACGACGGTCACTGCCGCGGTGCGCAAGGCGTACGGGCCGGCGGCACCCCTCGTCGCGATCGATTCCAGCGGTGAGCCCCTCAACGAGGCCGCCGCCGGCGTCCCGGCTCCGGACCTGCTGAAGCCCAATGCCGAGGAGCTCAGCGAGTTGACCGGTATCGGCACGGGCGACGAGCTCGAGAAGGACCATGACCTGGCCGCGAAGGCCTGCGCGGTGCTCATCGCCGCGGGGGTGGGAGCGGTACTGGCGACCCTTGGATCCAGGGGCGCCCTCCTCGTGACGGACAAGGGAGCGTGGCACGCAGTGCACCCGCCCGTCACGGCGCGTTCCACGGTCGGTGCAGGCGATTCAGCACTGGCCGGCTACCTGCTGGCGCACACCGCAGGCGAACTCCCGGAGGACTGCCTGCGCCAGGCAGTCGCCCACGGATCGGCGGCCGCCGCGCTTCCCGGTTCGACCGTCCCGTCACTCGACCAGACCACGCCGTCCATCGTCGCGGTCACACCCCTCAAGGTCACGCTGCCCGTGATCGAACCAAGTGCAATCGGGTCCGTCGCAGGGCCCCAACAGGAGGAATTCTGATGTCCGATCTCATCAACCCGGAGCTCGTGGCTCTGGACAAGGACCTGGGGGCGAATCGTTCCAGGGTGATCCGCCACCTCGCCGAGCTGGTCGCCGCACAGGGCCGCTCCACGGAAGTCGACGCGCTGTTCGCCGATGCCCTCGCCCGGGAGGAGAAGACCGCGACCGGCATCCCCGGCGGCATCGCCATCCCGCACTGCCGATCCACGGCCGTCTCGGAGGCGACCCTCGTGATGGCACGCCTCTCCCCGCCCGTGGACTTCGGGGCCAAGGACGGCCCGGCGGATCTCGTGTTCTTCATCGCCGCACCCGACGGGGCGGACCAGGAGCATCTGAAACTGCTGTCCAAACTCGCGCGGTCACTGATCAAGAAGGACTTCACCGCCTCGCTGCGCGCCGCGCAGTCGCCGGCCGACGTCGTCGCGCTCGTCAACGGCGCGCTCGGCGTCGGTACCGCACCGACGGACGCCGCGGGCGCGTCCACCGGGTCCACCTCAGGCACGCGGACGGCCGAAGCCGCTGCCACGCTCGGCACCTCGCTTGCCGGGGCCGACACCGCGGGACCCGCCGTCGAGCACGGGCACTCCACGGACACGAAGGTGCGCCGCCTCGTGGCCGTGACCGCGTGCCCCACCGGCATCGCCCACACCTACATGGCGGCCGACTCCCTGGTCGCGGCGGCCAGGGAGCGCGGGGTCGATCTCCAGGTCGAGACCCAGGGCTCCTCGGGCGCCACGCCGCTGGATCCCGCGGTCATCGCGGCCGCCGACGCCGTCATCTTCGCGGTCGACGTCGACGTCCGCGACAAGCAGCGCTTCGCCGGCCTCCCCGTCATCAGCTCGCCCGTCAAGCGCGGCATCGACGAGCCGGGCGAGATGGTGGAGGAAGCCCTCGCCGCGGCCGGGAACCCGAACGCGCGGCGCGTCGCCGGCACCGCCGGAGACCAGCAGACGGATGACGACGGCGGCCGGGACAGCGTCGGCAGCACACTCAAGCGCGCACTGCTCACCGGCGTCAGCTACATGATCCCCTTCGTCGCAGGCGGCGGTCTGCTGATCGCCCTCGGCTTCCTCCTGGGCGGCTACCTCATCACCGAGACCGCGGACGCCGTGGTCCTCGAGAACAGCCTCGTGAACCTGCCGGCCGGAGGGCTCGGCGAGTACCTCGGAGCCGTGGCCTTCAAGATCGGCCAGTTGTCGCTCGGGTTCCTCGTCCCGGCCCTCGCCGGCTACATCGCGTACGCACTGGCGGACCGCCCGGGCATCGCCCCCGGCTTCGTCGCCGGCGCCGTCGCCGGATTCATGGGTGCGGGCTTCCTCGGCGGTATCGTCGGCGGCCTGCTCGCCGGGTACGCCGCCATGATGATCGGCCGACTCTCCGTGCCCCGCTGGCTGCGGAGCCTCATGCCGGTCGTCATCATCCCGCTCGTGGCGTCCATCGTCGCGTCCGGCCTGATGTTCCTCCTGCTCGGCGGACCGATCGCCGCGCTCACCGCGGGCCTCAACGCCTGGCTGTCCGGGCTCACCGGCACGGCCGCCGTCGGGCTCGGCGTGATCCTCGGACTCATGATGGCCGTCGACCTCGGCGGCCCGGTCAACAAGGTCGCCTACTCCTTCGCCGTCGCCGGGCTCGGAGCCGCCTCGGTCGACAACATCGCGCCCCTGCAGATCATGGCGGCCGTCATGGCCGCCGGCATGGTGCCGCCGCTCGCGATGGCCCTGGCCACCCTGATCGACCGCAACCGCTTCACCGCACCGGAACGGGAGAACGGGAAGGCCGCCTGGCTGCTGGGTGCCAGCTTCATCTCCGAGGGCGCCATCCCGTTCGCGGCGGCCGACCCGCTGCGCGTCATCCCGGCGTCACTGCTCGGCTCCGCGGTCACCGGCGCCATCATCATGGGCACCGGCGTCACCTCGCAGGCACCCCACGGCGGCTTCTTCGTCTTCTTCGCGATCGGGAACTTCGCGATGTTCGTGGTCGCGATCCTCGTCGGGATGGTTGTCTCGGCACTCGCGGTGATCGCCCTCAAGCGCTACGCGACCCGCAAGACGGAGACCCCCGTGGCCGAGCCGGTTGCAGCCTGATCCGCAGTCGGCTTGGCTGTACCTGAACCCATCCACGAAAAAGGAGCACATCATGGCAGAACGCAAGGCAACCGTCGCGAGCCGCGTCGGGCTGCACGCCCGTCCGGCATCGATCTTCGCGGAGGCAGCGGGCGAGCTTCCCCTCGAGGTGACCATCGCGATGGACGGCGAGCCCGCCGAGGAAGCCATGGACGCTTCGAGCATCCTCTCGCTCATGAGCCTCGGAGCCTCGCACGGCGACGTCGTCGTCCTGCGTGCCGACGGTGACGGTGCCGAGAACGCCCTCGAGGCCCTGGCCCGCATCATCGAGACGGACCACGACGCCGCGTAGCCTGCACCAACGCAAAAGGGCACCATCCGCCGTCCATACGTGGCGGGTGGTGCCCTTCTTGCGTCCCCAGCGCGAGACCTCCGGGTGGATCCACCGGTTGTGATGGACACACCCGCCTGCCGGGTAACGATCCGCTGACCCCCCACGGAGAGCGGCAGTTACATAATCATAATTTTCACACACAATCATGGAAACGTGAACAGCAGCCGGACACAAACACGTCACGTTTCCTGCAGGGGTGCAGGTCTCGATGCCCCTCTACGCGAGCTTGTTCGCGGAGGCGGCGCTCTTCCTGCCGACGGCACGGCTCACCCAGATCAGGCAGAGACCCAGGACCGTCAGCAGGATGGCCGAGAACGGCAGGACGATGTCCCAGTACATCAGGTCCAGGGTGGTCAGCCTCAGCAGCACGAACACCACCACGAGCGCGAAGCCGCAGGCCAGGAGGGCGCACGCGACGCGGTGGATGATCCGCCCCTGCCGGTCGAAGGCCGCCGCCGCCGCCGGGATCACGAGGCAGGCGGCGACCCACCCCGGGTAGAGCCGTCCGACGGCGGCGTACTGCTGCACCGTGTCCTGGTCCGCGAAGGCGAGCAGGGCGGTCGAGCTTCCCTCGAGCTCGCTGGACACGAAGAAGTAGAGCGTCGCCGCGACGCTCAGGCCCACGATCGCCAGGCCGAAGGGTCCGATGATCAGGCGGCGGGCCAGGGTGGAACCGAACGCCGCCGCCATCCGGATGCCGAGGAGGACGAAGACGGCGTACAGGGCCAGACGCAGCAGGAGGTTCGCGATATTCACCCCGCCGAGGGCTGCGTCGACCGCCAGGTAGATCGGATCGATCGACAGGCCGACGGCGAGCGTGAGGAGCACGAGCGCCAGGAAGATGGTGCCGCCCCGACGGTCTCGCAGCCCCGGGATGCGGACTGCCGCGCCGGCGGCGCACAGGCCGAGTGCCACCCACTGGATCGTCATCGCATTCATCCGAGGTTCTCCCACATGGCACGGTCCTTGCCGTCGTCGAGTTCGGCCCGCCGGATCTGCTTGCCGAGCACGTCGAGGCGGTCCCGGGCGAGGAACACGAGGTCGAGGTCGCTCAGCGCGCAGAGGGCCCGAGCGCGCCCGTCCTCCGGCCAGCCTCCCTCGAGCGGCGTGAGGAGACCGGTGACCACGAGCCCGCTCGTGAGGGAGACGCCGGCGATCCTGGCCGCCTGCATGGCGATCTCGGGTGCGAGCCGGCCCGCCGTGAGCTGCGCGGACAGGTTCTGGCGGGCGACGCCGGTGCTGGCCGCCAGCTGCTGCCGGAGATCGCCGGGGTCGATCGCCTCGATCCAGGCCCGGACCGAGTTCCGGTGCGGGAAGGGTGCGAGGTTCAACCGCAGGTCCGTCCCCGCACACTCCTTGTCCTCGCTGCGGGCCACGAGCAGTCGGAGGATGTCGATGTGCGAGACCTGGCTGACGAGTTCCGCGTCGGTCGGTGTCCGGATGCCGTCCTGGAGGTCGCCATAGCCTTCGAAGCCGGCGAGTGCATCCGTGGGCGAGAGCCCGTACGCACGGGCGATGGCCACGATGGTCGGTACCGAGACCTTGCCCCGGACGAGCTGCTGGGCGAGGGTGGATCGCTTGATGCCCGCGACCCTGCAGAGGTCGGTCACGGTGTCCTCGGGTGCGATCCGGGAACGCCACAGCTGGAACGCCTTGGCTGTGACGGCCATCATCACCTTTCGATTGGACTTTCCGGTCTCCTGTCGAAGTATACTGAGATCGCTGGCTCCCAGTTCTGCGATTCCCCCATACGCAGAACTCGGAGCCAGCTCCACTTAACGGCATTCCCTCGCGGCGGCGCGCGCCGCCCACGGCGGGCCTACCAGCGGACCTTCTTCTCCTTCTTTCCCTGCTTGCTGCTCTCGTGCGCGGCCTTGGCGTGGCCGGCCCCGGTCGCAGCAGCGGGACCGGCGGCGTTGTTCTTCTTCGCCAGCGCGAGCCGCGCCCTGGGGTCGTCCTGCAGTTTCCTGGCGCCGGCCCCCGCGGGGGTCCTGCCGGCCTCGGCGGCCGACGCGTCATCCTGGGGCTGGTGGTTCTGGGGCGTGCTGGTCATGGTGTTCCTTTCGGGTAGGAACGCCCGCGGAACGTGTCTGGACAGGTCGGCACGGGACGCAGGAGGACCGCGGGGATCGCGCCGGGAGGACCGGACAGATTCAGTGGGCGCCCTTGGAGGGTGTCATCGACAAGTGGCGCGGAACTCGGCCGGAGCCGGCTCTCTACTGGAAAAGAAGTGTCCTCATGCCCATGACCGTACACCCGGCCGAAGCGGCCGGACAAGGTGCCGGGCGAGCCGGGCCTGTCCGATCTAGCGACGGCGGATGCCGTGCAGCGCGACGTCGACGAAGACAAGACGGTGGTCACTCGTGGGGAAGGGGAAGATCCCGGTCAGTTCCGACCCGGGCATGCCCGCCCGCGGCCAGAACACCCCCGCCGCAGCGACCCGCAGGGTACGGGACGGGAGCACGTAGTCGGCCCGGATGTTGCCGGCGTCGAGATCCTCGAAATCCGCGGTGTCGAACCCGGGATCGCTCCGGTGGACGGCGTTCGCGCCGCCCTGGAACGCCGAGGCCTCGGTGCCTCCGTTCGACGACGGCAGCGGGTCCTGCACCAGTTTGTTGCCGAGCAGCTGATCGATCGAGCCCCCCAGCGAGTCGCCGTCGAGCGGGTCGCTGTTCTGGTCCCCCATGACGATGAAGCGTTCGCCGCGCTGGAGTCCCCCGGCCGCCCCGGCGTCGTCGTAGATGTAGGAGGCGTCGGACCCGCTGGTGACGTAGTCGGACCAGAAGCGGATCTCGTCGCTGTTGCGCCTGCCGTTGCGGTCCTCCACGCCGTCGAAGACGGGAGGTGTGGGGTGGCTCGCCAGGACGTGGACGGTCGTGCCGCCCACGCTCACGGGCACGTCCCAGTGGGACTTGCTGGACAGCGGGAGCGCGGCGAGCTCGCTGGCGGAGTACCAGTCCCTCGGCGCGTCCGTGGCGGGGTTGTCGGGAAGGAGCGCGCCGGGCATGTCCTTCCACAGGAAGTTCCGGAAGGTCCGCACCGACTCCGTGAGGATGGGATACCGGGAGTAGATGACCATACCGTACTGGCCCTCGAACACGCCGAAGCCCAGGGCGTCGTCGGCTCCGCCCACGGAGCCGTCGTTGTTCAGGTCGAACCCGCTGGGAGCACCGGTGTTCGACGGCGCCGTGTACACATAGGGGTAGTCGAGCGGGGCCTTGCCGTTCTGGCCGACCGAGAGGTAGTTGTCGTTGAACAGGTCGGCGGCCCGGTTCCCCGCGACGTAGTCGAACTCGTTGAGGAGCACCACGTCCGGCCTGTTGATCTGGAGGACTTCGGCGATCGCCGTCGCCTGCGCGTTGCCGGGCGTCCCGAGGTCCCGGACGAGCTCGCCGGCCGCTGACCGGTTCAGGCTCGCGTTGTACGTGGCGAAGCGGACCTCCTGCAGGGCGCCCTGGGTGCCGGCGCGGAGTACGGCGCGTGTGTCGTCCCCCGGATTCGCGACCGCGAGGGGCGCGGGTACGACGAGGAGCGAGACGGCCATCAGGCCGATGGCGCAGCGCGCTGTCAGTCGCATCGCTTCCCTCCTCGGGTCGGGGAGACGGCGCCGCCCCGTGTGCGCGCCGTCCCCGAATGGTTCGCTTCGGTAACTTGATCCTAACGGCGGAAAGCGTCCTGGAGCCGGCCCGAAGGTAACGATTCAAGGTCGACCAGGGGTGGCCCGATGCCGTCCCGGGCCTCGCGCCCCGAGGGCGCCGAGGTCCCTCTCGGCCGCATCGAGCGCCTGCTCCAGCCGGGCCACTGCGACCGCGTATCCCACCGCCGCCGCCTCGTCGAGCGGGGAGGACGTGACGGCGTCGCGGGCCGACCCGGCAGCACGGACGGCCCGCACCAGGGGGCGTACGGCAGGGTTCCCCGGGTCGTGCATCCCCGGATAGTGGATGGCCTTGCCCGGATCGACGTCGTAGTCCGCCCAGCGCCGCAGCACGTCCTCGTGGCGGTGCTGCAGATCCCGCCTCGCCGCCGCCCGCGAGGATTCCTCAGCCTGGCGCCGCCGCCGGCCATGGCGGCGCCAGGTCCAGGCGACGGCCGCACCGGCGGAGGTGATACCCACCGCGAGGGCCGGCCACGCCGCTCCAAGGGCCCCGGCGACGACGCCGGCGCCCGCGATGACCACGGCCCCGCCGAAGGCGAGCCAGAAGGGGTCGTCCGCTTCGCCGCCGCGCCGGGAGACGGCATCGATCCGCCACGCGGTCAGCGCCGCGGCACCGACCATGGCGGCACAGGCGGCCAGGCTACCCACCAGGGCGACGGCGTCCATGAATCCCTCTCCGCTGCGGCTCGGCGGGCCTTCCGGCTCGCCACCGAGCAATGGCTCCTTCCAGTTCAAACGAGCGGGCGCCCCGAGTCAATCCCCGATCGCCGAGGGACTTCCTGCTGCCTCGGATCGCAGGGCGTCGGGCTGTGACAGGCTGGGACAGGATCGGCCGGGCAGCTCATCGGGACGCCCGGCAAGTCGTGCTCGAAGAGATCGGAAAGGGGGCCCCGTGCCCGTATGGATGCAGGCGTTCGCCTGGGGCGCGATCGCCGGAGGGGCGCTGCTCATCGGAGCGGGCATCGCCTGGAGATGGACGGTACCTCCGCAGGCCGTGGCCTTCGTGATGGCCTTCGGTGCCGGCGTCCTCATCTCGGCGCTGGCCTTCGAACTCGTCGGCGAGGCGCAGGATGTGGGCGGGATCGTGCCGACGACCACGGGCTTCCTCGTCGGCGCGGTGACCTACGTGGGCGCCAATGGAGCGCTGGCCCGGTTGGGAGCCCAGCACCGCAAGAGATCAGGCGGCCAGCAGCCCTCGGAGGACGAGGTGGCGGGCAGCGGCAACGCGATCGCGCTCGGGGCGCTGCTCGACGGCATCCCGGAATCGGTCGTCCTCGGGCTCGGACTCGTCGCGGGCGGCTCCGTGAACCCCGCCGTCCTGGTCGCGATCTTCATCTCGAACGTCCCCGAGGGGCTTTCGAGCACGGCCGGCATGAAGGGTTCCGGGCGAAGCGCGCGCTACGTGTTCGGACTGTGGGGCGGCATCGCGGTCGTGTCCGGTATCGCGTCGTTGGTGGGCTATTCCCTGCTGGCCGGCGCCTCCGGGGTCACGATCGCCTTCATCACGGCCATCGCTGCCGGCGCGATCCTCGCGATGATCGCCGACACGATGATCCCGGAAGCCTTCGAGCGCCAGCACATGCTGACGGGACTCATCACGGCGCTCGGTTTCCTCGCCGCCTTCGTGGTCCACGACATGTCCGGCTAGCGCCGGTCCAGGAGAAGACCCCGGGCAGCGGAAGGGGCCCCGGCCGGGCCGGGACCCCTCCCACCTGCTGGTGGGCCCTGTGGGGCTCGAACCCACGACCCACGGATTAAAAGTCCGTTGCTCTAGCCAACTGAGCTAAGGGCCCACGCCGCGCACCCGGACATCGCATCCGTGGATGCCGCCGTCGGGCGCCGACGAGCTTACTTTATCGCAATCGCCACCGGCCCGAGGACTGCCCCAGGGGCACCGCCTTCCAGCCTGAAATCGCCCAGGAGTATCCTCATTCCATGGACGGCGAATATAAGAACAACAGCCCGCGGCCCCACAAGCCGAAGCCCTTCGCGCCCGCGGACTTCGAGGTCTTCGCGGGGGGGATCGATCCGTCGAGGGTCTCCGAAGCAGCCCACATGGCCGCCCATGCCCTGGTCCATCACGGGCGCGACTCCGAGGACCCGGACGTGACGCGCCGGCTCGTCGAACTGGCCGACCAGCAGGGCCTGGACGCGATCGCGGAGATGTGGGCCGCGAGCCCGCCGCGATCACTGCCCGGCGCGCTGTGGCGCCTCTACGCCCTCCGTGCGGCCACCCAGCAGAACCCCGAGCGCATGGCCTCGTACTTCGCCTCGGGCAAGGAGGCCGCGCAGGTCTCGCAGGTCGTGGCCGGTGTCGCCGAGCCTCCGGGTGCCGCGGAGATGGCCGCGATGGCCGACACCATCCTGTCCGGAGCCTTCGAGGGGGAGTTCGACGTCGCCCTCGAGCGCTTCGCCGCGTTCTGCCGGGTCGTCGCGCTCGGACAGGCGAACCACGCCGACGACGCCGAGGCCGACAACGGCACCCACGCCTCGAAACTCACCCGCAACTCGCACCAGCTCATCAAGACGGCCGAGGATCTGGAGCACGCCGCGGCGTCCTGGCGGCGCGGGGAGCTCGACTGAAGCGCTCGGCTGCAGCCGATGTTGACAGCGGCTCCGGGGACGGCAAGACTTAAGTCGGCGTCGGACCGTGGAACCCCCGGGCTTCAACACTCAGCCGCTTTGAGCGGCCTTCCGCCGAGAGGCGCTCCCGGTTCGACGCCACTACTCTGCCCTCCAGCATCCAGCGCGGCCACCGTCGGCACGCTGACAGCCCCTTGTCCTCCGAGGAAGACTCCGTGAAACTACGCCTCTTCCCGCAGGAGAACACTGGGCTGGAACTCCTCTCGCGCATGGCCCGGCAGCTCGTGCTCGGGGTCGGGACCATGTCCGCCATCCTCGGCGCCTCGACCCAGGAGTACGACCGCCTGTCGGAGGAGCTCCACCAGCACGAGTCGGCGTCGATGGACCTGCACTTCGCCCTCCTGACCTCCATGCGGACCTCCTTCATCAATCCGCTGCCCCGCGAGGACCTGTACGCCCTGTCCCGCCTGCTCAACGAGGCCATCGAGAAGCTCGACGGCGCCGGCGAGCTGATCGCCCTCTACAAGCTGAGCAAGCTCAGCCATCGGGCCGCCGACCAGCTCGAGGTGATCAACCGGCAGGCCGAGCTGACGGCCGTGGCCATGCAGCGCCTGAACTCGATGGACGACCTCGAGGAGTACTGGATCGAGATCCTGCGACTGGCCCGGCGCGCCGAACGGACGCACCGCAGCTGGTGCGCCGAACTCCTCGACGACCACAAGCCGCTCGTCTACGCGCGGCACCGCGACGTCGCCAACCAGCTCGTCGACGTCACGCGGGACATCCGGCGGGTGGCAACCCAGGTGGGCAGCATCCTCGTCAAGGAATCGTAGGTGGAGCAGCTCCTCCTCGGCGCGGTCGTCATCGCCGCAGGCGGGTTCGCTTTCCTCAACGGCTTCCATGACGTGTCCAACTCGGTGGCCGCCGCGGTGCGCACCCGGGCGCTCACGCCCACCGTCGCCGTCCTGGTCGCGGCCCTCTTCAACTTCATCGGGGCCCTGCTCGGCACGGCGCTGGCGCTGTTCTTCGCGGAAGCCGCCATCGGCCTCCCCGCCGGCGCCACCGGGCTCGCGATCCTCATGGCGGCGCTGCTCGCCGCCTGCCTCTGGGGCGTGGTCACCTGGTACCGCGGCATGCCGTCGTCGTCGACCCAGGCGCTCCTCGGAGGAATCCTCGGCGCGGGCATCGCGTCACAGCTGACGAGCGGGCCCGCGATGAGCGGCGCCGGTGAGGCACTCCTGCTGCAGATCGCCGTGCCGCTCGTGCTCTCGCCGATCGTCGCGTACCTCCTCGCCTACGCGGCGGTCTTCCCGGCCATGTGGCTGCTGCGCCACGGATCTCCGGCGAAGGTGAACCGTGGGAACCGCATGGCGCAGTCCGTCCTGGCCGGGACGTTCGCGCTGGGGCACGGTCTCCAGGACGGGCAACGGACCATGGCGGTCATCCTGCTGGCCCTGGTCGGCTCGGGGTACGCGGCAGGCTCCGAGATGCCCCTGTGGGTCCAGCTGTTCGCCGCCGTGCTCCTGGCCGCGGGCTCCCTCTTCGGCGGGTGGCGCATCACCCACACGCTCGGCAACCGCCTGGTGCACATCGATCCGCTGCGCGGCATGACGGCGCAGGGCGTGAGCTCGGCGATGCTGTTCATCGGCGCCATCTCCCTGCACATGCCGCTGTCGAGCACGCATACGATGGCCGCGGCGATCGTCGGCGCCGGTGCGAACCAGCGGTTCGCCTCCGTCCAGCGACCCCGGGTGGTCCGGATCCTCGCCGTATGGCTGGCGACGGCCCCGGCCACCGCTCTCCTGGGGGCCGTCTTCTTCCTGGCGCTCAGCCCGCTCCTGTAGGCCGGCGCCGACCGCACCGGAGCCGCCGGAGACGACGACGGCGGCCCCCTCGGGAGCCGCCGTCGTCCTGCCGCCGTCGCGGCATGCCCCTATCCGAAGCGGCCGGAGACGTAGTCCTCGGTGGCCTGGACGGCAGGGTTGTTGAAGATCGTGGTGGTCTCGCCGTACTCGATGAGCTTGCCCGGCTTGCCCGTTCCGGCGATGTTGAAGAACGCCGTCTTGTCGGACACGCGAGCCGCCTGCTGCATGTTGTGGGTGACGATCACCACGGTGTACTCGGCCTTGAGCTCGTTGATGAGATCCTCGATGGCCAGGGTGGAGATGGGGTCCAGCGCCGAGCAGGGCTCGTCCATCAGGATCACCTGGGGCGAGACCGCGATGGCGCGGGCGATGCAGAGGCGCTGCTGCTGGCCGCCGGAGAGGCCCGAGCCCGGACGGGCGAGACGGTCCTTCACCTCGTTCCACAGGTTCGCGCCACGCAGTGACTTCTCGACGAGGGCATCCGCATCCGACTTGCTGATGCGCTTGTTGTTGAGCTTCACGCCGGCCAGCACGTTGTCCCGGATGGACATCGTGGGGAACGGGTTGGGCCGCTGGAACACCATGCCGATCCGTCCGCGCACGGTCACCGGGTCGACGTCCGAGTCGTACAGGTTGTCGCCGTCCAGCAGCACCTCACCTTCGACGCGGGCGCCCGGGATGACCTCGTGCATGCGGTTGAGGGTGCGGAGGAAGGTGGACTTGCCGCAGCCCGAGGGACCGATGAACGCCGTCACTGAACGGGCTTCGATGACGATGTTGACGTCCTCCACGGCAAGGAACTTGCTGTAGTAGACGTTCAGGTCCTTGACGTCGATGCGATTGGACATTGGTTCCTTCGGGTCGGTGTCCGCGGGCGGTCAGCGGCTGGTCTTGGGGGCGAACATGCGGGCGACGAGGCGGGCGACCAGGTTCAGCAGCATCACCATCAGGATCAGCAGGAGCGCCGCAGCCCAGGCGCGCTGGGTGCTCGGATCGGGCGCCGTCGGAGACGTCGGCGTGAGGATCTGGTAGTAGATGAAGGTGGGCAGCGTGCTCATCCAGCCACTGAAGACGTTCCAGTTGATGGAGCTCGCGAATCCCGCCGTTACAAGGATAGGCGCGGTCTCACCGATGACACGGGCGATCGACAGGGTTACGCCGGAGGCGATACCGGAGATCGCCGTGGGGATGACCACCTTGGTGATGGTGCGCCACTTGCGGACGCCCAGCGCATAGGCGGCTTCCCGGAGCTCGTTCGGCACGATCTTCAGCATCTCCTCGGTGGAGCGGACCACCACCGGGATCATGAGGACGGACAGGGCGACGGCGGCCACGAATCCCGTACGGGTACCGGGCCCGAACAGGAGCGTGAACAGGGCCGCCGCGAACAGGCCCGCGACGATCGAGGGGATGCCGGTCATGACGTCGACGAAGAACGTGATGGCCTTCGTGAGGCTCTTGCCCTCTCCGTATTCGACGAGGTAGACGGCGGTGAGCAGGCCGATGGGCACGGAGATCAGGGTGGCCCAGAAAGTGATCTGCAGCGTGCCGAGCACGGCGTGGTAGGCGCCGCCCAGCACCGGAGTGCCGTTCTCGACCGACTGGTTGTCCACGGCGCCGGTCACGCCGTTCATCGAGGTGAACAGGAAGTTGTAGCTCAGGCCCGGCACGCCGCGCTCGAGGACGGTCCACAGGACCGACACGAGGGGGAGCAGCGCGATCAGGAAGGCACCGTAGACGAGGAACGTGACGAGCCGGTCCTTGGCCTTGCGCTCGCCCTCGCCCACCGCGGTGACGATGGTGGCCGCGATGACGAAGACGACGGCGGAGATGACGGCCCAGCCGACGACGCTGAACCCGATCAGGGCGGACAGCGCCGCACCGAGGACGACGGAGGCTGCGAGCACGACCCACACGGCGTACGACGGGAGGTGTCCGCGCGTCAGCTGGGACTGACGACGCTGGAGCGTCTGGTTCGCTGCCATTTAGTTAGCTCCCGAGAATTCTTTGTGCCGGGTGATGATGAACCGGGCGATCATGTTGACGATCAGCGTGATCACGAAGAGCACGAGGCCCGCCGCGATCAGTTCGTTGAGCCGCAGGCCGAAGGCTTCCGGGAAGTTCAGGGCGATCTCGGCGGCGATGGTCTGGTTGCCCGTCTTCACGAGGCTGGCAACGAGTGCGCCGGGTGAGAGGACCAGCGCCACGGCCATGGTCTCCCCGAGTGCGCGGCCGAGGCCGAGCATGGTCGCGCTGATGATGCCGGGGCGTGCGAAGGGCAGGACCGCCATGCGGACCATCTCCCACCGGGTGGCGCCCATCGCGAGGGCCGCCTCCTCGTGGAGGCTGGGGGTCTGCAGGAAGATCTCCCGGCTGAGGGAGGTGATGATCGGGATGACCATCACCGCGAGCACGATCCCCGCGGTGAGCATGGTCTTGCCGGTCTGGCTCGCGGGCCCCGTGAAGATGGGGATCCAGCCGAGGTTCTCGGCGAGCCAGGCGTAGACCTTGGCGAGCTGCGGGGCGAGGACGATGTAGCCCCAGGCGCCGTAGATCACAGACGGGATGGCCGCGAGCAGGTCGATGACGTACCCGAAGGCCCGCGCGAGCCGTCGCGGCGCGTAGTGCGAGATGAACAGGGCGACGGCGATGCCGATGGGCGTCGCGATGATCAGCGCGATGATCGCGGCGATGATCGTGCCGATGACGATCGGGAAGATGTAGGCGGCGAAGCCGTTGCCGCCCGTGATCTCCGCGGGATCGGCGGTGAAGGTCGGTGCGGCCTGTACGAGCAGGAACACTGCGACGCTGAAGAGCACTGCCAGGATCAGGATGCCGGCGGTGAGGGATATCCCGGAGAAGATCCTGTCGCCTGCACGGCCCCGATCTGTCGAGGCTTTCAGCGAATTGGTTGACACGTCTTTGCCTTCCAGGCGGTCGATTCGAATGCAGTGACAGCCCGGGGGCCGGGCCGAGGAGGGAAGGTCACTGCTGATTCCAGCCGTGAACGGCGGACGGTCCCGCCCGGTCTCCATTAGACCAGACGGGACCGGGGGCCTTCGCTAGGAGGCGACCTTGATGGACTCGATGGCCGCCGTGGCCTGCTCGCTCAGGGTCGACGACAGCGGAGCGTTGCCCGCGGACGCCTCGGCTTCCGCCTGGCCTTCCTCGCTGACGACGTAGGTCCCGAACGCCTTCACGAGGTCGACGGTCTCCTGGCTGTCGTAGGAGGTGCAGTACACGTGGTAGCTGACGAGGACGACGGGGTAGGCGCCGGACTCGGTGGTGTCACGCTCGAGCTCGAGGGACATGTCGAATTCGGAACGGCCCTCGACGGGGGTCGCCACCTCGACGGCCTTGGCCGCAGCGTCGGAGCTGATCTCGGTGTACTCCTCGCCGACCTTCACCTTGGCCTTGCCGAGGTCTCCGACGGCGGAGGCATCGGCGTAGGTGACGGCACCGTCGGTCGAGGTGACCGTCTGGACGACACCGGAGGTGCCCTTGGCGTTCTCGGACTGCAGATCGGCGGGCCAGGCGCCGTCGGCCTCGTACGTCCAGTCCTCGGGAGCGGCAGCGGCGAGGTACTCGGTGAAGTTCTCGGTGGTGCCGGAGTCATCCGAACGGTGGACGACGGTGATGGGGGTGTCGGGGAGTTCGACGCCCTCGTTCTGGGAGGCGATCGCCGGGTCGCTCCAGGTGGTGATCTCCTTCTTGAAGATCTTCGCGATGGTGGGCGCGTCGAGGTTCAGGTCGGTGACGCCCTCGAGGTTGAAGGCGACCGCGATCGGGGAGATGTAGACGGGGACGTTGATCGCGCCGTCCGGGCCGCAGACCTCCTGCGCCTGGGTCATCTCGTCGTCCTTGAGGAAGGCATCCGAGCCGGCGAACTGGGCGCCGCCGCTCAGGAAGGCCTTGCGGCCCGCGCCGGAACCATCCGGGGAGTACTGCACCATCGCGCCCTCGTTGGCGGACTCGAACCCGGTCTTCCAGGCCTCCATCGCCGAGTTCTGCGCGGACGATCCGATGCCGGTCAGGGTGCCGGTCACGGCCGTGCCTGCGGCGGAGGATGCGGGTCCCTCGGCGGCGGGCTCGCCCGTGGCGTTGTCGGAACCACATGCGGTCAGCGCCAGCGCGGCTACGGAGATAACTGCCGCAGCGCGGCCAAAGCGAAGAGCCTTCACTAGATTTTGCCCCTTCCAGGGATGTAATTCATCGGTGCACGGGAGGCACTCGGGAGATGTACGCGTTCCTGTACATCATCGAAGCTAGGCAGTGCAGGTGAAGAGACTGACGAAGGAACGTTAACGGAAGGTGAACAGCGCCGGTCCATTCCCCGGTCACGCCCCTTCGCCACCGTCGAAGCCGCGACATCCCGGTGGGTGGCCCACCTCCTAGACTGGGTCCATGCCGCCGCGCCAGGGAATGTCCACCACGCTGGCCTTCCTGCGCAAGCGCACCCGGATCGGCCTCAAGCGCAGCGGGAACTCCGTGGTCACCGCCCTGCAGATGACCGTCTGCGCGGTGGGCGCCTATGCGTTCGCGGAGCAGGTCCTCGGCCATAACGGCCCGCTGTTCGCGGCGACGTCCTCGATGATCGCGCTGGGCTTCTCACGGGATCCCCGCCTGCGGCGCGTCCTGGAGGTGGCGATCGGCTGCACCCTCGGCATCGCCGTGGGCGACCTCCTGCTCACCCTGTTCGGCACCGGCCTGTGGCAGGCCGCCGTCGTGCTGTTCATCTCGATCCTGCTGGCCCGGTTCCTGGACAGCGGCACGATCTTCACGACGCAGCTCGGGCTGCAGTCCCTGCTGGTGGTGCTGCTCCCGGCGCCGGAGGGCGGACCGTTCACACGCAGCGCCGACGCCATCGTGGGTGGCCTGTTCGCGCTCGCGATCACCGTGTTCCTGCCCCGCGACCCGCGCCGCGAGCCGAAGACGAACGTGCGCGGGCTCCTCGACGAGCTCTCCGGCGTGCTCCGTGACGGCGCCTCGGCCCTCCGGAAGAGCGACTCCACCCTGGCCTGGCACGCACTGATCCGCGCGCGGAACTGCCAGTCCCAGCTGGACGGCCTGACCGGCAGCATGAAGTCCGCCCGGGAGGTGGCCCGCATCTCCCCCGCATACCGGCGCCACCGCGAGGAACTCGGCTCCCTGGGGGACGCGATCGACTCGATCGACCTCGCCATCCGCAACAGCCGCGTGTTCTCGCGCCGCCTGACGTCCGTCATCAACCACGCGGCGCTCACCGACGAGGCGATCGAGGCCCTGAGCCAGTCCCTCGAGGACACGGCCGACGCCGTCGACGTGCTGAGCCGCGCGCTGTCGGCCAGCGACTCCGCCGAGCGGCGCCTCAACAGACGGCAGGCACGCAACGAACTGGCGGCCGTCGCGACGGACCTCCATCCGACGACGCTCCACATCAGCCGGCTCGAGGGTGAGGGCCTCGTCCTCCTCCTCCGGCCGCTCATCGTGGACCTGCTCAGCGCCACGGGCCTCCCGCACGAGGACGCCGCCGACTACCTGCCGCGGCTCTGAGGACCGCCGGCGTGGCCTGTCCTGTCGGTGGCCGCCGGTAGCCTGAAGCAATGGCCACGAAGACCTCCCCTGCCGCTCGCGCGGGCCGCAGCAACACCCCGAGCTACCGCTGCGCCGAATGCGGGTGGACCACCGCGAAGTGGGTGGGTCGCTGCGGCGAGTGCCAGGCGTGGGGCACCGTCGAGGAGACCGGCCAGGTGGTCGCGCGCACCACCGCCGCCACGGCGGTCACCACGCCGGCCCGGCGGATCGCCGACGTCGACGCGACACTGTCCGGATTCCAGCCCACCCGGATCGACGAGCTCGACCGCGTCCTCGGCGGCGGGCTGGTGCCCGGCGCCGTGATCCTCCTCGCCGGGGAACCCGGCGTCGGCAAGTCGACCCTCCTGCTCGACGTCGCCGCGCGGGTCGCGCGGCTCGGCAAGAACGTCCTCTACGTGACCGGCGAGGAATCGGCCGCCCAGGTGAAGCTGCGCGCGGACCGGATCGACGCCGTCGCCGACTCCCTGTACCTGAGCGCGGAGACGGATCTGGGTCAGGCTCTCGGCCAGGTCGAGAAGGTGGACCCCGCACTGCTCATCGTCGACTCCGTGCAGACGCTCAGCAGCGCCGCGGTGGACGGCAGCGCCGGCGGGGTGACGCAGGTGCGGGAGGTCGCGGCGTCCCTCATCAGGGAGGCGAAGGCCCGGGGCATGACCACGCTGCTCGTGGGGCACGTCACCAAGGACGGTTCCATCGCCGGGCCGAGGCTCCTCGAACACCTCGTCGACGTCGTGTGCCAGTTCGAGGGCGAGCGCCACTCGCGCCTGCGCCTCCTGCGTGCGGTGAAGAACCGGTACGGGCCCACGGACGAGGTGGGATGCTTCGACCTCACGGACGGCGGTATCGAGGGATTGGCCGACCCCAGCGGCCTCTTCGTGTCCCGCACCAAGGATCCGGTGTCCGGGACGTGCATCACGGTGACGCTGGAAGGCCGGCGCCCCCTTCTGGCGGAAGTGCAGGCCCTGCTCGCCGAATCGCCCAACTCCCAGCCGCGGCGCGCCACCAGCGGGCTCGACAGCTCCCGTGTCGCAATGCTGCTGGCCGTGCTGCAGAGCCGCGCATCGGTCAACCTGCACAAGGACGACAGCTACGTCGCGACGGTCGGCGGGGTCCGGCTGAGCGAGCCCGCCACCGACCTCGCCGTGGCGCTGGCGATCGCCAGCGCGAAGACGGACCAGCCGCTGGCCGCACGGCTGGTCGCATTCGGGGAGGTAGGTCTCGCGGGCGAGGTGCGCCCGGTCCCGGGCATCGGCCGGCGCATCCAGGAGGCGCAGCGCCTCGGCTTCACGCACGCGATCGTCCCCGCCTCGCCTGCCGGCACGGGGCCCGTTCCGAAGGGCTTCTCCGTGCGGGAGGTCTCGACGCTCGCGGAGGCGCTGGCACTGCTGTTCTGACGGCACCGCCCCGGACCCGGACACGGGACGGAGGGTGTTACGAATCTGCGACTCCGGCCGATACGGAGGATTTTGTGCGCCCCAGTAGTATTGGCTTCGGCCCTGGCGCTACGCCAGGAGCCGATGCACGCCGTCCAGGCTCGACGGCGGCCGCCCGACTGCGCCGGGCCTTCAGTAGCGCGGGCGGTGAAAGGATGGGGCCATGGTTCGTAGTCCGGAGGACTCGCTCAAAGCCACCCTCGCCAGAGTAGCCCCGGGCACGCACCTACGCGACGGTCTTGAGCGAATCTTGCGGGGACGGACAGGTGCGCTGATCGTCCTCGGCTTCGACCGCACCGTGGATTCCATCTGTTCCGGCGGGTTCGACATCGGGATCGAGTTCTCCCCTACGCGCCTGCGCGAACTCGCGAAGATGGACGGTGCGATCGTCTGCGACAAGGACGCGAGCAAGATCCTCCGCGCCGCGGTGCAACTGGTACCCGACCACACCATCGAGACGCAGGAATCCGGGACACGGCACCGCACCGCGGAGCGGGTCGCGAAGCAGACCGGGCTCCCGGTGATCAGCGTCAGCCAGTCGATGCAGATCATCGCCCTGTACATCGACGGCCTCCGCCATGTCCTCGAGGGCTCCGAGCCGGTGCTCGCCCGAGCCAACCAGGCGCTGGCAACCCTCGAGCGGTACCGCGCGCGGCTCGACCAGGTCACCAATTCGCTGTCCGCCCTCGAGATCGAGGCGATGGTCACGGTACGCGACGTCGCCGTCACCCTGCAGCGCCAGGAGATGGTGCGCAGGATCTCCGAGGAGATCTCGCAGTACGTGCTGGAACTCGGCGTCGACGGCCGCCTGCTCTCGCTGCAGGTCGAGGAGCTCACCACGGGCCTCGGCCCCGGCAGTGAGATGGTGCTGCGCGACTACATGGACCTCGGCAGCAGTACGGCGCCGGTCGACGAGCGCGTGGCGACGCTGCAGGGCTTCAGCTCGACCGACCTCATCGACCTGGGCACCATCGCCAGCGTGCTGGGCTTCAACCCCTCGCTCGACTCCCTGGAGGCGGTCATCCAGCCGAAGGGCTACCGCCTGCTCTCCGGTATCAAGGCCATGCCGCCCGCCGTCGCGAACCGGCTGGTGGAGCACTTCGACGGGCTGCAGAACCTCATGGCCGCCAATATCGAGGACCTCATGGCGGTCGACGGCATCGGCGAGCAGCGCGCACGCACGGTCCGCGAGGGGCTGTCGCGCATCGCGGAGACGAGCCTGCTCGACCGCTTCATGTAGGTACCCGCCGCAGACCCCCGACGCGCCGGCCGCCTACTGCAGCGTGAACGTCACCGGTGCGCTGCTCCTGGCGCCCAGCCGCGTGACCAGGGTGTAGGTCCCCTTCACCGGCTCCTCCTCCACGACGGTGCACCCGGGTACCGTACGGTTGCGCGCCCACTCGAGGATCGCGCGCTCCTCGCCGCCCGGTTCGATGACGCGGTCGAGGTCCTCCGAGGACTCCTGGCAGTCGATCGACGAGAACACGCGTTCGGCACCTCGGGTGAGCACGAACTCCATCTGCGAGGTCCCCACGTTCACCGTGCACGCCGTCCTCCCCCCGTTGCGGATGATCAGGGACAGGACCGGGTCCACCTCCGGCGCGTAGGCGCCCTGGTCCGTCCCTGCAGCGACCACCACGTCGGCGGGATCGCACGTGCCCGACGACGGCGACGGGCTGCGGGTGGCGGTGGGGCCGGGCGTGGAGTCGGGGCTGGGGGATGCCGGCGTCGTGGACGGAGCCGGGCTCGGCGGCGTCCGGCTCGCGGAATAGGGGGGGCCTGTCGCCGAGGACGCCGATCCGCCCGAGGACGGGTCGCCGGCGCTGTCCTCCCGTCCGAAGAGCCCTGCCATCGCGGCACCCCCGACGGCGAGCGCGGCCACGACGAAGAGCACCAGGATGGCCACTGCCAGTCGGCGGCGTCGGTACACGCCGGGGCCGGGCCGCCGCCCGCCACCGCCTGTCGGTCCGTCCGTACCGTGATCCGTCGATGCCATCCATCAAGGCTAGGGGGTCCTTCGTTCTTCCGGGCGCCATGCCGGTGGATAGAGTATTCACGACGAGAACCCAGGAGCACCCATGAACACCGGCACCGCGACGCCCACCGGTCCCGCGCGACCCACGGACGCGATCGACGCGGCACCACCGACCCTGTCCGCACTGCACGGCCGGGTGACCGACTGGTTCACCGACTCGGCACGTGATCTCCCGTGGCGGGATCCCGGCTGCTCCGCCTGGGGCATCCTCGTCAGCGAGGTGATGCTGCAGCAGACCCCCGTGGTCCGGGTCCTCCCGGTCTGGCACGAGTGGCTCGACCGCTGGCCCTCCCCCGCCGACCTCGCCGCGGAACCCCCCGGCAGCGCCGTCCGGCACTGGGGGCGCCTCGGCTACCCCCGGCGCGCGCTGCGCCTCCACGCGGCGGCCACCGCCGTCGTCGGGCGGCACGACGGCGCCGTGCCCGCGAGCTACGACGAACTCCTGTCCCTGCCCGGGGTGGGCACCTACACGGCCGCCGCCGTGGCCGCGTTCGCCTTCGGCCGGCGGGAGACCGTCGTCGACACGAACATCCGCCGGGTCCACGCGCGCCTCTTCGGTGGCAGCGCGCTGCCCGCCCCGGCGCTCACGGCTGCCGAGACCAGGCGCGCCGTGGCACTCCTGCCCCACGACGAGGAGCTCTCCGTCCGGTGGAACGCCGCCGTGATGGAACTCGGGGCCGTCATCTGCACGGCCCGGGCCCCGCAGTGCGACGCGTGTCCCGTCCTGGACGCCTGCGCCTGGGTGGCCGCGGGACGGCCTGCTCCTGACTACGTCCCGAAGGGCCAGGCCTGGGCCGGGACCGACCGGCAGGTACGCGGAGCAATCGTCGCGGTGCTGCGGCACACCGACGCGCCGATCCCGCGGTCCCTCCTCCTGGAAGCGCCCGTGGACCTCGGCATGGGCGCCCCGGACGCCGCCACCGGCCCCTCCGCGGTCCTGGCGGGCCCCCTGGCGACCCTGCACGGACTGCGGGCACCGGCCGAGCAGCTCGAACGGGCCCTCACCGGACTCCTGGCCGACGGGCTCGCCGAGGAACTGGCCGACGGGGTCCGCCTGCCGGGGTAGGCGGGGCCCGCTGCGAGCGCGGGACCGGATGGATCCCGGCCGGGACGTCCTCAGGCCGGTTCGCCGAACCCTGCCTCGACCTCCCGGCCGACGAGGTCCACGGCTGCCTGCGCGTCGGGGCCGACGGCCTCGACCGTGACCGTCCGGCCCTGGCCGAGGCCGAGGCTCATCAGGAGCATGACCGACTTGCCGTCGACGCCGTTCACGGTGACCTCCGCGTCGAGGTCCGCGAGCCCGGTGGCGAGCGTGGCCGCCGGGCGGGCATGCAGGCCCATCTGGTTCGGCAGCGTCCACGAGCCGCGGGCGGTCGGCCCCGATTCCCCCTCCGGGGTCGTCTCCGGGCCGGACCCCGGCGCGGCAGCGGCATGGGTCACGAAGGGCTCGAGCTCCTCGGGCCGGATCGAGACGACGGCACCTTCGGCCGCCCGCACGACGTCGTCCACCGAGGATCCGCCCTGTGCCTGCACCGCGGCGGCGACGGCCCCCTCCACGAGCGCCGCCTGCGCGAGGCGGACCTGCTCCCGCACCTCGGGTTCGAGGAACTCGAGCACCATCTCGGCGGTCATCACGGCCGACCCGAGGTCGGTGAGGATGACGACGCCGTCACCGCCGTCCGCCCGCTCGATCGCAGCCTGCACCCGGTCGAAGCTCGTGCCGATCCGCGCAGGGCCGACGCCGTCGCCCGTCCCCCCGGCGGCTGCCAGGACGACGTCGGGCGCCATCTGCGCCGCGAGGTCGACGACCCCCTCCGCGATCTTCTCGCTGTGCGACACGATGACGAGGCCTACGCTCATGCGGCCTGTCCTCCGGCGGTGTCCGCGGCGACCTGCAGGATGAGGGCCGTGGACACCGCGCCCGGATCCCGATGCCCGGCACTGCGTTCGCCGAGGTAGCTCGCCCTGCCCTTCCGGGCGATCAGCGGTTCCGTCGCGAGGGCTCCGGCGTGGGCCGCGGCGGCTGCCGCCGCCAGGACGTCGGCGGCGCTCGCCCCCGCCTGGGCCGCGGTCTCGGCCGAGTCGGTGGCGGGCGTCCAGGCATCGACCATGGTCTTGTCCCCGACCTCCGCCTTCCCGCGCGCGACGATGCCGTCACGCGCGGCCCCGATCATCCCGGCGACCGCCCCGGCGTCGATCTCCTCCGCGTCCCCCAGGGAACTCGCTGCGCGCAGGAACGCCGTCCCGTACAGGGGGCCGGCGGCTCCCCCGACGGTGGACATCAGCGTCATGGCGACCTGCTTGAGGACCGCCGCCGGCGTACCCGGGACCTCCCCGGCCTCGAGCTTGGCGATGACGGCGCTGAAGCCCCGGTCCATGTTCTCGCCGTGGTCCGCGTCGCCGATGGCCCTGTCGAGTTCGATCAGGAGCGTTCGGTTCTCGGCGATGACGCGGGCCGCCTCATGGATCCACAGGACGGCCCACCGGGTGTCCAGGGGTTTCGCCATCCTCACGCCCCCCAGCGCAGTGCTGCGGTATGCACGGGCGAGTCCCAGAGTTCGAGCATCTCGTCGTCGGCCCGGAGGATGGTCAGCGACGCCCCCTGCATCTCGAGCGCCGTGATGTAGTTGCCGACCAGGGAGCGGTCGATGGTCACGCCGAGCCCCTCGAGCAGCTGGGCGACCTTGCGGAACATGATGTACAGCTCACTGGCGGGCGTCCCGCCCATGCCGTTCACCATGACGATCGTCCGGTCGCCGGACGCGAGCTTCAGATCGGCGACGATGGGATCCAGGAGCCGCTGCGTGATGCCGTCTGCGTTCTCCATCGCGATCTTGTGCCGTCCGGGCTCCCCGTGGATGCCGATCCCGATCTCGATCTCATCCTCTGAGAGGTCGAAGCTCGGCACGCCGGCGTGCGGAACGGTGCACGCCGCGAGCGCCACACCCATGGAACGGACGTTGTCGATGACGCGCTGCGCCACCGCGGTCACGCCGTCGAGATCGTCCCCGCGCTCCGCGGCCGCACCGGCGATGCGCTCCACGAAGACCGTCCCCCCGACGCCGCGGCGTCCCGCGGTGTACAGCGAGTCCTCGACGGCGACGTCGTCGTTCACGAGGACCGACCGCACGGTGACACCCTCCGCTTCGGCCATCTCGGCCGCGGTCTCGAAGTTGAGCACGTCTCCGGTGTAGTTCTTCACGATGTGCAGGACGCCCGCCCCGCCGTCGACCGCGGTGGTCGCCGGGATGATCTGGTCCGGGGTGGGGGAGGTGAAGACGGCCCCCGGGACTGCGGCGTCCAGCATCCCGCGGCCCACGAATCCCGCGTGGAGCGGTTCGTGGCCGCTGCCGCCGCCGGAGACGAGGCCGACCTTGCCCCGGACGGGTGCGTCCTTGCGGGTGATGAACAGGGGCTCGGGGTGGACGGTCACGAGGTCGGCGTGGGCGATGCCGAATCCTTCGACCGACTCGTTGACCACGGCCTTGGGGTCATTGATGAGCTTCTTCATGACGCTGCTCCTTGACTGCGAACGGACATTTTGACAGCCTGCAGCCCGCCTCACATGGACCACGCCGGCCACAGTGAACGTTACCTCCCGTTCCTGCCCCTGCCTATAGGGCGCCGAGGCCTGTTCGCGGCCATGGAACGCCTGAGGGAGGTGCCCCGAACGGGCACCTCCCTCAGGTGGCCGGACCGCCCGATGGGGCGGCCCGTGATGCGTCAGTTGCGCTTGAAGGCGTCCTTGACGTTCTCGCCGGCATCCTTGAGGCTCGAACTGGCCTGGTCCTTGTGGCCCTCGGCTTCCATGTTCTCGTTCCCGGTGGCCTTGCCGAGGCCTTCCTTGACCTTGCCGCCCAGGTCTTCGCCCTTGTTCCCGATCTTGTCATCCAGTCCCATGATTCGGACCTCCTTCAGCTCGGTGTACGGCCACCGGTTCCGGTGGCCTGCCAGCATCCCTGAGGAATGCTAAGCAGTCTTACCTTATCCCTGCCCGCGGCGGAAAGGCCAGTGCCGCGGTCCGGCGGGTCACAGTTCCCGGATCATGCGCGTGTTGCCGAGGGTGTTCGGTTTGACCCGGGCGAGGTCGAGGAACTCGGCGACGCCCTCGTCGTGCGACCTGAGGAGCTCGGAGTAGACGCGCGGGTCCACGGCGGACTGGTCGGCCATGACCTCGAACCCGTGACGGCGGAAGAAACCGACCTCGAACGTCAGGCAGAAGACCCGGCTGACACCGAAGGCGCGCGCCTCCTCCAGCAGCCGCTCCACCAGGGCGTGCCCCACGCCGCGACCGCGGGCGGCGGGCGAGGTCACCAGCGTGCGCACCTCCGCGAGGTCCTCCCACATGATGTGCAGCGCCCCGCACCCGAACACCTCGCCGTCGGCGGATTCCGCGATCCGGAATTCCGGCAGGCCCTCGTAGTATGCCACGGTCTCCTTCGCCATCAGGATGCGTTCCTCGGCGAGGGGCTCGACGAGCGCCTTGATGGCGGGGACGTCCGAGGTGCGGGCGGGGCGGATGGTGAAGGACGCAGTCATCCACCCCACTCTACTGAGCCCCGCCACAGCAGCAGGCCCGACCGGGAACTCCCGGCCGGGCCGTCGAGCCGATGGATCTCCCGGTCAGGCCACCTCGTCCGCCTCCCGGCGACCGATGCCCCGTGGCGACTCCGCCGCCGCACTGCGGCGCCCGGGACGTGCGTCGTCCTCCTCGTCCTCGTGCCCCCCCTCGATCGCAGCGAAGGCGGGGTCGTCCTCGTACGACTTCAGCTTCGCGAGGCGGTAGATGATGAGCCCGTAGACCGCCTTCGCCGCGATGTCGGCGAGGGAGTAGCCGCCCTGCTTGAGCACCCAGGCGTCAGCGCCGGAGATCCCCAGCAGCGGCAGGGCATAGGCCACGGGGTAGACGAGCCAGCTGACCAGCAGCAGGACCCGCAGCCGGCTGATCAGCGTCTTGACGCCCGGAGGCTGGCGGTCGAGGGACTTCGTCAGCTCGATGAACAGCACGTACAGGATGTAGAGGAACGGGATGGTCGAGAGCACGCCCCACAGCACGCGGGCGCCGTCCGTCGAACTGATCTCCCCGGGGTACCCGAGGAGGATCATGAGGGCCGCCGCAGGGATGAGCTGCCGCAGCAACCGTGACTGCACGGCGCGGGCCAGCGCGAGTACGGCGATGAGTTCAACGAGCAGGAGCGGGACCGTCAGCAGCCAGTCGACGTAGCGGTATCCCTCGTTGAACGAGGACCCGGCCGCCTGCGAGTAGGTCCCCCGGCCACCGACGGCTTCGGTGACGAACGCCTCTCTGAACGAGTCGAAGATGCGGAAGTAGTGGTAGGCCGCGATACCGCAGACCACCGCTGCGATGATCAGCGCCTGCCGGTAACGGGGCAGCACCCGCTGGAGCGCGAGAACCAGGAAGAGCGCGGTGAACAGCTGGGCCGCGATGACGAGCGAGAGGAAGTTGTAGACCGTATCGAACTGGCCTTGGGTGAGGGAGTCTGGAATCATGGACGTGCTCCTTCGGAGGGAATCAGTGGTGTCGAACCCTGCACGCCGGTGGACCCAGGAAGCCGATCTGTCCAGTCCGGACGTGAACAGATTCTACGCCGCGTAGAAGACTTGTCCAGAGGTAGCGACCGCCGATTTGCCGGCCCGGCCCATGGGCCGGGGAGACCCCGTGGATCTCCCCGGGATCTCCCCGGGATCTCCCCGGGGTCTCCCCGGGGTCTTCCCGGCCGCGCGGGACCTACAGGCCGAGCTCGGGCGGCAGTTCCCGCTCCTCGCCCAGGACATGGGTGGCGAGGAAGGCCTCGACGACTCCGTACCAGATCCTGGCGTGCTGGGGTTTCAGGATCCAGTGGTTCTCGTCGGGGAAATAGAGGAACCGGTGCGGCGTCTCGCCGCCCTCGCCCGCGGGCAGCTTCGACTTCGACAGCAGTTCGTACCAGAGCCGGAGGCCCTCCCCGATGGGGACGCGGTAGTCCTTGTCCCCGTGGATGACGAGCATCGGGGTGTCGATGGAGCCCACGTGGTGGTGCGGGGAGTTCTCCTCCCTGGCCTCGGGCGTCATCTCCCGCTCCCAGTAGAAGGCGGCATCAGTGGTGGGGCCGAACTGGTCGAGCGCCCAGAGGCTCGCGTGGGTCACGATCGCCGAGAACCGGTCGGTGTGCCCGGCCACCCAGTTCGCCATGTAGCCGCCGAAGCTGCCACCCATCGCGGCGACCCGCGTGCTGTCGATGTCCTCACGCGCCACGAGGGTGTCCGTGGCGGCCATCAGGTCCGTGTAGGGAGCGCGGCCCCACTGCCCCCACCCGCGGTCCACCATGTGCTGGCCGTACCCCGTGGAGAGCGCCGGATCGGGGAGCAGGACGGCGTAGCCGCGGGCCGCCATGATCCACGGCGACCAGCGCCACGTCCAGGCGTTCCAGGAGCCGATCGGCCCGCCGTGGATCCACAGCAGGGCCGGTGCGGGGGCGTCGGCGGAGGCTCCTTCCGGGAGCACGAGCCAGGACCTGACCGGCTGGCCGTCCTCGCCGACGGACTCGATCCGCTCGAGCGAGCCGGGGACCTCGGGGCGCTCCGCCGGGTTGTGCAGCCGCTCCGTCCGGCCCGTCGCGAGGTCGATGCGGACCGCTTCGGCCGGGAAGAGATACGAACTGCGCAGGGCGTAGGCGGTCGACCCGTCGGGGGACACACGGACATCCGTGTAGGCGGCGGCGTCCTCCGTCACCCGGCGTACCGCACCGGAGGCGACGTCGATGGTGAAGACGGGCGCGGCGCCGTCGTCGTCGGCCGTGACGACGACGGCCGAGCCGTCGGGCAGCCAGGCCGCGGGCGCCGGCCAGCGATCCCAGTCCTCCGCCAGCGCCGAAGGCTCCCCGCCGTCCAGCGGGAGCAGGAGCAGGCTGGTGTGCGGTGCGAGATCCACCGTGGTGCGCCGGTCCCTGATCACCACGAGGAAGCGTCCGTCGGGGCTGACGGGCCCCGGGGTGTAGTCGTTCTCGCGGTCGTCGAGCAGGACGCTCAGTCCCTTCGTGGCGATGTCGACGCGGACGAGCACCGAGCGCTGGGATCCGCGTTCCTCCGGCAGGGCGAGGGAGGAGAACAGGGCGGTCCCCGTGGGGTCCAGGATCGGATGGGCGTCACGGAGGCCGCCGCGCGCGGACGGGACCAGATCGTCGAGGGATCGTTCGCCGTCGAGGTCCTTCATGCCGAAGTAGCGCGGCTCGTCGGGGCCGAGATCGGCGTCCCAGTAGCGGACGGGGTACCCGGAATGCAGGATGGCGGCGACACCCGCCTCCTTGCGGGACGTGCGGCGTTCGGCGTCGTCCCCCTCGTCCGCCGACCCCGCGAGCACACTGCCGGTCACGACGACGACGTCGGCCGTCTCGGCCGTCGCCACCCCTGCGACCCCTCCCTCGCGGGTCAGCACCAGCGAGGCCTCTCCGCCGGCGGCCGGGAGGCGCCAGAGTGCCGGACGCTTCTCGGTGTCGGCGTCGTCCGGGTCGGGCCGCGACGAGGTGAAGAGCAGGTCCCCGCTCGCGAGGAACGCCGCCCCGGATTCGCCGGCGGAGCTGCGCGTGAGCCGCCGGGCCGGGTGCTCACCGGCGGGATCGACCTCCCAGAGCGCCGTCTGGTAGGCGGTCTTCTTGGGGTTGAGGGTGGCCACGGAGGTCACGAGCCGCGAGCCCTCCGGGTTGAGGACGAGCCCGCTCAGGCGGGGCAGGGCGACGAAGTCGTCGAGGGATGAGAAGGGGGTGGTCATCCCCCATCTCTATCACCGCCTGTGGCAGCCGTCACACGCGTTCACTCAGGGACGAATCTCGTTGCCGTGGGCACTCATTCGGCTCCGGGGCACCCCCGGGAGACAGCGAACCCGCCCTGGCGGACCAGGGCGGGTTCGGATGCTGACGCAGCGGAGCGCGGAACTACTCGGGGACGGTCGCCTCGAGTGCTGCCGGTGCGTCCTCGATCTCCTTGGGAGCGCCGTGCCCGATGAAGGTGAAGCGTGCTTCCGCACCCTCGCCCTCCACGTCGATGTCGATCCGCTCGCCGGACTTGATCTCGCCGAACAGGATCTTCTCCGAGAGCTGGTCCTCGATCTCGCGCTGGATGGTGCGGCGCAGCGGCCGCGCGCCCATCGCCGGGTCGTAGCCGCGGGTCGCGAGGAGCACCTTGGCTGCGGGCGTGAGCTCGATCGACATGCCCTTGTCGGCCATGCGACCGCTCAGGCGCTCGAGGAACAGGTCCACGATCTGGACGATCTCGTCCTGCGTGAGCTGCGGGAACACCACGGTGTCGTCCACACGGTTGAGGAACTCGGGGCGGAAGTGCTGCTTGAGCTCCTCCTGCACCTTGGCCTTCATCCGGTTGTAGCTCGTGCTCGTGTCGGTGCCGGACTGGAAGCCCGTCATGACGCCCTTCGAGATGTCCCGCGTACCGAGGTTGGTGGTCATGATGATCACCGTGTTCTTGAAGTCCACCATGCGGCCCTGACTGTCCGTCAGCCGACCGTCCTCGAGGATCTGCAGGAGCGAGTTGAAGAGATCGGCGTGCGCCTTCTCCACCTCGTCGAAGAGCACCACCGAGAACGGCTTGCGGCGGACCTTCTCGGTCAGCTGCCCGCCCTCCTCGTAGCCCACGTAGCCCGGGGGGGCACCGAAGAGCCGCGAGACGGTGTGCTTCTCGGAGTACTCGGACATGTCCAGCGTGATGAGGGCGTCCTCCTCACCGAACAGGAACTCGGCGAGCGCCTTGGCGAGCTCGGTCTTACCCACACCGGTGGGACCGGCGAAGATGAAGGAGCCGCCCGGACGCTTCGGGTCCTTGAGGCCGGCCCGCGTGCGGCGGATGGCCTGGGAGATGGCCTTGATGGCCTCGTTCTGCCCGATGACCCGCTTGTGCAGCTCGGCCTCCATGTTGAGCAGTCGCGAGGACTCGGCCTCGGTCAGCTTGAACACGGGGATACCGGTGGAGTTCGCGAGCACCTCGGCGATGAGTTCCTCATCCACCTCGGCGATGTCGTCCAGTCCCCCGGACTTCCAGCGACGCTCCTTCTCGCTGCGCTCGTCGTGGAGCTTCTGCTCCTTGTCGCGCAGCGCCGCGGCACCCTCGAAGTCCTGGGAATCGATGGCCGATTCCTTCTCCCGCTTGACGTCCGCGATGCGCTCGTCGATCTCCTTGAGCTCGGGCGGCGCGGTCATCCGGCGGATGCGCAGCCGCGCGCCCGCCTCGTCGATGAGGTCGATCGCCTTGTCCGGAAGGAAACGGTCCGAGATGTAGCGCTCGGCCAGCGTCGCCGCGCTGGTCAGCGCGCCGTCGGTGATGGAGACGCGGTGGTGCGCCTCGTAGCGGTCGCGCAGGCCCTTGAGGATCTCGATCGCGTGCGCCACGGAGGGCTCGGCGACCTGGATGGGCTGAAAGCGGCGCTCGAGGGCGGCGTCCTTCTCGATGTGCTTGCGGTACTCGTCCAGGGTGGTCGCGCCGATCGTCTGCAGCTCTCCACGCGCGAGCATGGGCTTCAGGATCGACGCGGCGTCGATCGCACCTTCGGCGGCTCCCGCTCCGACGAGGGTGTGGATCTCGTCGATGAACAGGATGATGTCGCCGCGGGTGCGGATCTCCTTGAGGACCTTCTTCAGGCGCTCCTCGAAGTCACCGCGGTACCGGGAGCCGGCCACGAGGGACCCGAGGTCCAGCGTGTAGAGCTGCTTGTCCTTGATGGTCTCGGGGACGTCACCGCGCACGATCGCCTGGGCGAGGCCCTCGACGACAGCGGTCTTGCCGACGCCCGGCTCACCGATCAGGACGGGGTTGTTCTTGGTGCGGCGGGAGAGGACCTGCATGACGCGTTCCATCTCCTGCTCGCGCCCGATCACGGGATCGAGTTTGGATTCGCGGGCAGCCTGGGTCAGGTTGCGGCCGAACTGGTCCAGCACCACCGATCCGGCAGGGGTTCCCTCCTGCTGGGGACCGCCCGCGGCAGCGGGCTCCTTGCCCTGGTACCCGGACAGCAGCTGGATGACCTGCTGGCGGACACGGTTAAGGTCGGCCCCGAGCTTGACGAGGACCTGCGCGGCGACGCCCTCACCCTCGCGGATGAGACCGAGCAGGATGTGCTCGGTGCCGATGTAGTTGTGGCCGAGCTGGAGCGCCTCCCGCAGGGAGAGCTCCAGGACCTTCTTGGCCCGGGGGGTGAAGGGGATGTGACCGGACGGGGCCTGCTGGCCTTGGCCGATGATCTCCTGGACCTGCTCCCGCACGGCACCCAGCGAGATGCTGAGCGACTCCAGCGCCTTGGCGGCGACACCCTCACCCTCATGGATCAGGCCAAGCAGGATGTGCTCGGTGCCGATGTAATTGTGGTTGAGCATGCGGGCCTCTTCCTGGGCCAGCACAACAACTCGACGGGCACGATCTGTAAATCTTTCAAACATCAGACACACACTCCTAGCTAACGCGTAATTCGATGCTACGGGCACGGGGTGTGCTTTGGGCGCGTGTTCGCCACAGGCGAGATAACGCCGGAGGGCTTCCGCCCCGGCGCCTCCTCGGGGTGGTCAGCGCTGGGCTGCCCGGTACGCCTCGACGATCTCGCCGTTCACGCGTCCGCGGGAGGAGACGTTGTAGCCGTTCTCCTTCGCCCACTCACGGATCTGGGCGGCTTCCTGGTTGCGCGACGACGACGCCGCGCTCGAGGTGTTCGACCGCTGCTTCGACTGGCTGCCACGACGGGCCGCGCCGACGTAGTCGGACAATGCCGACCGCAACTCCGAGGCATGCGTCTCCGAGAGGTCGATCTCGTACTGCACGCCATCCAGTCCGAACCGCACGGTTTCGTCGGCTTCTCCGCCGTCGATGTCATCGATGAGAATAATCTTTACCTTCTGTGCCACGGTGCTCTCCTAATAATCTTCGATTTGAATGCCCCATAAATGATTATGCGGCACCGTCCAATCGAGGTCAAAGAAGGGCATTTCTATGTGCACTAGCTTTCCTGTTCGCCCTTTTCCTCCGCCGCCGTCCCGCGGTCGCGCGCATCCTCGGCGTCCTGCAATTCCTCCGCGCGCGCCATGGCCTCGCGTTCGGCCCGGTCGGCGTTGAATATGGCCTTGATCACGAAGTAGAAAAGCACTGCCAAGCAGGCTGAGGGTAGGAGGACCGCCACATATTCCACGACTACTGGCCGCCTTCGGGCTTGAGAATGGGGAAGAGGATCGACTCGCGAATTCCGACGTTCGTGAAAAGCATCACGAGGCGGTCGATTCCGAGTCCGATGCCGCCCATGGGAGGGGCACCGTATTCGAGTGCCCGGAGGAAGTCCTCGTCCAGCTGCATGGCTTCGTGATCGCCGGCCGCGGCCTGGCGGGACTGCTCCGTGAGCCGCTCGCGCTGGATGACCGGGTCGATGAGCTCGGAGAAGGCCGTTCCGCGCTCCATGCCCCCGATGATCAGGTCCCAGGCCTCGATCAGCCGTGGGTCCTCGCGGTGCGGGCGGGCGAGCGGCTGGGCGGACGGCGGGTAGTCGTAGACGAAGGTCGGCTGGATGAGCGTGGGCTCCACGATCTCCGAGAACAGCTCCAGCACCACCTTCTCGGCGCCCCACGCCGGGTCGAGGGAGACCTCGTGCCGCTCGGCGATGGACCGCAGCTCCTCCACCGGAGTGTCGGGCGTGACCTCCTGGCCCACGGCCGTGGACAGGCCGGGGTAGACGCCGAGCCACGCCCACTCGCCGTCGAGCTCGATCGTGCCCTTCGCCGTCTCGATGGTGCGCGATCCGAGCAGGTCGGCGCAGGCGAGGATCATCTCCTTCATGCGGTCCGCCATGACGAACTGGTCCGCGTAGGCCTCGTAGCACTCGAGCATGGTGAATTCCGGGCTGTGCGTGGAATCCACGCCCTCGTTGCGGAAGATGCGCCCGATCTCGTAGACGCGGTCGATCCCGCCGACGACCGCGCGCTTCAGGTACAGCTCGAGGGCGATCCGCAGGGTCATCTTCTGGTCGAACGCGTTGAGGTGCGTGGCGAACGGGCGCGCCGTCGCGCCGCCGTGGACGAGCTGGAGGACGGGCGTCTCCACCTCGATGTAGTCGTGGCGGTTGAGCGTCTCCCGGACGGTCCGCGTGATGGCCGCGCGCGTGCGCACCATCTGGCGGGCCTCCTCGCGCACCATGAGGTCAACGTAGCGCTGGCGCACGCGTGTCTCCTCGTTCACGCCCGCGTGCAGCGTGGGCAGCGGGCGGAGGGCCTTGGACGCCATGGTCCAGGAAGCGGCCATGACGGACAGTTCGCCGCGGCGGGAGCTGATGACCTCGCCGCGCACCTGGACGTGGTCGCCGAGGTCCACGAGGGCCTTCCACTCGGCGAGGCTGTCGGCGCCGATCTCGGCGAGGCTCAGCATGACCTGGAGCCGCGTGCCGTCGCCCTCCTGCAGGGTCGCGAAGCACAGCTTGCCCGAGTTGCGGATGAAGACCACGCGGCCGACGACGGCGGCGTGCTGCCCGCTCGATTCCCCGGTGTCGAGACCGGCGAACTGCTTCCGGATCTCCCCCAGCGAATGCGTGCGCTCCGGCCGGACCGGGTAGGGCTGCATTCCGGCGTCGAGCAGGGCTGCGCGCTTCTGCAGCCGAAAGCGCATCTGCTCGTTGAGGTCGTCCGCGGGGAGGGTGTCGTCGTGGGTCACGGTAGACAAGTTTACGGCTCCCGTCCGGGCGTCCGGGCCGGTGCGGGTCAGTGCGGGGCCGGCAGGGTGGTGTTGTCGATCAGCCGGACGGCGCCCACCCGGGCCGCGACGACGGCGAGGGCAGCGTGCGGCGCGGGGCCGGAAGCCGCGGTGGGAGCGAAGGAGGCCGGATCGACGACGTCGAGGTAGTCGAGGTCCACGCCCTCCGCGGCGGTGATCCGCGCACGGGCGGCAGCGAGGTCGAGCGGTTCCCCGCGCGCGGCCCGATCGCGGAGTGCGGCCAGCGTCCGCGACAGGACCAGGGCGGCGGAGCGCTCGTCGTCGGACAGGAACCGGTTGCGGCTCGACAGCGCCAGGCCGTCGTGGTCGCGCACGATCGGCACGCCCTCGATGCGCACCCGCAGGTCGAGGTCCAGCACCATCCGGCGGATGAGGGACAGCTGCTGGGCGTCCTTCTCGCCGAAGTATGCGCGGTAGGAGGCCCGGGTGGCGGGCTGTGCCAGGTTGAGGAGCTTGGCGACGACGGTCAGCATGCCGTCGAAATGGCCCGGGCGGGAGGCCCCCTCGAATACTCCGCCCGCAGGGCCGGCACTCACGCGGACCAGCGGCTCCCCGCCCGGGTACATGTCCTCGACGGCCGGGGCGAACACGAGGTCCACGCCCTGGGCCCCGAGCAGCCGCAGGTCCTCGTCGAGGGTGCGCGGGTAGCGGTCGAGGTCGGCCTGGTCGCCGAACTGCAGGGGATTCACGAAGATCGACGCGACGACGACGTCGTCGGCCGTGCGCGCGGCACGGGCCAGCGCGGCGTGGCCCGCGTGCAGGCCGCCCATGGTGGGGACGAGACCGAGCGAGAGCCGGGCGTCCCCGGCGTCCGCGGCGTCGGCCCGTGACCGGGCGGCGTCCAGCAGGGTGGCCGTGGCCGCGCGGAGTTCCGCGGGGGTGGAGACGAGGAGCGGGATGGCCGGGCGGTCTGGGCCGGTCGGGATCACGGATGGTCCTTCGGGAAGTGGATGGATGGCGGACCCGCGGTCGGGGCCTGCCGGGGCAGGAGGAGTCAGGACGGCAGCCCGCCGGGGGCGTCCGGACCGCCGGGAGCCCCGGGTGCGGGCGCTCCGGCCTCACCCGGTGCATCCGCGAGGATCGCGAGGATCGCGTCCCCCTGGGCGGGCGAGAGGACGCCCCGCTCGAGGGCGCGCAGGGCCGTGGCACGGGCCATGCCCAGGTAGGCCTGGCGCGTGTCCGCGGCGTCGTGCGCCTCGAGCGCCGCACGGTGGGCCCGGACCGTCCCGGCGTCCCCCCGCGCCACCGGGCCCGTCAGGGCGCCTTCGCCCGAGGACAGCGCGTTCTCGAGGGAGGCCTTCATGAGCGGGCCGAGCATGCGGTCGGGCTGCTGGACGCCGAGGTCCACGAGGAGCTGTGCGGACTGGGCGGCGATGGTGACGAGGTGGTTCGACGCGTGGGCGAGGGCCGCGTGGTACAGGGCACGCGACTCCTCCTCGATGACCACCGGCTCTGCGCCCATCTCGACGACGAGCGCCTGGGCGATGGGCAGTACGGCGGACGGCGCGGTGACCCCGAACATGCTGTCCGGGAGGCGCCCGAGATCCAGCGACAGCCCGGTGAAGGTCATTGCCGGGTGGATCGCCAGCGGGATGGCACCGGCCGCGCGGGCCGGAGCCAGCACGGAGGTGCCGTAGCGCCCGGACGTATGGACCACGAGCTGCCCGGCCTGCCACGCGCCGAGCCGGGCGAGCCCCTCGACCAGGTCCGGCAGGGCGTCGTCGGGCACCGCGAGCAGCACGAGTTCGGCCCGCTCGATGATGTCGGGGATCTCGAGCACCGGCACCCCGGGCAGGAGGTTCTCGGCCCGCTCACGGCTGGCCTCGGAGACCGCGGAGACCCCCACGACGGCGTGCCCGGCCGACCGCAGGGCGGCACCCAGCACGGAGCCCACCTTGCCCGCGCCCACGATGCCGACGCCGAGGCGACCGGGCCGTCGGGATGCGTCAGTGCCGGCCATCGGCGACCTCCTCGGCGTTCCGGGGTGACGGCGTGTAGCGCGGCGCGACGGGCATCACCTGGTGGGGAGCCGGCGATGCCTGCCCGGCGTGCGGCGTGGCGTCGTCGACGGGAGACCCGCCCTCCGCGGGGAGCGCCGCGGAGGGCTGCGCGACGGCCGGTCGCATCCACTGTTCGGGACCGCTGCGGCGCCGCGCCTCCGCGGCACGCGCGGCCTGGCCGTGGAACAGCTCCCACGCCGTCGGGGCGTCGGCGAGCGTCACGCGCGGGCTCACGGGACCGGGTGTCGTGTGCAGGACCAGATGTGCCACGCGGAAGCGGCGGTCCACGGGCCCCTGTTCGATCGCCAGCGACTGGGTCCGCTCGTGCGGGACGACGGCGAGCCGCCGCCACAGCACGCCGGAGCGGACGAGCAGGGCCGTCCCGGTCACCGCGAAGCCGGTGCGCCGCCACGCCAGCGGCGCGAGCCACAGTGCGCGGCGGGGGCTGGTGACGAATCCTTCCCCGCCGTCGCGGCCGTCCATCCCGGCGGCGAAGACCTCGACGGGCCGCCCGGTGCCGGGGTCGGGCAGGACGAGGGCGAGGATCTGCAGCACCTCGTCGCGCGTGCCAACGGGCAGGAGGGTGGCGCGGGCCTGCCCCTCGTTCGACGCCGATGCGCCGTACCCGGCCACGTTCGCCGTCACGCGGTACCACCCCTTGAGCCGCCAGAGCGGCGACTGGACGATCCCCAGCGCCTGCACCCGCCCGGGAGGCACGGTCTGCGCGCGCGTGTCCAGGAGTCCGTACCGGATCCGGAGGCCGTCGGGGGAGGTCGCGGCGCGGAAGTTGTACCCCGTGCTCAGGGCGGACCAGTAGGACCCCGCCACGCCGATCAGGATCGGGATGAAGGACGTCGCGACGATCGGGGTCTCGAACACCACTCCGAGGGTGATGATGACGATGGTGGCCACCACGAGGGCCATGCTCGTCCCTGACAGGACCGCGGATCCGATGACCCGTCCCGGCGGGACCACCACCACCTCGCGCTCGGGCGCTTCGACGATCTCCTCCGGATGCTCAGGATCCGGATCCACCCCCGCGGCCCGGGCGAGGATGGTGGCACGCAGCCGGCGGGCATCGTCGAGCCGCAGGAAGGCGAGCCGGACCGCCGACTCCCCGGCGTCCGCCACCTCGAACTTGAGTTCGGCGAGTCCGAAGATGCGGGCGAGGAACGGCTGAACGATGTCGATGGCCTGGACCCTGTCGAGCCTCGCCTGCCGCTGCTGACGGAACACGACGCCGGAGTGGACGCGGACGTGGTCACGGGTGATCTGGTAGCGGGTGCAGTACCAGGAGAGGAGGAACGCGCCCGCGACGATCGTGACGATGCCCAGCAGGATCCCGACGGCGGCGAGGACGCCGAACCCCTCGGGCAGGGGGGAGCGCTCGCGCGGCCCCGGGCCGAACAGTCCCTCGAACCAGTCGCGGCCCACGAAGTAGAGGACGGCGACGAGGGCGATCCACCCGCGCACGAGAGGCGAGATGACGTGGACGCGCTGCCACCGCTCGACGGGGCCGGCCTGCTCGGCGGCGTCGCCGGCCGCCGGCTGCGGCACAGCGGGCGGCGGTTGCTGCGGGTCAGTCACAGCCCTGCCAGCCGGGCTTGTCCGCGCGCGGACAGCTGCTCGCGCAGCCTGGCTCCTTCGTCGGTCGGCAGCCCCGGGATCTCGGCGTTCGTGGCGGGCGATGCCGTGTGGAGCTTGAGGGTGCAGATCCCGAAGGCCCGCTCCAGGGGGCCGACGGCGACGTCGACGTACTGCATCCGGCCGTAGGGCACCACCATGGTGCGCTGGAAGATGACGCCCTGGCGGACGAGGAGGTCGTCGTCGCGCTCGGCGTAGCCGATGGCCGCCACCTGGCGCGGGAGGAGCAGGCCCCGCCACACCGCACCGATGAGCACGACGACGGGCAGCCCCCACGCGAGCCAGAGGGGAGGGAAGGACTCCCAGACGCCGGTGAGGCGCAGGACGAGCGGTATGCAGGCCAGGACGAGCCACACCAGCGATCCGATGAGCCAGCCGAGCACCCTGACCCGCAGGTACTTCGGTGACACCCTGGACCACTCGAGCCCCGACGGGTCGATCGGTTCCCTACGCATACTCCCCCTCGCTCTCCCCGCCCGGTGCGCCCGTGCCGTCGTCGTCGGATGGGAGCCTGCAGAAGTCCTCGACCACCAATCCCACCATGATCATGACGATTCCACCCACCATGAGGGCCACCGATCCCCAGAGGGGCGCCAGGGTGGAACGGACCGACAGGAGCGCCACCTGGTCGACGAAGATCCCGGCGTGCCAGCCGAGGCTCACCGCGCCGGCGTAGGCGCAGGCCTGGGCGAGGACGAGGGTGCGCGTGGCGAGGATCGGATCGAGCGGGCGGTCGCGCTTGCCGTTGCGCCAGCGCAGCACGCGCCGGCCGAATACGAGGGTGATCGCGATGATCACCGCCGTGGTCACGAGGGACGTCAGCGGGAGGGTCGGCGTGCCGTAGCCGTTGCGGGTGGCGAACCAGTTGACCAGCCAGCCGGCGAGTCCGGCCACCAGCCCCACGAGGGCCAGCCAGCGGAACCGAAGGGTGCTCACAGCGTCCTAGACTCCCTCGAAGGGCACCAGGCCCGCAAGGTCCTCGGCTTCCGCGGCGAGTTCGGCCACGGGCCGTCCCCCGAGTTCGGCCCCGGCATCCATCCATGCCCAGGGCTGGAGGACGAAGGCGCGGGTCGCCGCACGGGGGTGCGGGACGGTCAGGGTCTCGTCGTCGGAGACCCAGGTCCCGTAGGTGATGATGTCGACGTCGAGCGTCCGCGGGCCCCAGCGGACGGTGCGCTTGCGGTGATGCCGTTCCTCGACGGCCTGGCAGTGGGCGAGCAGCTCGTGCGGGCCCAGGTCCGTCTCGATCTCGATCACCATGTTGAGGTAGTCGGGCTGCTCGGGACCGCCGACGGGCTTGGTGCGCACCACGGGCGACACCGCGCGCAGGCGGACGTCGTCCGATCCGACGAGGTCGGCGACGGCGAGCACCAGGGTGTCGTTGCTGGCTCCCAGGTTGCTGCCGAGGGCCAGCACGGAGCGCACCGTGCCGCTCACGCCCGGCTCCTGCGGAGCGTCACGGCCACGTCGCCGAACGGCACCGCGATGGGGGCCTTCGGCTTGTGGACGGTGACGTCGACCGCCGCGACGGGGAACGCCGCGAGGATGGCGGCGGCGATCGTCTCGGCGAGGGCCTCGATGAGGTCGAAGGGATCGCCCTGGATGATCCCGTGCACCAGTTCGGCGACCTCCCCGTAGTGCGCGGTGCGGGAGAGGTCGTCGCTGGTGCCGGCGGGCTGCAGGTCGAGGTGGAGCGTGAGGTCCACGCCGAAGGGCTGGCCGTCACGGCGCTCGTGGTCGAACACGCCGTGGTAGCCCTTGGCCGTGATGCCCGTGAGCAGCACGGTGTCGAGGTCTCCGGAGGGCGAGCCGGGCCGGCCCGGGCGCGGCGCGACCCTCGCGTCCCCCGTCACGGTCGCGGGCTGACGGCAGCCGCGGCCTTGACGGCGTCGAGCGTCGCGGCAGGATCATGGACGCGCACGCCCCAGGCGCCGGCCGCGGCGGCCAGGGTCGCGACGGCGAGCGAGGCGTGGTCGCGCTCCACGGGTGCGGCCGTCTTCCCGGCCGCGGTGAGCAGGGTCCCGAGGAACCGTTTCCGGGAGGCGCCCACGAGGACGCGGTGCCCGAGCCCGGTGAAGGCGTCGAGATTGCGGAGGATCGCCCAGTTCTGCTCGTCGGTCTTCGCGAAGCCCAGCCCCGGGTCGAGGATGATCTGTTCGGCGGCGACCCCCGCCGCGACGAAGCGGTCCCGCAGCGCGGTGAGTTCGCGCACCACGTCGGCGACGACGTCGTCGTACTCCGCCAGGCCGCCCATCGTCGCGGCGGTCCCCCGGCGGTGCGTGAGGATGTAGGGGACCTCCCGCTCGGCGACCAGCGCCGGCATCGCGTCCTCGTACCCGGCGCCGGAGATGTCGTTCACGATCGCTGCGCCGGCGTCGAGGGCCTGCCGGGCGGTCTCCGCGTGCATGGTGTCGATGCTCACGAGGGCTCCCGCCTTCACGAGCGCCGCGACGACGGGCAGGACCCGCGTCAGCTCCTCCTCGACCGGCACCTCCCGGGCGTTGGGGCGCGTGGACTCGCCGCCGACGTCGATGATGTCCGCCCCGCCGTAGTGCATCCGCAGCCCGTGGCCGATGGCGTCGTCCGTCGTGGCATACCGTCCCCCGTCGCTGAAGGAGTCGGGGGTGACGTTCAGGATGCCGAGGACAACCGCGCGGTCCGAGGGGAGGTCGCGAACCGTCCTGGCGACCCGGACCGGCCGGATCACGGGCAGCGGCGAGGTCGCCGGTCCGGTTCCGGGCGTTGCGGCGAGTGAATCCATCGGGGCGGTCCTACCTTCCGAGTATGAGGCTCATGGCCTCGGCGCGCGTCGCCGTCTCACGGAGCTGGCCGCGGACAGCCGACGTGACGGTCTTGGCGCCGGGCTTCCGCACCCCGCGCATCGACATGCACATGTGCTCGCACTCGATGACGACGATCGCGCCCTTGGGCTTCAGGTGTTCCATCATCGCATCAACGATCTGGCTGGTCAGCCTCTCCTGGATCTGCGGGCGCCGCGCATACACCTCGACGAGCCGGGCGAGTTTGCTCAGTCCCGTGACCCGGCCGTCCGCCGAGGGGATGTAGCCGATGTGCGCCGTCCCGTGGAACGGCACCAGGTGGTGCTCGCAGGTGGAGTAGAACGGGATGTCCTTCACCAGCACGAGTTCCTGGTGGTCGATGTCGAAGGAGGTCGAGAGGACCTCTCCCGCATCCTGGTGCAGCCCCGAGAACATCTCCGCGTAGGCCTTCGCCACGCGTTTCGGGGTGTCGAGCAGCCCGTCGCGGTCGGGGTCCTCGCCGATGGCCGCCAGAATCTCCCGGACCGCCCGCTGGATACGGAGCTGGTCCACGGGTGATCCGGTAGCGGCCAGCGCGGCATCCACCACTTCGTCGTCGAAATCTGTCACGGGTTCTCCCCTTCGGTGTGGCACTCTTCGCCGCCGGCCCCATGGCCGAGGGCGTTCCTCTCCAGGACCGTCGTGCTAGCCGTCCGTGCTCTCCGTGCCGCCCGCGGCGTTCCTCGGCCCGCTCTCCGACGACTCGGGCGACGGCAGCTCCGATGCGTGCACGTCGAAGTCGTTCGGGAGGTTGGCGTGGGCGATCTGGTCCTGCGGCGCCACGGTCTCCGGGGCGGGCTGGCCCCCCTCGAGGGCTTCAGCGCGTTCCTTGCGCGAGGTGACCGGCGGCAGCGAGTGCACGGGGCGGGTCTGCTTGGACAGCCAGACCTCCCGCAGCTCACGCTTGCGGACGTTGGTGAAGACCTCGGCGATCTCGGCCTGGTTGAGGGTCTCGCGCTCGAGCAGCTCCAGGGCGAGACGGTCGAGGACGTCACGGTTCTCGGTGAGGATCTGGTAGGCCTCGTCGTGCGCGTTGTCGATCAGCCGGCGCACCTCCTCGTCGACGACGAGGGCGAGCTGGTCGGAGTAGTCGCGGTCGCTGCCCATGTCGCGTCCGAGGAACGGCTCCCCGGCGCCCTGGCCCAGCTTCACCGCACCGATGCGTTCGCTCATCCCGTACTGGGTGATCATCTTGCGCGCGGTCCCCGTGGCCTTCTCGATGTCGTTCGAGGCCCCCGTGGAGGGGTCGTGGAACACGATCTCCTCGGCGACCCGGCCTCCCATCGCGTAGGCGAGCTGGTCGAGGAGTTCGTTCCGCGTCACGGAGTACTTGTCGTCACTCGGCATCACCATGGTGTATCCCAGGGCGCGTCCGCGCGGCAGGATGGTCACCTTGGTGACCGGATCGGTGTTGCGGAGGGCCGCGGCCACGAGGGCGTGGCCTCCCTCGTGGTACGCCGTGATCTTCCGCTCGAGTTCCTTCATCACGCGGCTGCGCTTCTGCGGCCCGGCGATGACGCGGTCGATCGCCTCGTCCAGGGCGCGGTCGTCGATCAGCTGCGCGTTGGAGCGGGCCGTGAGGAGCGCGGCTTCGTTGAGGACGTTCGCGAGGTCGGCACCCGTGAAGCCCGGGGTCTTCTTGGCGACGCCCCTGAGGTCGACGCCGGCCGCCATCGGCTTGCCCTTGGAGTGCACGGTGAGGATGTGCTCGCGTCCCCTCATGTCCGGTGCCTCGACGCCGATCTGGCGGTCGAAGCGGCCCGGGCGCAGGAGCGCGGGGTCGAGGACGTCGGGGCGGTTGGTCGCCGCGATCAGGATCACGTTGGTGTTGGCGTCGAAGCCGTCCATCTCGACGAGCAGCTGGTTGAGGGTCTGCTCCCGCTCGTCGTTGCCGCCGCCCACGCCCGCACCGCGGTGGCGTCCGACGGCGTCGATCTCGTCGACGAAGATGATGGCCGGTGCGTTGTTCTTGGCCTGCTCGAACAGGTCCCTGACACGGGAGGCGCCGACGCCGACGAACATCTCCACGAAGTCGGACCCCGAGATGGAGTAGAACGGCACGCCGGCCTCGCCGGCGACCGCCCGGGCGAGGAGGGTCTTGCCGGTGCCGGGGGGTCCGTAGAGGAGCACGCCCTTGGGGATCTTGGCTCCGAGGGCCTGGAACTTCGCCGGCTCCTGGAGGAACTCCTTGATCTCGAGCAGTTCCTCGACCGCCTCGTCCGCCCCGGCGACGTCGTTGAACGTGACCTGGGGCATGTCCTTGGTGATGAGCTTGGCCTTGGACTTGCCGAACTGCATGACCTTGGAGCCGCCGCCCTGCATGCGGCTGAGGAGGAACCAGAAGATGACGCCGAGGATGAGGATCGGGACGATCAGGCCGGCGAGGCTGAGGAGCCAGTTGCTCTCGGCCGGCTGGTCGGTGAAACCGTCCGTGTCCGAGGCGTCGATCGCGTCGACCACGCCCTCCGCACGCGCGGTGCTGTAGAAGAACTGGACGCTCTTGCCCATGTCCTCGTAGTCCTCGCGCAGGGTGAGGTCCACGCGCTGCTCGCCGTCGTAGATCTTGGCCTGCGAGACCTGGTCATCTTCGAGGAGCTGGAGCCCGACGTTGGTGTCGACGCGCGAGCTGCCCGTGCCGAACAGGCTGGGCAGGACCAGCAGGAGCGCCACGACGGCCAGGACGATCCAGAAGATGGGCCCCTTGAAGATGTTCTTGAATTTCATTCGTCTCAGGGCGGCAAGCCCTGTCCCTCCTGCTGATGCAAGTAAAAATGTGCGGGCGCACTGCCGTACGGGTGCCCCCTGAGCACCTCAACATATACACCGTCTGAGATTGACCACGCGCGGATCCGGCCAATAGTTCCCTCATGGCGTAGCGGCGGCGGGCCGCGGGGCCGGGGTCCTACTCGTAGACGTGCGGCGCCAGCGTGCCGATGAAATCGAGGTTGCGGTACTTCTCCGCGAAGTCGAGGCCGTAGCCGACCACGAACTCGTTCGGGATGTCGTAGCCGACGTACTTGACGTCGATCTCGACCTTCGCGGCGTCGGGCTTCCGCAGGAGGGTGCAGATCTCGACCGAGGCGGGGCCGCGGGACAGGAGGTTCGCCTTGAGCCAGGAGAGCGTCAGGCCGGAGTCGATGATGTCCTCGGCGATCAGGACGTGCTTGCCCATGAGGTCCGTCTCGAGGTCCTTGAGGATCCGCACGACGCCGGAGGACTGCGTACCCGACCCGTAGGAGGAGACGGCCATCCAGTCCATCGTGATGTGGGAGTTCAGGGCCCGCGCGAGGTCGGCCATGACCATCACCGCGCCCTTGAGGACCCCCACGAGGAGGATGTCGCGGCCCTGGTAGTCGGCGTCGATCTGCTCCGCGAGCTCGTTGATCCGCTGCTGGATCTCCTCCCGGGTGTAGAGGACGTGCTTGAGGTCTGCCTGGACGTCGTTCGAATCCACCGATTACTCCTGGATTGGCCGACGCGAGTGCTTCCCGCCGGGACCGTTGTTGCTGCCATTGTTCCGTAGAACAAGACTGCCATAGCTTGGTTCTCCGCGAAGAACCGATCGTCCCCGCACCTGGCGGTGCACGCTCACCTTCCCGCCGAGCTGCACGGGACCGGCCGAGCCCTTCCGGTCCAGCAGCGATTCGGCGGCGCGCAGGCGTTCGAAGCTCGGCTGGAACGCGCCGAGCTCGAGGGCGGCGAGCGCGAGGACGCGCTGCCGGAGCGCCGCGGGCAGCGAGCGCAGGCCGTCCTCCGGCAGCAGCACCGTGCCGTCGTCGCCGTCGGTCCGCAGGGACGCGTACGCCTCGGCGCTCAGCTGCTCGAGGAGGTCCGCGTCCTGCCCGAGGATGCGCGCCGTCCGCGCCAGCGCCCGGGCGATGCCCGGTCCCAGCCGGTCCTCGAGGAACGGCAGCACCTCGCCGCGGACGCGGGAGCGCGCGTAGGCCGGGTCGAGGTTGGTGGGGTCGTGCCACGGGTCGAGGCCGTAGAACCCGCAGATCGCCTCGGTGTCGGCCCACCGCAGCTCGAGGAACGGCCGGAGGTACGGTCCGCGGCGCTCCGGCATGCCGGCCAGGGACCGCGTGCCGGAACCGCGGGCGAGGCCCAGCAGCACCTGCTCCGCCTGGTCGTCGAGCGTGTGGCCGAGCAGCACGGCCACGGCACCCAGCCGGGAGGCGGCGTCGTCGAGCGCGGCGTAGCGCGCGCCGCGGGCGGCGGCCTCCGGGCCCACGCCGTCGCGCTCCACGGTGACGCGATACACCTCGACCGGGTCGAGTCCGAGGGCCCGGGCCGCGTCGGCGGCCCGCCCGGCCGTCCCGGCGCTGCCGGCCTGCAGTCCGTGGTCGACGACGACGGCGCCCACGCGGCAGCGGCCGATGTGCGCGAAGTGCGCCGCGACCGCCGCGAGGGCCAGCGAATCCGGGCCGCCGCTGCAGGCGACGAGGACGAGCGGCAGGTCCGCGGGGGCCGGCTGCGGACGGCCGGCCTCACGCCCGCCCGGCCGCGCGGGATCTGCGAGGAGTCCCTCGAGGCTCGCGGCGAGCAGGTTGCGTGCGGTGCCGACCGCGGGGAGCAGGCGCGGGCGCCTAGCCATGACGGCGCAGGCTCATCCTGTCGATCCACTCGTCGGGCGCGTGGATCTCCCGCTCGGTGGGCAGGTGCGACGCCGCTTCCCACACCGCGTTGAAGCCGTCCATCCCGGTCTGGCTGACGACCCTCCGCACGAATTTCGAGCCGTCGCTGTACTGGCGCATCTTCGCGTCCAGCCCCATCAGCTGCCGGATGACCTTCTCGAGGGGGCCGCGGGACTTGCCGCGGGCGTTGAAGCGCCGGCGGATGGTCTTGACGGACGGGACGATGCTGCCGTCCACGCCGTCCATCACGACGTTCGCGTGGCCCTCGAGCAGGCTCATGACGGCGGTGAGGTGGGACAGCAGTGCCTTGTCCTCCGGGGCCTGCAGGATCGAGAGCACGCCGGCGGGCCGCGCGGGCACGCCCTCGGCCGCCGTGCCCGCCGACGCGGTGGCCCCGCCACGGGAGCGCGCCTTGGCCGCGGCGATGTTCCTGACGGCGGCGCCGAGCCGTTCGGAGAGCGTGTCCGCCTGATCCATGAGGCCCGAGGTCAGCTGCCCGATGTGGCTGGTCATGTGGTCCTTCAGCCACGGCGCTGCCGCGAACTGCACCCGGTGCGTCTGCTCGTGGAGGCAGACCCAGAGCCGGAAGTCGGAGGGGTCGACGTTCAGTTCCCGTTCCACCGAGATGATGTTCGGCGCCACGAGCATGAGCCGGCCGCCCGGCCCGTTGCGCGACGGCACGAACGGGTCGTACTGCCCGAGCACCTTGCTGGAGAGGAACGCAAGGATCGCGCCGAGCTGGGCCCCCGTCACGGTCCCGCCGAGCGTCAGGGACGCCGACTTCAGGACCTCCGGCCTCGTCACGGCGAGCTGCTCCAGCGCAGGTTCCATGAGGGCGCGGAAGCTCTGCGAATTGGCCCGGGACCAGGACGCGCGGTCCACGACCAGCAGTTCGGAGTCCCTGAGGTCGCGGGCCGCGTCGAGCCGCGAGATCGTGTGGACGTGGCTCACGGACACGCCCGCGAGGTGGCGCATGTTCTCGACGGCACGGTTGATGTCGGCCGGTGTCATGGTGGGCCCTGCGGGGGTCAGGGACGCGGCCGTGGAGGCCGCGACATCCCAGTTGACCAGCTGCGGGCGGGGCGTGGCTGACTCGTTCCTGGACATGCGCCTATTCGATCACATCCCGCCGGCGGCGACTCCCAGGGGTGGGGGCCGGGCCCGGCCTGGACGTCACGGCCGGCGGCAGCCGCAGCCGGCGAGGATCGCGGCCGCGCGGTCGGCGGCCGCCCTCGCCTCGACCGTGGTGCCGTCGAGCCCGGCCGCGAGGAAGGAGAACACGAGCAGGCGGCCGTCGGCGGTGACCACGTGCCCCGTGAGCCCGGTGACCGCGTTCAGCGTCCCCGTCTTGGCGCGGACAGTGCCCGCACCGGCGGCGGCGGGTCCGTCCGCCGCCGTGAACCGGGTGGCGAGCGTCCCGGTGAGGCCCGCGATGGGCAGCGACCCGGCGACGGCGGCGACGCCCGGCCGCTCCGACGTCGTGATCCCGCGCATCAGCGCGGCCAGCTGCGCGGGTGAGACGGCGTTCCGGGCGGACAGGCCGGCGGCGTCCCCGACCAGCAGCCCCTCCCCGGGGACCCCCGTCCTCACCGCGGCGGCCGCGATCGCCTCCGTGCCGCCGCCTGACGAGGCCGGGCGTCCGCTCCCGTGCGCCGCGATCCGGGCCAGGGCCTCCGCGAGGTAGTTGTCGGAGGTCTCCAGCATGTGCCGGACCTGGTCCTCCAGGGGTGCCGAGTCGACGGCCGCGAGCCGTTCGGCGTCCTCGGGGGCCGCCCTGCGCTGCACGTCCGGGACCACGGTGATCCCGCGGTCCGCGGCCGACGCCACGAGGGCCGCACTGAACCCGCGGGCTGCATCGAGGGCCGCGTCCTGTGAGCGCGGGCCGCCGCCGCGCCCCTCCTCGAGCCAGGCGGAGTTGACGGCCAGGGAGTGGACCGGTGCGATCTCGCCGGCCGCCACGTCCCCCTCCGCCCAGGTGGGGTTGAGGGTCGCGCCGACGAACAGGGTGTCGTCGAGGTACACGGTGTAGGTGCCCGGACCCGGCAGGGCGGCGGCCGCCTCCGCGGCGAGGGTCCCGAGGCCGGCATGCCCCACGACGGCATCCGGATCGGACGGGCCGGAGCCGAGGAGGACGTCGCCGCCGCCGTGGAGGTAGAGGGCTCCCGGCGTCGATTCCGCAGCGAGGACCGACGTCGTCAGGACCTGCCCCGGCTGCCCGAACGTCATGGCGGCCACCGCGGTGAGGAGCTTGATGTTGGAGGCCGGCGCCTGCAGGCGTGCGGCGTCCCGCGCGTAGAGGACGGTCCCGTCCGTGGAGTCGACGACGGTCCCGGCGAAGGTGCCCGTTCCCGGGAGCTGGAGGGCCGCGTCGAGCTCGGGTCCCAGGACCGCCGGGTCCGGTACCGGTGCCGACGGCGAGAGCGGGGTGACGACGTCGGGCACCGTGACGACCGTCGGCGGGACCTGGGCTGCCGGCGTGACCGGCGGGGCCACCACCGGCTGCGGGGCCAGCACCGCCAGCACGCCGGGCCCGAGCTGGGTGGCCACGGGGACGGCGAGCGCTGCCATGACCAGGACCAGCAGGAGACCGGTCAGCAGGCGGAGCGGGCGCACGGGGTGTCCTTTCGCGGGGTGTCGGGAGGAGCATCGCAGGTACGGGAAATGCCCGGGTACCGGCGGCCGACCGATATGTTAGGGCTGACGATCAAACAGTAGACCGGCGGAGCCCTCTTTCCCCGAGGGCACGGCTGCCGGCTGAACCCATCGACCTACCCCAGGAGTTGCCATGAAGCTCGACGTCACCATCGAGATCCCGAAGGGCTCGCGCGTCAAGTACGAGATCGACCACGAGACCCACCGGCTGCGCCTCGACCGCGTCCTGTTCACGGCCATGCAGTACCCCACGCACTACGGCTACTTCGAGAACACCCTCGGCGAGGACGGCGACCCGCTGGACGCGCTGGTCATGCTGCAGGACTTCGACCTCATCCCGGGCGTCCTCGTCGAATCGCGCCCCATCGGCGTCTTCAACATGACCGATGACGGTGGCGGGGACGCCAAGGTGCTCTGCGTGCCCGTGGACCCGCGCTTCGACCACATCCAGGAGCTGTCCGACGTCTCGGACTTCCTGCTCGACGAGATCAAGCACTTCTTCACGAAGTACAAGGACCTCGAGCCGGGCAAGTGGGTGGAGGCCGCGGACTGGGCGGGCCGCGAGGAGGCCGAGGCGGAGGTCGAGGCCTCGCTCCAGCGCTTCAAGGACCTCGGCGATGCGAGCGCGCAGGACGAGCCGCAGGGCCGCTCCGTCGACGTCGAGGCGAAGAACGCCACGGAGACGCCCGAGGGACACTAGCCGGGAGCAGGAACGGGGCCCCCGCCGTCCGCCCCTCGGGGCAGGACGGCGGGGGCTCTCTCCTGTCCGGGCCACGGACGCCGCCGCCGGCGCGAAATCAACGTACTTGCGTTGATTCGTGCAGCTGGGACTCCATACTGAGGCAATGCACTACGTCCTGACGATCAACCAGCGTGACTCGCGTGAGGTCGGGGACCTCACGGCGGACCTGCTGAAGGCGCTGCGCCACGTGCCCGCTGCGGTGCCGTTCCAGCGGTCGGTCGGCGACGAGGTGCAGGGCGTGGTGGAGTCGGCGACCACGGCCGTGGATGCGGCGCTCCGCGCCCTCCGCCACCGGCGCTGGCACGTGGGCATCGGCGTCGGCGGCCTCACGCCCCCTGTCCCCGAACGCCTCGTGGATGCGGAGGGCTACGGCCTCGTGTACGCGCGCCGCGCGGTCGACAGGGCGCGGAGGACCGGTGAACGGATCCCGCTCGCGGTCGAGGGGCCGGACGGCGACGTCGCGGCCGAGGCGGAGGCCGTGCTGCGACTGCTGGGCCAGATCGTCGCCACGCGGACGGACGCCGAATGGGCCGTCCTGGACCTCATGACGCCGGGGGCGCGGGGACAGCAGAAGTACGTCGCGCAGGAGCTGGGGATCACCACGCAGGCCGTCAGCCGCGCCGTCGTCCGCTCGCACTGGACGGAGGAGTGGGCCACCCGGCCCGCCGCAGCCCGGCTGCTGGACCTCACGCACGGACCCGCATCCCTCCCTGCAGCGTCCCTGGCCTACTGAACCACCTGCAGGACCACCCGGTGATCCACGGGAGCGGCCGCTGATCTCCGCCGGTCAGACGAGGGAGCGGAGGACCTTCGCCGCGCCGTCGTCGTACACGCTGCCCGTGACCTCCGAGGCGGCGGCACGGACCTCGTCAGGCGCCTGCCCCATGGCGACGCCGCGACCGGCCCACTGGAGCATCTCGATGTCGTTGCGGCCGTCACCCACGGCGACCGTGAGCGCCCGGGCGGTGCCGAGGCGGTCCCTGAGCACCTCGAGGGCGCTGGCCTTCGTGACCCCGGCCGCGGCGATATCGAGCCAGGCGGTCCAGCCCACCGAGTAGGTGACGCCGTGCAGGCCGATCGAGGCGACGGCCTCACCGAACTCCTCGGCCGAGCTGTCGGTGCTGAAGACCACGACGCGCACGGCGCGGGACTCGAGCATCTCCTCGAACCCGACGCTCTCCGCCTCCGAGCCGAAGCTCGCATCCTGGAAGCTCTCGGTCGAGAGGAACCTGCCGCGGTCGTCCTCGAGCGCGTACTTCGCGGACGGCAGGCGTTCCCGCAGGGCGCTGAGGGCCGGCCTCGGGTCGAAGGTCACGCGGTCGATGACCTCGAACCCCGCGGGGAGGGCGGGGTCGACCCTCAGGGTGACGCCCCCGTTGGAGCACACGGCGTAGCCCCGCGTGATGCCGAGGTGCCCGATCACGGGCAGCGTGGCCCCGAGGGAGCGCCCCGTGGCGATGATGACGTCGTGTCCGGCTTCGATGACGGCCTGTGCGGCGTCGCGGACCTCGTCGGTCATGTTCCCCTCGTGGTCCACGAGGGTGCCATCGACGTCGAGGGCCACCAGATGCTGTGTGCGATTCTCCTGCCGGTCATCGATGCCGGCGTTGCTCAAGGTACTCATACGTCCCAGTGAAGCAGACGCCGCCGACCCCAGGGTAGGGCAGGGCTCACAGTACCGGGAGGATTTCCAGTCCCTTGAGGTACGGGCGCAGGGCGGCGGGGACCGTCACCGAGCCGTCCGGATTCTGGTGGTGCTCGAGGATCGCGACGATCCAGCGTGTGGTGGCGAGGGTCCCGTTGAGGGTCGCGACGGCGCGCGTGCCCTTCTGGCCCTCCCCCTCCTGGCGTTCGCGGATGTTCAGGCGGCGGGACTGGAAGGTGGTGCAGTTCGACGTCGAGGTCAGTTCGCGGTAGTCGCCCTGCGTGGGGACCCACGCCTCGCAGTCGAACTTGCGGGAAGCGGACATCCCGAGGTCGCCGGCCGCGGTGTCGATGACCCGGTAGGGCAGCTCCACCTTCGCGAGCATCTCCTCCTCCCAGGCCAGCATGCGCGCGTGCTCGGCCGGGGCGTCCTCCACCGTGGTGTAGGTGAACATCTCCACCTTGTTGAACTGGTGCACGCGGATGATCCCGCGGGTGTCCTTGCCGTGCGAGCCCGCCTCCCGGCGGTAGCAGGACGACCAGCCCGCATAGCGCAGGGGACCCGCGCCGAGATCCAGGATCTCGTCGGAGTGGTACCCGGCGAGTGCCACCTCGGAGGTGCCCACGAGGTAGAGGTTGTCCTCCTCGAGCCGGTAGATCTCGGCGTCGTGGGCGATGTCGAACCCGGTGCCCTGCATGGTCTCGGGGCGTACGAGGGTAGGGGTGATCATGGGCGTGAAGCCCGCCTCGATCGCCTGGTCCAGCGCCATCTGCAGCAGGGCGAGCTCGAGGCGCGCGCCGACACCCTTCAGGAAGTAGAAGCGCGATCCGGAGACCTTGGCGCCCCGCTCCATGTCGATGGCCCCGATGAGCTCGCCGATCTCGAGGTGGTCGCGGGGCTCGAAGCCCTCGGCCGTGAAGTCGCGGGGGGTCCCGACCTTCCTGACGACCACGTAGTCGGCCTCGCCGCCCTCCGGCACGCCGTCCTGCACGAGGTTGGGGAGCTTCCGCAGCAGCGCCTCCTGCTCCGCCTTGGCCTCCTCGGAGGTCGCGGCGGCCGTCTTCACGGCGGCTGCGAGCTCCTTGACCTCGGCGAGCAGCGCCTGCTTCTCCTCGCCCCTGGCCTGGGCGACCCGCTTGCCGAAGGCGTTCTGCTCGGCGCGGAGCGTCTCGTAGGCCGTCACGGACTCCCGGCGGCGCGTGTCGGCGGCGAGGACGGCGTCGACCAGCGACTCGTCCGCCCGGCGGGCACGCTGCGATGCTCGGAACTGCTCGGGATTCAGGCGGAGGTCGTTGACGTCGATCACCCGCTAAGACTACCCAACGTCCGGTGACCGCCCGGCCCGGCGGGGAGGGCCGCTATTGTGGGTGAGCATGCGCCGCAAACTGCTCGCCGGGACCGCCGCGGCGTCCGCCGCCGTCGCATCCCTCCAGTCGTTCTGGTCCGTGCGGCGCCTCCAGCAGACCCGGACGCCCGCCGCGTCCGTCCATGAACCCACACCCGTGGGCACCGGACCGCAGCGCGTGGCCCTCGTCCTGAATCCCACCAAGCCGCGCGCCGATGCTGCGCGGGCGCTCGTGGAGCAGGCGTGCTCCGACGCCGGCTGGACCCCTCCGCTCATTCTGGAGACCACGCTCGGGGACCCCGGCACGGGCCAGGCGGAGCGCGCGCTGGCGGCCGGGGCGGACCTGGTGGTCGCCGCAGGCGGTGACGGGACGGTGCGCGCCGTCGCCCAGGCCCTCGCGCATCAGCCCGCGGCGCTGGGCCTGCTGCCGCTGGGGACCGGCAACCTGCTGGTGCGCAACCTCGGCCTGCCGTACAACGACGTCGCCGGATGCCTGCGCCTCGCCCTGCACGGCTACGAGCGGCGGATCGACATGGCGCGGATCACGCTCCGCAACGAGCACACGATGACGGCGTCCGAGTATCACTTCCTCGTGATGGGCGGGATCGGCTTCGACGCCAGTGTCATGGCCGCCACCAAGGACGACCTCAAGGAGAAGTACGGCTGGCTCGCCTACAGCGAGGCCGGCGTACGGCACCTGCCCGGCAGGCGGCGGCGGATCTCCATCAGCCTGGACGGGCAGCCTCCGCAGACCCGGAAGGTACGCAGCCTGCTGGTGGCCAACTGCGGGAAGCTGCCGGCGGGCGTGGACTTCGTGCCCGACGCGCGGATCGACGACGGCTACCTCGACGTCGTGGTGCTCAGCCCGCGCAGCCTGCTCGGCTGGACGTTCATGGCCGCGAAGATCCTCCTCCGGCACCGCGGCGTCATCCCGGTCATCAGCTACTACCGCGCCCGGGAGGTCACGGTGTGGTCCGGCGAGCCGATCGCCACCCAGCTCGACGGCGATGCGTCCGGGACGATCACATCGATGACCGCCCGCGCCGATCCGGGCGCGCTGGTGGTCCGGGTACCGCCTCCGGTCCCCGGACCACCGGGGTCCGCCCCGACGCGGTCGCTCCCCACCTGGCGGCAGGTGCGACCTGCGGGGCAGGGGTCCCGCGGCCGTTCCTAGCGGTCGCGGTCGGTGTACCCGCCCTCACCCTCGGGCTCGTCCACGAGCTGCTTGTCCTTGTCGGTGTACTCGCCCTCCTCGGCCGGGTGCTCGGCGGAGGTGTAGCCGCCCGACTCCCCTGCGGGAGCTGCACTGGTGTAGTGGCCCTCGTCCTCGGACGGGCGGTCGGCCTGCTCGTTGATCAGGGCCTGCTCCTCGGCGAAGCGGAGGTCGTTGCCCTGGTCGCCGGCGTCGCCGTGCCAGTTGGGATCCGACGTCGAGCCGTCGCCCTTGTTGGGGTTCACGATGTGTCCGTCGTGGGAGTTCTCGCTCATGATGCTGCCTTTCATCGGAGGATGCGCTCCTCGTTGGGCGCCCGCTGCCAGCGTACTGAGGAACGGGATGGTTGGAAATGCTCGGCGTCAGTCGCGCAGCAATTCCTGCACGGCCTTCTCCGAGGCCGAGTAGGAGGTGATGGGGACGACCTCGCCGCTCATGAAGCGATCCACGAGCCGCGGGTCCACGTAGGAGCTCCTGGCCACGGCGGGGGTGTTGCCGAGGTGGTCGGCGACGGCGCGCATGGTGGCACTGACGGCCTTCTGCCGGGCGGTGCGGGTCGTGGCGCCGAGGTCCTCCCTGGCGAGGGCCATCGCTGCGACGACGGTGGCCTGCCAGGTCCGGAAGTCCTTCGCGGTGAACGGACCGCCGGTGACCTGCCGCAGGAACTCGTTGAGCTGGGAGCCGTCCACGTGGTGCCACGCGCCGTCCTCCGTCCGATAGGCGAGGACGGTGTCGGGGTCCTCGCGCTCCAGCATGGGCCGCAGCGCCCCGGCGAGGTCCGCGTCCTCCAGGCGGGTGTCCCACTGCTGGCCGCTCTTGCCCGGGAAGTCGAACAGGATGATGTCCCCCTGGACGGTGCAGTGCTCCACCAGCAGCGTCGTGACGCCGAAGGACCCGTTGGCCTCCGCGTACTGGGCGGAACCGATCCTGAGGGCCCCGGCGTCGACGATCCGCAGCGCGGCGGCGAAGGCGCGGTCCCTGGGCGTCCCGTCGCTGCGCAGGTGCTGGGTGATGGCGCGGCGCGCGCTGGGCAGTTTCGCGCCGAAGGCCAGCGCGCGGTCGAACTTCTCGCGGTCCTTCTGCTCCCGCCACGCCGGGTGGTACATGTACTGCCGCCGGCCGGCGTCGTCCGTCCCGATGGCCTGGACGTGGCCGTTGGGGTAGGGCGCGATCCACACGTCCTTCCACGCCGGCGGGATCACCAGCTCCCTGATGCGCTCGACCTCGTCGCGGTCCTGGAGCAGGGCACCGTCGGGTGCGCGATAGCTGAAGCCCTTGCCGTGCCGGCGGCGGGTGATACCGGGCCTGCGCGTATTGCTGCGCCGCAATCGAGCCATCGTGGAACCAGCCTTCGGTGGGTGGAGGACCTTCGATACTAAGCCTACTGTGTTTCAGGCCCTCCTCGCCGAGCCGCCCTCCCTGCCCCGGACGATGTCCTCGAGCCAGGCGTGGGCGGCCGCGAAGGCGTCGTCGGAGGTGTGGCGCTCCACGGCCGGGGAGCGGCGGTCGGCGCGGGCGTAGGAGCCCAGGAACCTCAGGCCGGGGCTGATGCGGTGCAGGCCCTGGAGGGCGTCGGCCACCCGGGCGTCCTCGACATGGCCGTCGGCGTCCACGCTGAAGAAGTAGTCGCCGAGGAACTGTCCCGTGGGCCGCGACTCGATGCGACTCAGGTTCACGCCCCGCGCGGCGAACTGGTCCAGGATCTGCATGAGGGCGCCGGGATGGTCGTCCGGCAGGGGGATCACGAGGGTGGTCTTGTCCGCTCCCGTGCGCGGGGGCAGGGCATCCGGGGTGCCCACCAGGATGAAGCGGGTGACGGCGTCGGCGACGTCCCCGATGTCCGAGCCGAGGACGGCGAGGCCGAGGCGTTCGGCCACGAGGGGCGAGCAGATCGCGGCGTCGTACGCGTGGTCGTCCCCGGTGAGTCCGAAGGCGGCCGCCGCGGTCGACGACGACGGGAAGTACTCCGCCTCGCGCACGTGCGCGTCGACCCAGTCCCGGCACTGCGCCCAGGCGTGCCCGTGCGTCGCGATGCGCCGGACCCCGGCCAGGGCGGTGCCCGGCCGGGCGGCGAGGACGAACGTGATGGGCACGAGCTCCTCGCGCAGGATGCGCAGCGGCTCGCCCACCGCGATGGCGTCCAGGGTCGCGCTCACCCCGCCCTCGACCGAGTTCTCGATGGGTACCATGGCGGCGTCGACGGAACGCGCACGGACGGCGTCGAGCGCGGCCCCCACCGTCGCGGCAGGGACGCGTCGCGCGGTACCGGCGCCCGGCACCTGGAGCAGGGCGGCCTCGGTGAACGTCCCCTCGGGGCCCAGATACGCGTAGGAGGGACTGTCCTTCCGGAAGGCGGGGGCGGTCACAGGACCGTGGGCTCGCCGCCCACCTCGGAGACCATCGGCTTCCCGGCCTCGAGCCAGGCGCCCATGCCCCCGCTCACGTTGACGGCCGTGTAGCCGTTCCCCTCCAGCCAGTCGGCGGCGCGCTGCGACCGTCCGCCGCTGCGGCAGATCACATGCAGGTCCTCGTCGGGATCCAGTTCCCCGAGCCGGGCCGGCAGCTCCCCGAGGGGCACGTGCAGGGCGCCGGCCACGTGCCCGGCCTCCCACTCGTCGTGCTCGCGGACGTCGAGGATGCGCGCGTCGTCGGGTACTGCCGTCACCGGTACGTTCTGGGTTTCGCTCATGCGCCTACCTTTTCACGGGCCGGCGCCCCGTCGCCATTGCTACGGTCCGTCCCGGCCCACCGGCGGCTCCTATAGTGGTCCTTGATGAGCGAACTCCACGAACTCTCCGCACTCACCCTCCGGGACGCGCTGGCGCGCGGCGCCGCCAGCGCACGGGAGGTCACCGAACACTTCCTCCGTCGGATCGACGCCCTGGACCCGGAGCTCGGAGCGTTCATCACGGTCACGCACGACGACGCCCTCCGTGCGGCCGACAACGCCGATCGCGTCCGCGCCTCCGGTGTGGCCCTCGGGCCCCTGCACGGCATGCCCCTCGCGCACAAGGACCTCACCGACGTGGCCGGCGTGCGGACCACCCTGGGCACGGCCGCCCTCGACCACGCGGTCGCTGAGCAGGACGCCCCGCTGGCCGCGGTGCTGCGCCGGGCCGGGGCCGTCAGCCTCGGCAAGACCCAGGTGCCCGAGTTCGGGCTGAGCTGCTACAGCGAGAACCGCATCGCCCCGCCGGCCCGCAACCCCCTCGACCTCCGGCTCAGCCCGGGCGGTTCCTCCGGCGGCAGCGCCGCGGCGGTGGCGGCACGGATGATCCCCTTCGCACCCGGGACCGACGGCGGCGGATCCGTCCGCATCCCCGCGGCCGCCACCGGCCTCGTGGGACTCAAGCCCAACCGCGGCCGCGTGCCGTCGGGGTCAGGGCAGGCCGACCTCGGGCAGCTCGTCGTCGCCGGCCCGCTGGCGCACTCCGCGGTGGACGCCGGACTGCTGCTCGACGCGCTGGTGCGGGAACCGAACTACCGGCCCACGAGCGCGGCCTCCCGCTACCCGGGCTCCTTCACCGACGCGGCCCTGCGTGCGGAGGGCCGCTTCCGCATCGGCGTCAGCACGGCGTCGCCCTTCGCCGGTGCCATGGACCTTGGCCTCGACAGCGCCGCCGGTGACGCGTTCCACGCGGGTATCCGGACGCTGCAGCGTGCCGGCCACGACGTCGTCGACGCCGACCTGACCTACGACCCGCGTTACCACGACGCGTTCCAGCTCGTCTGGACGGCCGGGCTGGCCACCGCCCCGATCCCCGACGACCGCGAGGACCGCCTGACGGACATCACGCGGGTGCTGCGGCGCCGCGCCCTGGGACGCAGCGCGGCGGACCTCGCGGGAGCCATCGACGTCCTGCGGCAGTTCGAGCACGACACGATCGAGCAGTACTCGCGCTACGACATGATCCTCACACCGGCGCTCGCCATGACGCCGCGGCCGATCGGCTGGTACACGGACGCCGACGGCGACACCGACTACGTGCGGCAGTGCCAGTACTCGCCCTACACCTCGATGGTGAATGTCTGCGGCCTGCCCGCCGTGACCGTGCCGACCCTTCGCCTGTCCGACGGCCTGTCGATGAGCGTGCAGCTCATCGGCCGGCCCGGCGAGGAGGCGCAGCTCCTCGCCGCGACTGCACACATCGAGGCACATCGGCAGTAGTTTCGCGACTTTGCATCGCCTGGTGCCGCGCGGCACCATGGAGAGAATGAGTACTACGCAGCGCCCCGTCGACACCGGCGGGAAGACATTCCTCGGCCACCCCCGCATGCTGGCGAACCTCTTCAGCGTCGAGCTGTGGGAGCGGTTCTCGTTCTACGGGATGCAGGCGCTGCTCCTCTACTACATGACGTACTCCCAGGCCGAGGGCGGCCTCGGCTTCGATCCGGGGCTGGCGGCGGGACTCGTGGGCGCGTACGGCGGCGGCGTCTACCTGTCGACGATCCTCGGCGCGTGGCTCGCCGACCGCGTGTTCGGCTCGGAGCGGGTGCTGTTCGCCTCGGCCATCGTCATCATGTGCGGGCACGTGGCCCTGGCCCTGCTGCCCGGCGTGACGGGCCTCGCGGCCGGCCTGGTGCTGGTGGGTGTGGGCTCGGGCGGACTCAAGGCCAACGCCTCCTCGCTCGTCGGCACGCTCTACCGGTCCGGCGACGATCGGCGTGACGCCGGATTCTCCATCTTCTACATGGGCATCAACATCGGTGCCCTCGTGGGCCCCCTGCTGACGAACCTGGCCTGGGCCGCCTACGGCTTCCACGTGGGCTTCGGCCTGGCCGCGGTCGGCATGGCCGCAGGCCTGATCCAGTACTCCCTCGCCCGCAGGGATCTCCCCGCGGCAGCGCACGAGGTCGAGAATCCCCTGCCCCGGACCGAGTACCCGCGCTGGATCGGCATCGCGGCCGCAGCCGTCGCGCTCCTCGGCGCGGCGCTGGCCACCGGACTCCTCAACGCCGGCAACCTGGCCGACGTCATGGCGTACACGGCGATCGCGGCGACCATCGCCTACTTCGCGGTGATCCTCTCGAGCAGCAAGGTCTCCGCCGTGGAGCGGCGCCGCGTGTACTCCTTCATGCCCCTCTTCGTCGCCAGCGCCGCCTTCTGGTCCCTCTTCCAGCAGCAGTTCACCGTGGTGGCGCTGTACTCGGAGAGCCGCCTGGACAGGAACCTGTTCGGGTGGGAGATGCCCCCGGGCATGGTGCAGTCCATCAACCCCGTCTTCATCATCATCTTCGCCGGGGTCTTCGCCACCCTGTGGACGCGGCTCGGCAGCCGCCAGCCGTCCTCGCCCGTGAAGTTCTCCTTCGGCCTGATCGTCATGGGTATCGCATTCCTGGCCTTCATCCCCTTCGCCGGTGGCGGACCCAACAGCACACCGCTGGTCGGCCTCGCCGCGATCCTGCTGCTGTTCACCTTCGCCGAGCTGTTCATCTCCCCCATCGGCCTGTCCGTGACCACCAAGCTGGCGCCCGAGGCGTTCCGCACCCAGATGCTCGCCCTGTTCTTCCTGTCGATCTCGCTCGGCACCACGGTGTCCGGCCTGCTCGCCGGCCTTTACTCCGAGGAGACGGAGGTGCCGTACTTCGCGTTCAGCGGTGTCACGGCGATCATCCTGGGCGCGGCACTGCTCGCGGCGGCTCCCGCGATCCGCAAGGGCATGAGCGGCGTCAAGTAGCGCCGGGCCATACGCGACAGGACCCTCTCCGGCCACCGGGGAGGGTCCTGTTGCGTGGACGCCCCCGATCCCACAGACTTCTACCCACCGGTAACATCCGTACCGGCAGTTGCAGGATCCCTGCGACGAAGCATTGAGAGATCAAAGGAGATCGCGTGCCGAACCTCGCCAACAACCTCGTGGCCACTGCGACGAGGAGCCCCTCGGCGGTGGCCATCAAGCTCGACGACGTCGAACTCACCTTCGGCGCCCTCGAGGTGCTCAGCCAGAAGGTCGCCACCCTCCTCGCGGAGCACGGGGTGCAGCGCGGGGACCGCGTCGCCCTCATCATGCCGAATATTCCACAGATGGCATTCGTCTACTACGGGGTCCTCCGGGCCGGCGCGGTCGTCGTCCCGCTGAACCCCCTCCTCAAGGGACGCGAGGTGGCCTACCACCTCACGAACTCGGGGGCGAAGCTCGTGTTCGCCTGGGAGGGCATCATCGCCGAGGCGCAGGCCGGCGCCGAGGCCTCCGGTGCCGAGACGGGCAGCGAGGTCGCCGTGGTGACGGTCGACGGCGGCGCCTTCATGCAGCGTGTCTCCGCGGCCGAGCCGACCCCGGGCGTCGTCGACCTCGACGGCGAGGACACCGCCGTCGTGCTGTACACCTCCGGGACCACCGGACGGCCCAAGGGTGCCACCCTCTCCCACACCAACCTCTCCCGCAACACGGAGATCTCCCGCGACCTCATGGGCACGAAGGAGGGCGAGGTCCTCTTCGGGGGCCTGCCGTTCTTCCACATCTTCGGACAGACCTGCGCGCTGAACGCCGCGGTGCTGACGGGTGCCACCGTGACCCTGCTCCCCCGCTTCGAGCCGGGCAAGGCGCTCGAGATCATCCAGCGTGACCGCGTCACGGTCTTCGAGGGTGTCCCCACGATGTACGTCGCAATGCTGCGCCACCCCAGCGTCTCCACCACGGACCTCTCCTCGGTCCGCGTGGCCGTGTCCGGCGGGTCCGCACTGCCGGTCGAGGTGCTGCACGAGTTCGAGCGCGTGTTCAAGGCCGACCTGCTGGAGGGCTACGGCCTGTCCGAGACCTCGCCGATCGTGAGCTTCAACCGCGTGGGACAACTCCGCAAGCCCGGCTCCATCGGCACCCCGGTGGACGGCGTCGAGGTACGGATGCTCGACCCGGAGGGCACCGAGGTGCCGCAGGGCGAGGTGGGCGAACTCGCCGTGCGCGGCCACTGCGTGATGAAGGGCTACTGGGAGAACGCCGACGCGACCGAGGCCGCCATCCCTGACGGCTGGTTCCGTACGGGCGATCTCGCGCGCGTGGACGAGGACGGCCTCATCTTCATCGTGGACCGCAAGAAGGACGTGATCCTCCGCGGCGGCTACAACGTGTACCCCCGGGAGGTCGAGGAGGTCCTCTACGAGCACCCCGCGGTGGCGGAAGCCGCGGTGATCGGCGTGCCGGACGACCTGCACGGCGAGGAGATCGTCGCGGTCATCGGCGTCCGGGCGGAGCACGCACCGGCCGACGACGCCGCCCGCGAGGCCCTCGCGGCGGAGATCACCGCCTTCGCGAAGGAGCGCGTGGCCGCCTACAAGTATCCGCGCCGCGTGGTGCTGGTCGAGGCGCTGCCCAAGGGTCCCACGGGCAAGATCCTCAAGCGCGAGATCACGGTCTAGCTGTACATCCAGCGCGGGCGTGCACCGAAGACGCCGTAGACCTGCGCGGCGGCATCCTCCATCAGGGCCCCGGCCCCCTCGATCAGCTCGTCGAGGGACATCGGTCCGGTGGCGAGGGAGAATGCCGCCGCCAGTCCGGCGTCCTGCACCTGGGCGGCCGAGAGCTGGACGCGTCCGGCGATCACGACGACGGCGCACGCGGCGGGCGCGTTCGCCAGGACGGCGTGGACCACTTTCCCGCCCAGCGACTGGGAGTCGAAGGAGCCCTCCCCGGTGAGCACGAGATCCGCTTCGGCGAGCGCACCGGCGAGTCCGACGGCGTCGGCCACCAGGGCGGAGCCCTGGACGATCTCCGCCCCGAGGAACGGGACGAGCACGGCGGGGAGTCCGCCGGCCGCGCCCGCCCCCGGCACCTCCAGCATGTCGACGCCGGTGGACCCGGCGACCACCCGCGCCAGCCGGGCGAGCCCGGCCTCGAGGACGACGACGTCGTCCGGCGTCGCACCCTTCTGCGGACCGAAGACCGTCGCGGCGCCGCGCGGTCCGCACACGGGGTTGTCGACGTCGACGGCGATGCGCCAGCGGACGTCGCGGGCGCGGGGGTGGAGGCGCGTCGTGTCGATCGTCGCGAGGGCGCCCAGCGTACCGCCGCCCGGTGCGAGGGGTTCCCCGTCGGCGTCGAGGAAGCGGGCTCCGAGCGCTGACAGGAGGCCGGTGCCGCCGTCGGTCGTGGCCGATCCCCCGATGCACAGCAGGATCTCGTCCGCGCCGTCGTCGAGGAGGCGGCCCGCGATCTCGCCGACACCGTAGCTGGTGGCGGAGAGGGCGTCGAGGGGACGGTCGGCGACGAGGGGCAGCCCGTTGGCCTCCGCGGCCTCGAGGACCCCCCGGACCGGCGAGCCGGGCGCGCCGTGCTCTTCGGAGATGCCGTAGCGCGCGGTCCGCGCGCGGCCGGCCGCGTCATGGCAGGTGGTGGTCCGCGCCTCGACGTGCCAGGCCGCGAGGAGGGCCTCCAGCGTCCCCTCGCCACCGTCCGCGAGGGGGGCCAGGACGACGTCGGGCGCAGGGTGGCCGAGGCGGGCGGCGGCCGCCGTCACCCCCGCGGCCATGGCGAGGGCAGCCTCCACTGCGGGGAGGCTGCCCTTGAGGGAGTCGGGGGCGAGGACGATCCTGAGCGGGCGCTGCTGCGCGGGCGTGGTCACGCGTCCACCCTAGCGGTGCGTCCGGCCCGCTTCGGGGTCCGGCCGGGTCAGGCTCCGGTCTCGCCGCCGTTGTGCGCCTCGAAGCCGGGGGCCACCTCTTCCTCGGTGCCGGGTCCGCCGTAGCCGCCGGCGTCCTGCTCCTCCGGCTTCCCGGCCTGGTCGGCGCCCTGCTCGTCGGGATCGGCCGTGGGGGTGTCGTCGGGATTCTCGCTCATGGTGCTGCCTTCCGTGATGCGTCTGCTCCCTGGTCGGGCGCTGATACTCAGCTTACTGATGATCGGTCCGCGGGCAACCCGGCCCCCCACCAGCGGAACTCCCGCGTAACCCGCGCTGCGCTGGTGTAATCGGGCGCGTTCTTTGACATGCTGGGGCCATGGCTAACCGAGCGGGCACAGTGGCCCTCCCCAGCGACCTCGTCGACGTGACCAGACTGCTCGACGCGTACTTCGACGTCGAACCCGATCTCTCCGATCCCGCCCAGCGCGTGGCCTTCGGGACGTCGGGTCACCGCGGCTCGTCCCTGAAGTCCTCCTTCAACGAGGTGCACATCGCCGCGATCACCCAGGCGATCGTCGAGTACCGCGCGGGACAGGGCATCACCGGGCCCCTGTTCGTGGGCAAGGACACCCACGCACTCTCCGAACCGGCGCAGAACACCGCGCTGGAGGTCCTCGCGGCCAACCGGGTGACCGTCCTGGTCGACGCCCGCGGTGCCTACACCCCCACCCCCGCCGTGTCCCACGCGATCCTCACCCACAACGCGACGCGCACCGAGCAGGCCGACGGCATCGTCATCACGCCCTCGCACAACCCTCCGGGCGACGGCGGCTTCAAGTACAACCCCCCGCACGGCGGCCCCGCCGACTCGGATGCCACGAACTGGATCGCCGACCGCGCCAACGCCCTGCTCGAGGGCGGGCTGCGCGAGGTGAAGCGCATGCCGATCACCCAGGCCCGGACGGCGGACGGGATCGGCAGCTACGACTTCCTGCAGCACTACGTGGACGACCTGCCCTCCGTGCTCGACCTCGACGCCATCCGCACCGCGGGCGTGCACATCGGCGCGGACCCCATGGGCGGCGCCGCCGTGGACTACTGGGGTGCGATCGGGGAACGCCACAACCTGAACCTGACCGTCGTGAACCCGACCGTGGATCCGCAGTGGGCGTTCATGACGCTGGACTGGGACGAGAAGATCCGGATGGACTGCTCCTCCCCGTTCGCCATGGCCTCCCTGATCACGCGGGCCACGGAGTTCGACATCGCCACGGGCAACGACGCCGACGCCGACCGGCACGGGATCGTCACGCCCGACGGCGGCCTCATGAACCCGAACCACTACCTCGCCGTCGCCATCCAGTACCTGTACGCGAACCGGCCCCACTGGCGCCCGGACGCGGTGATCGGCAAGACCCTCGTCTCGTCGTCGATCATCGACCGCGTCGCCGCGGACCTCGGTCGCGTGCTGCAGGAGGTCCCGGTGGGCTTCAAGTGGTTCGTGCCCGGCCTGCTGAGCGGCGAACTGGCCTTCGGCGGGGAGGAGTCCGCCGGCGCGTCCTTCCTGCGCCTCGACGGGAAGCCGTGGAGCACCGACAAGGACGGCATCCTCCTGGCGCTGCTCGCCTCGGAGATCACCGCCGTGACCGGCAGGACGCCCTCCCAGCACTACGCCGGACTGACCGACCGCTTCGGCGCACCGGTCTACGCGCGGATCGACGCCGCGGCCACGCGTGAGCAGAAGGCCGCGCTCGGCAGGCTCTCGCCGTCGGACGTCACCGCGACGACCCTCGCGGGTGAGGAGATCACCGCCCGCCTGACCGAGGCCCCCGGCAACGGCGCCCCCGTGGGCGGCCTGAAGGTCACGACCGAGAACGCATGGTTCGCGGCACGGCCGTCGGGTACCGAGGACGTCTACAAGATCTACGCCGAGTCCTTCAAGGGCGAGGAGCACCTGAAGCAGGTGCAGGCCGAGGCGAAGGCCCTGGTGGACGGCGTCATCAGCTGACCCGGTCCGCCCGGACGCCTACAGGAGCTTGCTCAGCAGTTTCCGCTTGATCGGCCCGAAGGGCGGGTAGGCGAGCCGCAGCGTGTCCGGCCCCGTGGGCTTGGAGAACACCGGCTGCAGGTGGCTGAACGTCCGGAAGGACTGCCGCCCGTGGTAGCTGCCCGTCCCGCTCGCGCCGACGCCGCCGAAGGGCAGGCCGGGGACCGCGAGCTGGATGGTGCACACGTTGTGGGCTATCCCGCCGGCCTGGACGCGCTCCGTGAACGCGGCCAGGTGCTCCGCGCGGTCGCTGAACAGGTAGGCGGCGAGCGGGTGGGGGCGGGCACCGATGAAGCGGATGGCGGCATCCAGGTCCTCGACCTCGAGGATCGGCAGCAGCGGCCCGAAGATCTCCTCCTGCATGAGTGCGGACGAAGGGTCGACGGCCCGCAGGATGGTCGGCTCGATGTACCGCTCCGCGCGCTCGTGCCGTCCACCCGAGACGACGGTGCCGTCCCCGAGCAGGCCCACGAGGCGGTCGAAGTGGTGCTCGTTGATGATGCGCCCGTAGTCGCCGGAGGTCCTGGGGTCGCTGCCGTAGAAGTCCCGGACGGCGTCCGCCAGGGCTGCCGCGAGCACCGGCGCGGCGGCCGGCGTCGTCAGGATGTAGTCGGGCGCCACACACGTCTGCGCCGCGTTCATGAACTTGCCGAGCGCGATCCGGCGGGCCGCGGCGCGGAGGTCCCCGCCCATGACGACGGCCGGCGACTTCCCGCCCAGCTCCAGCGTCACCGGGGTCAGATGTTCGGCCGCCGCCTTCATGACGATCTTCCCGACGCGTTCACCCCCCGTGTAGAAGACGTGGTCGAACGGCTGCCCGAGCAGCGCCGTGCTGGCCTCGACGCCGCCCTCGACGACCGACACCGCCTCCGGGTCCAGGTACTCCGGCACGAGCCGGGCGAGCGTGCGGGACGTCGCGACGGCGAGCTCGCTGGGCTTAAGGACGGCGGTGTTGCCCGCGGCGAGCGCCCCGACGAGCGGTGCCAGGACCAGCTGCAGCGGGTAGTTCCACGGTCCGATGATCAGGACGACGCCGAGCGGGCGCGCCTGGGTCCACGCCCGCGCGGGGAGCAACCCGGCGGGCACGCCGATCTTCTCGGGCGCCATCCACCGGTCGAGGTGCTTCAGAGCGTAGTCGAGCTCGGCGCGCACGACGGCGATCTCGGAGAGGAACGCCTCCGTGCGGCTCTTGCCGAGATCCTCCTCCAGCGCCGCGGTGAGCTCGTCGGACCGGTCGGCGAGCAGGCGGCGCAGCGCGCGCAGCTGTCCGCGCCGCCAGGCCGCGGGGCGGGTGGCGCCCGTGTCGAAGTACCGTCGCCGGTCCGCCAGCAGGTCCGCGGCATCCCGCGATTGATTGTCGGTGTCGGTGTCGCTGTCGGTGCTCATCGGGCGTCCTTCTGATCGGTGGGGGCGCCGCTCGGGCGCCCGGTGAAACGGTCCATGGAGCTGTACACCCTGAAGACCCGCCCGGCGACGACGTCCCAGACCGGCTGCGGCAGGAGGTTGCGGAGGGTGCTGCCGAGCTGCACCGTCCAGGGCAGCTGCACACGGGCGCGGCCCGCCAGCATGCCGCGCCATGCCTTGTCGATGACGTCCTCCGGCTCCATCAGGGGTGTCAGGAGCGGTCCGCGGGCGCCCTCGAACATGCCGGTCCTGATATAGCTCGGGATGAGCGTGGTGACGCCGATCGGGTGGCCGGTGGACGCCAGTTCGAGGCGCAGCGAGTCGCTCCAGCCGATGACGGCCCACTTCGAGGCCGCGTAGACGCTCATGCGGGGCACGGCCAGCGTGCCGGACGCGGAGGCCACATTGAGGATCCGCGCGGGCGTGCCGCGCTCCATCATCGCGGGCAGGAACGCGCGCGTGACGTGCATGGGTCCGCCCGTGTTGATGCGCAGCGTGAGGTCGATGTCCGCGTGGTGGTCGTGCTCCCAGAAGTACTTCCCGCGCACGATCCCGGCGTTGTTCACCAGCACGTCCGGTACGCCGACCTCGTCGAGGACGGCGCCCGCGGCCGCCTGGATGGACTCCACGGACGCCACGTCGACCACGTAGCTGTGCACGGAGGCAGCGCTCGAGGCGAGGCCCGCGACCACGTCCTCGAGGGCGCGTCCGTCCACGTCCCACAGCACGACGGCGGCCGCGCCCTCCCTCGCCGCGCGTTCGGCGTACAACCTGCCCATGCCCATGCCGGCGCCCGTGACGAGGACGATGCGCCCCTGAACCGTGAATCCCATGTGTGACCTCTTCCTCCGTGACAAGCAACGTAACATCCCGGCCACACGCTCCCGGTAGGCTTTCCCGGAACCCCCCACCACCTTTGGAAGGCATACCCATGAGTGCACGAGGCATCGGCTGGACCCTCCACGGTGACGGCAAGAACGTCCGCCCGGGCGGTTTCGTGGCTCCGGAGGAACGCCTGACCTGGCCCAGGACCATCGGCATCGGCGCCCAGCACGTCGTCGCGATGTTCGGCGCGACCTTCCTCGTCCCGCTCATCACCGGATTCCCGCCGTCGACCACGCTGCTCTTCTCAGGGATCGGGACCATCCTGTTCCTGGTGATCACGGCCGGACGGGTGCCGAGCTACCTCGGGTCGAGCTTCGCGTTCATCGCCCCGATCGCGGCGGCGCAGTCCCAGCACGGGGCGCCCGGCGCGCTCGGCGGCATCATCATGGCCGGCGCGGCCCTCGCGCTCATCGGCCTGATCGTCCACACGGCGGGCACCCGGTGGATCCAGGTGGCCATGCCGCCCATCGTCACGGGTGCCATCGTGGCGCTGATCGGGCTCAACCTCGCGCCGACCGCGAAGGCCAGCTTCGAGCAGGCGCCCCTGACCGCGCTGGTCACGGTGATCTCGATCCTGCTCGTCACGGTGCTGTTCAAGGGCATCCTCGGACGCCTGTCGATCCTCGTCGGCGTGCTCGCCGGGTACGCCGTCGCGATGGTCCGCGGCGAGGTGGACTTCGCCGCGATCAGCAGTGCCGCGTGGATCGGCCTCCCGGACTTCGCCGCGCCGGAGTTCCACCTCTCCGTCGTCGGGCTGTTCATCCCCGTGGTCCTCGTGCTCGTCGCCGAGAACATCGGCCACGTGAAGTCGGTGGCCGCGATGACCGGCCGGGACCTCGACCCGTACACGGGGCGGGCACTCATGGCGGACGGCCTCGCGACCATGATCGCCGGCTCCGGCGGCGGGTCGGGAACCACCACCTACGCCGAGAACATCGGCGTGATGGCGGCGTCCCGCGTCTACTCGACGGCCGCGTACTGGGTGGCCGGCATCGTCGCGATCCTCCTGAGCCTCTTCCCGAAGTTCGGCGCCCTCATCGCGACCGTCCCCGCCGGCGTGCTCGGCGGCGCGGGCGTGGTGCTCTACGGCATGATCGGGATCCTCGGCGTCCGCATCTGGGTCCAGAACCAGGTCAACTTCTCCAACCCCATCAACCTGTCGACGGCGGGCGTGGCCCTGGTCATCGGCATCGCGGACTTCACCTGGGTGATCGGTGACCTGACCTTCGCGGGGATCGCCCTCGGCACGGCCGCCGCGCTCATCATCTTCCACGGCATGACGGCGATCGCGCGGGTGCGGGGGAGCGAGCACGTCGCGGGGCCCGAGGAGCTCGAATCGAGCGACCACGGCACCCGGCCCTCGAAGCTGGGCTGACCCCGTGCCCGGTGCGAAGATGGGGTCCATGCGTCCTCCCTCCACCGCGTCCGGCACCCGATGAACAATCCGCGCGAGGTGTGGGCGTCCCCCGGGTGGCGGCAGCAGGCCGAGCAGTGGATCGACCTGGTGCTGGAATCGTTCGGGGTGGCCCGGACGGGTCCGACCGACCAGCCGCGCCTGCGCTTCTGGTCGACGCAGCTCACCGTCCCCACGGACCACGGCACGCTCTGGTTCAAGGAGAACAACCTGGGTCAGCTCGCCGAGGCCTCGATCCTGTCCCTGCTCGGCGAACTGGCGCCGGACCATGTCATGGCCCCGCTCGCGATCGAACCCTCCCGCGGGTGGATGCTGACTGCGGACCACGGCGCCACGCTCGACAGCCTCGGGTCCGACGACGCCGCGGCGTGGGTCCGCGTCACCACCGACTTCGCGGACCTGCAGCGGATCGCCGCCCCGCACGGCGAGCGGCTCTCGCAGGCCGGGCTCGTCACCATGAATCCCGAGGTGGCGGCGAACTTCGTCGAGAACCAGCTGCTCCTGCACACGGGGCTGCCGGACGGGCACCCGCTGTCCCTGTCCGCGGAGGAGGCCGACGACGTCGTGCGCCGTCTGCAGTCCGTCCACCATGCCGTCGACGCACTGCGGGCCGTCCCGGTGCCGCTGTCCCTCGACCACAACGACCTGCATGCGCGGAACTGCTTCCTGCCCGGCACGAACGCCGAGCCGCTGCGGTTCTTCGACTTCGCCGACGCGTACTGGGCGCATCCGTTCAGCGCCCTGCTCGTGCCCATCACGCAGATGCGGCAACAGTGGAACACGACGGCGGAGGATCCGCGGATCCGGTCCGTCGTCACGGCCTACCTCGAACGCTGGACGGACCATGCGCCGCTGCCGGAACTGCGGGCCGCCGTCGAGCCCGCCCTGACGCTGGCCGGCGTCCACCGGTACGGGTCGTGGCTGCGCCTGCTGGTCTACGCGGACGACGACTCGATGCGCGCGTACGCCCCCGCGGCGCTGCACTACCTGAAGACGCTGACGGACCCGGTCCTCACGGCGTAGCCCGCGCCTGCCCGCTCAGGGCGCCGGAGGCCCGTGCGGCCAGCTGTCCCGGTCACCCATACATTCTGCGAGGACGTCCGCGGCGTCGGACACGATCCCGTGGACGCCGAGATCCAGCAGCCGGTCCATCCCGGCCCGTTCGTTGACCGTCCACACGTGCACCTGCAGGCCCGCGTCCTCGCAGCGCCGGACGAACCCCCGCGTCACGACCCGCACCCCCCGGTACGTCTCGGGCACCTGCAGCGCGTGGACCCGGGCCGTCCGGGCGACCGGCCCCGCCAGCCCCAGCGGCGCGGCGATCTTCAGGAGGGCATTGACCGCCATCCCCGCGGACGACGCCGTCGGCCGGTCGAGCAGGCGCAGGACCGCCCGCCTCCGCCGGTCGGAGAAGGACGCGACGAGCACGCGGTCGTGGGCGGCGTGGCGGTTGACGAGGTCGGCGAAGGGGCGCACGCAGGCATCGCTCTTGACGTCGATGTTCAGGCGCAGCTCCGGCCAGCGCAGCAGGACGGCTTCGAGCGTCGGGATCCCACCGCGTCCGCCGACCGACAGCCCGCCCAGTTCCAGCGCGCTCCGCGCCGTGACCGGCCCGCGGCCCTCGGTGACGCGGTCGAGGTCCTCGTCGTGGAAGACCATGACGATGCCGTCGCTGGAGACCTGGACGTCGATCTCGAGATACCGGAAGCCGAGGGCCACGGCGCGTTCGAAGGCGGCCATGGTGTTCTCCCCGCCGTCGGGCGCGAAGCCGCGGTGGGACAGCGCGATCGGCTGCGGCCGGGGCGGCGTTCCGGCCGCGTTGTCGAGGTAGGGGTAGCGGCCAGTGTCAGGCCGTGCGGAGCGCCGCAAGCCGTTGCTCCAGGATCTGCGCCACGCCGTCCTCCTCGAAGGCGGGGGCCACGAGGTTCGCGGCGGCGAGCGCATCGGGGTGACCGGACGCCATCGCGTATCCGTGGCCCGCCCAGTCGAGCATCTGGACGTCGTTGGGCATGTCACCGAAGGCGACGACGTCGGCGGCGTCGATCCCGCGCGCCGCCGCGTACTGCGCGAGGGTGACGGACTTGTTGATCTCCGGCAGGGCCATCTCGAGGAGGGCCATCGTGGGCGCGGAGTGGGTCGTGGAGACGAGGTGCGCGACGGCGGGCCGGACCACGGCCAGGAAGTCGTCGGGCGAGACCTCCCTCTCCCGTGCCAGGAACTTGACGACGTCCTCGCCGGGCAGGGACTCCTCGAACGGCCTGGCGGTGAGGCCGCCGAGCAGTTCGACCGTGGACGCGTCGGCGAAACCCGACTCGAGCTTGAACCCGGACACGGTCTCGGCCGCGAAGGTGGCCGCCGGGAAGAGCGCGCGGATGATGTCGCGGGCGGCATAGATGTGCTCCGGCGCAAGCAGCTTCGCGTCGAGCACGCGCTCCGACTCGAGGTCGTACGTCAGGGCGCCGTTGGAGCAGATGACCGTGCCCGTGTGCCCGAGCTGGTCCCGGAGGGGCTGGAGCCAGCGCGGCGGACGGCCCGTGACGAAGACGACGTCCACCCCGGCCTCCGCGCAGGCCCGGAACGCACGGATGGTGCGTTCGCTCATCTTGCCGTCATGCCCGACGACGGTGCCGTCCATGTCGCTCGCCACGAGGCGCATCGTCCACTCCTTCAGGTCCAGGACCTCTACCCTACCGGCGGCGGGGCAGCGACCTGCGGGGGATTCGTCGGCCGGAACCCGTCGGCAGGGCCGCTACTGCTCGTACGTGCCGACCAGGCGGGCGCGGCCGAGCGTGTGCGAGAACAGGTTGAAGCCGAGGTAGGCGGGGCTGGCATCGGCGGGGATGCCCAGCGACTCGACGTCCACGGCGTGGACCACCACGTGGTAGTGGTGCGGCCCATGACCCTCGGGCGGCGCCGCACCCACGAAACCCGGGAAGCCGCCGTCGTTCCTCAGCTGCACCGCGCCCTCCGGCAGCAGGCCGGAGCCCTCCGTCCCCGCGCCTGCGGGCAGCCCCGTGGTCGTGACCGGGAGGTCCGCGACCGCCCAGTGCCAGAAGCCGCTCGCGGTCGGTGCGTCCGGGTCGTAGACGGTGACCGCGAAGCTGCGGGTGCCCTCGGGGAAGCCGCTCCAGGCGAGCTGCGGCGACTCGTCCTTGCCGCCCGCGCCCATCTTCCCGGACGCCTGCGCGGCGTCGAGGGGCGCCTGGTCGGTGACGGTCTCGCTGGTGAGTTCGAACTCGGACACCTGTGGCAGGTCTGCGTACGGATCGCGGGTCATCGTGTTCCTCTGGTCGTCGTCGGTCGGGGTCCTATGCGCTGTGCACCATCTCGTCCCGCGTGGGCGGATTCGCCCCCGGGCGGGACACCGTGATGGCCGCGGCGCGGGCCGCGTACTGCAGCATCCCCGTCAGCTGTCCGAGGGTGATTCGGCGCAGCTCGTCGCGATGATGGGCGCCGTCGAACCCCGAATCCACGAGGGAGCCCAGGAGGGCCGCCATGAACGAGTCCCCGGCGCCGACGGTGTCCACCACGGATGTGGGCGGCGCGGGGACGGACACCTCCCCGGCACGGCAGACACCCCACGGTCCCTTCGACCCGCGCGTCACGACGACGACGGCGGCACCGGCGTCCAGCCAGGCGCGCGCCGACTCCTCGGGCGTGCGGTCGGGGTAGAGCCACTCGAGGTCCTCGTCGGAGGCCTTGATGACGTCGGCGAGGGCCACGAACTTCTCGGCCTGCCCCCGGGCGAACACCGCGTCCCGGATGATCGTCGGCCGGCAGTTGGGATCGTAGGTGACCGTGACGAGCGGGTGGGCGCTCGTCACCAGGGCGAGGACGTCGTCGGCCCCGGGAGCGAGCATCGTCGCGATGGATCCGGTGTGCAGCAGGGTGGACCCGTCGAGGAGGGTGTCCGTCTGCCGGGCCAGCCCCGGGAGGTCCCAGACCAGCTGGAAGTCGTAGGACGCGCCGCCCGCGGGATCGAGGCGCGCGGTCGCGACGCTCGTGGGTGCCGTATCGGGCCGGACGGGGAACGGCACCGCGTTGTCACGGAGGTGCTGCTGGATCATCCGCCCGTAGTCGTCGTCGCCGTACCGGCCGACGAACTGGGCGGGATGGCCCAGGCGCGCGAGGCCCACGGCCACGTTCATGGGGCTGCCTCCCACGTGCGCGCGCATGGACGCGGTGTCGCTGACGACTTCGTCGATGAGGGTTTCCCCGATTACGGTGAGCACCCGTTCAACGTACCAGCCGCGGTCGCGGCGGGTCGGGGGCGTCCGGCGGTCGTCCTACCGGGCACGCCTGTGGATCAGCGACGGACGCGGCGGCATCGGCCTGCCCCGGAAGCGCCGCACGCTGTAGACGATCAGCGCGAGCGCGATGATCGACGAGAGGATCAGGCTGATGCCCGTGCCCGTGCCGCCGAAGAGCCACCACTTGTCCGCGAGGAACCACCAGGCGGGCGCGGTGGGCTCCATGATCCAGACCACGCCGACGGTCATGATCACGAACGAGCTCATGCAGCTCGCCGTGATCCGCGGAATCGTCTTGACCCCGAGCGCTGCGGCGTGGAATGCGTTCTCCTTGAGCGGCTTCAGGAAGCGTCGCGCCCAGTGGTAGTGCCGTGACAGGACGGCGAGGCCGGCGGCGAGCATGAGGAGCCCGGGGCCGGGCAGCACGAGGGCCGCGATCCCGAGCACCACGAGGGTCCACCCGATCACCTCGGCGCCGGTGCGGTGAACCCACGCCGGGATCCGCTCTTTCGCTGCCATGCTCACAGAATGCCACAGCCTGCTGGGCGCGCACGACGCCCCTGGACAGGAACACCAGGGGAACAAAAAGCGGAGTACATGTGTTTGCATGGACATACCGGCGCACGGGAGGCCGGTCCGAACCCAGGAGGACAGCGTGACCGCACGAACCGAAGGTCTCCACCATGTCACCGCGATCGCCGGTGACCCGCAGAAGAACATCGACTTCTACATCAAGGGGCTGGGGCTGCGCCTGGTCAAGAAGACGGTCAACTTCGACGACCCCGGGACGTACCACCTCTACTACGGCGACGAGGCCGGCCGCCCCGGCTCCCTCCTGACGTTCTTCCCCTGGCAGGGCATCCGCAGCGGACGCGTCGGCAGCGGGCAGTCGACCACCACCGCGTTCTCGGTGCCGCAGGGCACCCTCGGCTGGTGGCAGGAGCATTTCAAGGCGATCGGCGTCGAGTCGACCATCGCGCGCGCCTCCTCGGAGGAGGAGCGCCTGTCCCTCCGCGACCCGGACGGACTGCAGATCGACCTCGTGGCCTCCTCCGTCTCCGACCCCCGCGACCCGTGGGACTCCGCCTCCGTCCCGGCCGAGTACGCCGTGCGAGGCCAGCACTCCTCGGTCCTCACGGTCCAGGACCCCACGCGCACGCTCGAGACGTTCACGCGTGACCTCGGCATGACGGTCCTCGCCGAGAAGGACGGGCGCTACCGCCTCAGCACGCACGACGGCGAGCCCGGGACCGTCGTCGACATCGTCACCGACCCCCGCGGCGAGCGCGGCCTCGTGGCCGGCGGGACGGTGCACCACATCGCCTTCCGCGTCCCCGACCAGCAGACCCAGGAGGTGTGGCGCCAGGAGCTCGCGGAGCGCGGCTACGGGGTCACGGCCATCCTCGATCGCCAGTACTTCACCTCGATCTACTTCCGCGAGCCCGGTGGAACCCTGCTGGAGATCGCGACTGACACCCCGGGCTTCGACATCGACGAACCCCTGCTGGAACTCGGCCGCTCCCTCAAGCTGCCGCCGTGGCTCGAGCCGAACCGCGAGGCCATCTCCCACGCGGTCGCGAAGATCGACCTGCCAGGAGAGAACAACCCCGCTGTCCAGGCCTTCTTCAAGTAGGGACGATCATGACCGACACGCACACCTGGCCGCACCTGTTCGAGGCAGGGGCCGCCGGCACCCCGGTACTGCTGCTCCTGCACGGCACGGGCGGCACCGAGCACGACCTCCTGCCACTCGCCGCCCGCCTGGCGCCCGGGGCGGGCTACCTCGCGCCGCGGGGCCCGGTGCAGGAGCACGGCCTGAATCGCTGGTTCCGCCGGTTCGGCGAGGGCGTGTTCGACGTCGACGACGTCGTCCGGCGCGCGGGCGAGCTCGCCGCGTTCCTCGGCTGGGCACGGGATCACTACGGCATCGCCGACCGACCGCTCATCGCCGTCGGGTTCTCGAACGGCGCGAACATCGCCCTCGCCGCCGCTCTGCTCCACCCGGACGCCGTCTCCCACGTCGTCGCCTTCTCGGGGATGTACCCGCTCGAAGGGCGCACCCTCGACGTGGACCTGTCAGGGACGGCCGCGGCCCTGTTCAACGGGACGGCCGATGCCATGGCTCCGATCGACAGCGTGACCCGCCTCGGATCGATCCTCGAGAGCCGCGGCGCCGAAGTAGAACGGAACGTCCGCGAGGGCGGTCACGGAATCCACCCCTCAGAGGTCGACGGCGCCGCCGCCTGGATCACCTCCCATACCCAGAAGGTCAGCCATGACTGAAGCACCCACCACCGGCCGCACCGAGCTCGCCTCCCGGGCCGCCACCCTCTCCCGGCTCCACGCCGCCCCCGAGATCCTGCAGGTCGTGAACGTCTGGGACGTGATCAGCGCCAGGACCATCGCCGATGTCCCCGGCACCACCGCCCTCGCCACCGCGAGCCACTCGATCGCCGCGTCGCTCGGGTACGAGGACGGCGAGAACATCCCCCTGGAGGAGATGATCGCAGCGGTCGGGCGGATCGCAGCGGCCACCACGCTCCCCGTGTCCGCCGACCTCGAGTCCGGCTACGGGGATCCCGGGGACACCGTGCGCCGGGCGATCGGCGTCGGGATCGTCGGAGCGAACATCGAGGACCAGATGCGGCCACTGGCCGATGCCGTGGCGCAGATGGAGGCGGTCGTGAAGGCCGGCCAGGCCGAGGGCATCGACTTCGTGCTGAACGCCCGGACGGACGCCTTCGTGAAGGCCAGCGACCGCGATCCGGCGGATGTGCTGGCGGACGCCGTCGAGCGCGGCACGGCGTTCCTCGCCGTCGGCGCGACGAACGTGTTCGTCCCCGGACTGCTCGACGAGCACGCCGTGAGCACCCTCGTGGAAGCCTTCGGACCGCAGCGGCTCAGCGTGATCAACGTGCCCGGCAGCCTGGCACCGTCACGCCTGCAGGAGCTCGGCGTCGCCCGGATCTCCTACGGCCCGTGGACGCAGCGCGTCGCCCTGACGGCGCTGGCAGACTCCGCACGGGAGCTGCTCGCCGGCGGGGCGCTGCCCGAGGGGACGCTCCCGCTGAACTAGGGACCAGGCCCCGGTCAGCCCGCCGCGGGAGGGCCGGGGTCCGTCGCACGCTCGAGCAGGTCGAGGACGGCCTTCCACGCCTTCGACCCGGGCGTGATGACGGCGAAATGGTCGCCCGGGACGGTGACGAGTTCCGCCGTCGCACCCGCCGCCGTGGCCGCCGCCACGTACGCCTCCGACTGGCCGAGGGGCACCGTGGTGTCCTTGGTGCCGTGGATCGCGTAGACGGGGACGTCGAGGGGGATCGCGGTCATCGGGTCGGCGAGCGCATACCGGTCGGGATCCCCGGGATCGCCGAGCAGGTTCTCCACGGCGTCCTCGCTCAGGCCGAGCGCCCGGGCCTGCGCGAGGTCCAGCACCCCGGCCTGGCTGAGGACGGCGGCGAGCGGCACCACCGGCGTGCCGGCACCGGGTGCCCCCGGCGGCAGCGTCGACCGCCCCGCCGCCCACACGGCGAGGTGGCCGCCCGCGGAATGGCCGAGCGCCGTCGTCGGGCCCAGGTCCAGGCCGTGCTCCGCTGCGGCGACGGCCAGGTGGTCGATGCCCGCTGCGACGTCGTCGAAGGTGGCGGGCCAGCCCCCGCCGTTCCCCGCGCGCCGGTACTCCAGGTTCCAGCAGGCATAGCCGCGCGGCGCGAGGTCCTGCGCGAGGGGTTCGCCGAGCTCCGCACCGTAGGTGGACCGCCAGTAGCCGCCGTGGATGATCACGACGACACCGCGCACCGCGGTCCCCACGCCGGGAAGGTAGAGGTCCGCGAACTGGCTCGGGTCGTCGCCGTAGCGGTAGCGCTGCGGCGCCACGGCGGCGGTCCTGCTGTCCTGGCGGATCCCGCAGGCCGCGAGGACGGCGGCCCCGGCGGCAGCCAGCAGGGCCAGGACGGAGCGGCGACCCAGCGGACGCACGGTATTCTCGCGATGCACAGGGGAAGCGTAACGGTCAGCGGGGTTGGCTACGATGAAGACTCTCCTCTGAAAGGCTGGATGCATGGGTGCGTGGGACGATCTCGACGAACGGCTGCGCCCTGCCGTCGAGGCGCATACGCGGGAATTCGCACGGGTCCGGCCGGCCCTGGACCTCGTCACCGAGGCCATGCGGTCCAGCATCGCGGCGATCTTCGAGGGCTCGGACCTGAAACCCCTGTTCGTCACGGCGCGCACCAAGACGGTCGGGTCCTTCCGTGACAAGGCCTCCCGCACGCTGCCCGCCGTGGACCCCGCGGAGCCGCCGGTCCTCGTCTTCCCGGATCCGATGCGGAACCTCACGGACCTGGTGGGGGTCCGCATCATCACCACGCTGCCCCACGAGGTGGACCTCGCCGCGAACCTCCTCAAGCGGCAGCGCCAGGAGTTCGACTGCCGGGGCGACCGGGAGAAGGACATCGGGTCCATCGAGTCCGGGACGTACGGCTATTCGAGCCGCCACCTCATCATGCGCACCATCCACAACGACGTGGTGCGGAGCTTCCAGCAGGCCGTGGACCCGGAGACGAAGGCTGCGGGGAGCTATCTCTTCGAGGTGCAGGTGCGCACCGTGCTGGCGCACGCGTGGTCGGAGATCGAGCACGACATCCGCTTCAAGGCATCCAACCCGAAGGCGTGGAGCCCCTACTTCGACCGCCAGTTCACGGGGACCGCGGCCATGCTCGAGACCGTGGAATCGGCCTTCGCCGAACTGCACGAGCGGTATGAGACCGTCACGGGGTTCTGGGACGAGGACGGCGAGGGCAGCGCCCCGCTGACCCCCAACCGCATCCGCGACGTCTGGCAGACGCTCCTGCCCCACGTGGACCGGAAGTCGGACGACAACTGGGGGTGGGCCGCCGAACTGCTCGCGGCGCACGGGCGGAAGACCACCCTGGAACTCGTGGACCTGCTGCAGGCGGACACCATCACCACGGTCCGCAAGGCACTCGACCACCGGTACTCCCCCGGCCCGGACCGGCTCCTCGACGACATGCTGCTGTGGCACTACGGCGAGCGCCACATCGACCTGACGGCCGAGGCGGCGGACGCCGACAGCACGCCCCGCCGGGACAGCCTGCAGCGCCGGCATCGCCAGATGGAGATCTACCGGGCGCAGCACCCCGCCTGATCGGTCGGGGTGCTGCGCGCCGCCCCGGTCGGACGCACTTGGGTCCGGACGCGCCCCCGGACGCGTGCCCCGGTGTGGAGCATGCCCCGGTCGGCCTTCCTCAGAGGGTGCCGGCCCTGTACTTCCCGGCCCGGCGCTCCAGCCGGTCATCGGCCGGCAGGCCCTTCACGCGTGCCAACTCGTACTCGATGGCCGAGGCCATCCGTTCGCAGAAGGCACGGCCCTCCTCGGCGGCGTCGGGCCGCTCGTCGACTACGTGGTCCACGACGCCGCGGTCCACGAGCGCGGCGACCTTCACACCCTGGGCCTCCGCCATCTCGGGCGCCCTGTCCACCGTGCGGTGCACGATCGCGCTGGCACCCTCGGGCGGGAGGGGCGAGAGCCAGGCGTGCTCGGCGGCGATGGTGCTGTCCGCGGGCAGCAGGGCGAGCGCGCCGCCTCCCGCCCCCTGGCCCAGCAGCACGGAGACCGACGGCGATGCGAGCCCGATGAGGTCGTGCAGGGATCGGGCGATCTCCCCGGCGAGCCCGCCCTCCTCGGCCTCCCTGGACAGGTCCGCGCCGGCGGTGTCGATGACGGTCAGCAGCGGGAGCCCCAGTTCCTCGGCGAGCTTCATGCCGCGCCGCGCCTCCCGCAGCGACGCCGGTCCCATCACCGCGTCCTCGGGGCGCCGCGGCCGCTGGTGGCCGAGCACCACGCACGGTTGCTCCCCGAACCGGGCCAGGGCGAGCAGCAGCCCGGGATCCTTCTCGCCCTGCCCGGTGCCGTTGAGCGGCAGGACGTCGCGGGCTCCGGCGGCGAGCAGGCGCCGGAGGTCGGGGCGCCGCCGGTTGCGCGAGATGAGGATGGAAGCCCATGCGTCGCCGTCGCCCGGGGTGACGGCGACGGTCGGGGGCGGCGGGGGCAGGCGGGCCGGTTCCGCGAGCAGCACGGAGAGTGCCGTGTCGACGATCGCGGCCAGCTGCCCGGGCGGGACGACGGCGTCGATGAGTCCCTTGTCGAACAGGTTCTCGGCCGTCTGGACACCGGACGGGAAGGCTTCCCCGTAGAGCGCCTCGTAGACGCGCGGGCCCAGGAAGCCGAGCAGCGCGCCGGGTTCGGCGACGGTGACGTGGCCGAGGGACCCCCAGGAAGCCATGACGCCACCGGTGGTGGGGTGCCGGAGGTAGACGAGGTAGGGCAGGCCCGCCTGCCGGTGGGCCCGCACCGCACCGGTGATGTCGACCATGGAGAGGAACGCGGGCGTGCCCTCCTGCATGCGGGTGCCCCCGGAGGCGGGGCCGGCCAGCAGGGGCAGCCCCTCCGCCGTCGCCCGGCGGACCGCGGCGGTGATCCGGTGCGCGGCGGCGCTGCCGATCGAGCCCGCGAGGAAGGTGAATTCCGAGACGATGACGGCCACCCGGCGGCCGTGGATGAGGCCCTCGCCGGTCAGCACCGACTCGTCCGCCCCGCTCTTCTCCCGTGCGCGCCGCAGTTCGTCCTCGTACGCGGCACCCGCATCGGGGTAGGGCGAGGGGACGGGGCTGTCCCACGACGCGAAGGACCCGGCGTCGAGGACGGCGTCGATGAGTTCGCGTGCGGTCAGGTGCCGGGTGCGGGCCTCAGCGCTCACGCGCGGTCACTGTCCGACGCCGTGAGCCACGCGCGGATCGCCGCGCCGTCGCCGTCGAGCAGGGGCGGCGCGCTGTGGCTGCGGGTCGTGGTCTCGGACGCCCCGTCGAAGAAGCGCAGGGGCGGGCCGGGCAGCGCGATGGTGCCGAGCAGGGGGTGCTCGACGTCCACCAGCAGGCCCTGGGAGTGGACCTGGTCCCAGGCATACACCTCGTCGAGCGTGCGCACCTTCCCGGCGGGGATCCCGGCCTCGTTGAGCTTCGCGAGGAGGGGCTCGGACTCGTAGGCGGAGAACGCGTCCTCGATGACCTCGATCAGCAGGTCCCGGTTCCGCACCCGGTCCGCGTTCGAGGCGAACTCGGGCAGGCCCGCGTCGAGCCCGAACGCCGCGGTGAAGGCGGCCCACAGCTTCTCGCTGCCCACGCTGATCTGCACCTTGCCTCCCCGGCAGCTGAACAGTCCGTAGGGCGCGATCGAGGGATGGTGGTTCCCCTGCGCCTGCGGCACCTCGCCCGCCACGGTGGTCCGGGTGCCCTGGAAGGCGTGGACGCCGATGATCGCGGCGAGCAGCGACGTGCGCACCACCTGGCCCCGGCCCGTCCGCTCGCGCTCCAGCAGCGCGGCGACCGCCCCGTACGCGCCGTACATCCCGGACAGGAGATCGGCGATGGGGACGCCGACGCGCTGCGGGTTGTCGGGGTCCGGCCCGGTGACGGACATCAGGCCGGCCTCGCCCTGCACGATCTGGTCGTAGCCGCTGCGCTTCGCCTCGGGCCCGTCATGACCGAACCCGGTGATGGAGAGGATGACCAGCCCGGGGTTCAGTTCGAGCATCGCGTCCGTGGAGAAACCGAGCCGGTCCAGGACTCCCGGCCGGAAGTTCTCGACGACGACGTCCGCGCGGCGCAGCAGGTCGGTGAGGACCGCCCGCCCGTCGTCGCTCTTGAGGTCGAGGGCGATCGACTCCTTGTTCCTGTTGCAGGACAGGAAGTAGGTGGACTGGCGGTCCTCGTCCGGTCCCACGAAGGGCGGCCCCCACCCGCGGGTGTCGTCCCCGGTTCCCGGGGTCTCCACCTTGATGACGCGCGCCCCGAGGTCGCCCAGCATCATCCCGGCGTGCGGTCCGGCGAGGGCCCTGCTGAGGTCGACGACGAGGCGCCCGGCGAGGGGTCCCCCGCGCTCCCCGCCGACGGTCGGTTGCGGTGCGGTGGTCTCGGCGGTCATGGTTCCTCCGGGGTCGGTGCGATGGGTCGTGCGGTGGCGGTGCGTCCGCCGTGGACCGGCAGGCTCAGAGCCAGCCGGGGACCACGAGGACGAGCCAGGCGATCATCGGGCCGGCGACGACGACGATCGCCCCGTAGCCGAGGATCTGCTTGTAGAAGCGCTCCTTGTCCGTACCCTCGGGTGCGTTCGCCAGGACGAGGGCACCGTTGGTGGAGAAGGGCGAGACGTCCACGATCGTGGAGGACACGGCGAGCGCGCAGACCACGCCGACGGCGCCGACGGCCCCGGTCTCCAGGAACGGGATGGCCAGGGGGATCAGCGCGGCGAGGATGGCCGTCGAGGAGGCGAACGCGGAGACCACGGCGCCGATGTAGCAGATCAGCAGCGCCGCGAGGAGCGGCATGCCGAGGCTGGCGACGCCGTTGGAGACGTAGTCGATGGTGCCGGCGGCCTGGAGGACACCCACGAAGGTGAGCATGCCGCAGATGAGCAGCACGGTGGACCAGGCGATCTTGTTGACGGCCCCGCTCTGCGCCTTCGGGGAGATCAGGGCGAGGATGACGGCGACCGTGATGGCGACGAAGCCGACGTCGACGCTGAATCCGAGGGCGATGACCGCGAGGGCGATCAGGCCGAGGATGGTGGCACCCTGGGAGACGCGGTCCTCGCGGGTCCTGGTGGCGACGACGCCGTCGCCGGCAGGATCGCGCGGGCCGTAGGTGCCGCTGCCGGTCCCCTTGTAGGCGACGTCGGCCCGGCGGGTTCCGGGGCTCACGCTCAGGCGGGCCTCGGAGGCCTCCTCCACGAACTGGGTGACGCGCTCGGACATGAGGGTGCGGCCGCCGAGGACGACGAACAGCGCGACGGCGATGAGCAGGTTGAAGATGAAACTCGCGAGGAAGACGGCCAGCGGGCTCGACTCGAACCCGGACTGTCCCACGATGTCGTTGACGATCACGCCGTAGACGGCGATGGGCGAGAAGCCGCCCGCCTGCGCGCCGTGGACCACCATCATGCCCATGAGCAGCGGCGAGATCTTGTGGCGGGCCGCGAAGCCGAGCGCCACGGGAGCCATGATGGCGACGGCGGCGGGGCCGAGGGCCCCGACCGCGGTGATGACGGCGGTGATCAGGAACATCACCCAGGGGATGAGTGCCACCCGGTTGCGCACGAGCTTCACGGCACCCTGCACCAGGAGGTCGATCGTCCCGTTGTTCTGGGCGATGGCGAAGAGATAGGTCACCCCGACCAGGGTGAGGAACAGGCCGCCGGGGAATTCGGCGATGATGTCGTCGGTCTCCATGCCGAGGACGACCGCCCCGAGCAGGAAGGCGCCGACGAAGGCGAGCGCCCCCATGTTGATGGGCAGCAGGGTGGCTATCAGGAACATCGCCGCCAGGATGATGATCGATAGGAGTGGAGCGGACATCGTTATCCTCCGTGGGCAATGAACAGGTGGCTTAGGTGTGACCCGTGTTACAGGTGCACTGGCCTAGCCTGTAGGAGAGTGGGTGTCCCTGTCAATCAGCGAGGGATAGCATTACCTCACCACGACACGGGGGAGTACCAGGATGACCGACGACGCCAGCCCACCACCGCTGGGCCGCCTCGCGCGCCCGCGGCTCTACGAACAGCTCGTCGAGCAACTCCTCGGCTACATCGAATCGGCGAAGCTGCGACCCGGCGACCTGCTGCCCGCCGAGCGTGATCTCGCCGAACGGCTCGGTGTCTCGCGGGCGACGCTCGCCCAGGCGCTCGTGGCGCTCGAGGTCCTCGGCGTCATCGACGTGCACCACGGCACCGGAGCGGTGCTGCGTCACCGTGCGAGCGTGGCCAGTGTCATCAAGGGACTGCGCGAGCATCGGAACCGCCTCCCCGACATCGTCGAGGCCCGCAGCACGCTCGAGGTCAGGCTCGCCGCCCTCGCGGCGGAGCGCCGGACGGACGAGGACCTCGCTGCGATCGATCACGCACTCGACGAGATGCGGGCGGAGATCGACGACGGCGGCCGCGGCGCCCACGGCGACGAGCTCTTCCACCAGGCCGTCACGGCCGCCGCGCACTCTCCGGTGCTGGCGCAGCTCATGGCCTTCATCGGGGAGATGGTGCTCGAGACCCGTATCGAGTCCCTGGCCCAGCCCGGCCGGCCGGAGAAGTCCCTCGAGTCGCATCGGAGCATCACCGAGGCCGTCCGCGCGCAGGACCCCCCCGCGGCGGCGGCCGCCATGCAGCGCCACATCGAGCTCGTCTCGGATGTGGCCCTGCTGGAATAGCGCCGGACACCAGCGGCGGCCGGCCCCTCGGGGACCGGCCGCCGCCGCGCGTGACGCTATGTGGTCCGGAGGATCAGTCCTCGGAGACCTGCGCCGCCAGGTTCGCCAGCGTCGAGGACAGGGCGTCCTGCGAGACCTCGGGGAAGCTCAGCTGCTTGAGGATCGCCTTGTCCGTCACGGCGGACCAGTCGTAGGTCACGGTGACCTCGGTGGCGTCCGGGCCTGCGGGCTGCAGCTCCCACACCCACTCCCAGCCCGGAGGCACGTCCCCTGCGGGAGCCGTCTTCCAGGCGAGCAGCTTGTTCGGGTCGTAGCCCACCACGTGGTTGTCCGTCTGGTAGTCGCCACCCATCTTGTCCCAGTTCTGGTTCATGGTGAACATCTGGCCGACGGCGGTGATGCGGTCCGACTTGCTGTCCGACTGGACCATGCCCGAGCCGTCGAGGGCGGCGTGGTGGGCGGGGTTGGACAGGAGGTCGAAGATCGCACCGGCGGGTGCGTCGATGGTGCGGGTCGCGGAAATGCGGGACTCTGTCATGCGGCGTTCTCCTTCTGGTCGTGGACGACGGGTTTTACTTCGCGTCGTCCGGCGAAGATTCGTCGAGCGTCCAGCCGGTGATGGTCTCGAGGTCCTTCCCGGCGTCGCGCGTGTACTGCCATGCACGCTGCCGCTGGTCCTGGAGGTCCTGGCGGAAGCGCGCCTGGGTGGCACCGAGGGCGGGTACGCGATCGATCACGTCCATCGCCAGCTGGAACCGGTCGATCTGGTTGAGCATCGCCATGTCGAACGGCGTCGTCGTGGTGCCTTCCTCTTTATACCCGCGTACGTGCAGGTTCGCGTGGTTGGTCCGCCGGTAGGTCAACCGGTGGATGAGCCACGGGTAGCCGTGATACGCGAAGACCACGGGCTTCGTGGTCGTGAACAGCGTGTCGAAGTCCCGTGCCGACAATCCATGGGGGTGCTCCGAGCTGTCCTGCAGGCGCATGAGGTCCACCACGTTGACCACGCGGATCCTGAGCCCCGGGATGGCCGCCTTGAGCAGTCCCGCCGCAGCCACGGCCTCGAGCGTCGGCACGTCGCCGGCGCAGCCGAGGATCACGTCGGGCTCCACGCCCGGCTCCTCGGATCCCGCGAAATCGAGGATGCCGATGCCCCGCTTCACGTGCAGGTGCGCCTCCTCGGGTCCGAGCCACGTCGGCGCGGGCTGCTTGCCGGTGACGATCACATTGACCGTGTCGCGCGTCTGCAGGCAGTGCTCGGTCACCGCCAGCATCGTGTTGGCGTCCGGCGGCAGGTAGACCCGGATGATGTCCGCCGTCTTGTTCACCACGTGGTCGATGAAGCCCGGATCCTGGTGGGAGAACCCGTTGTGGTCCTGCTGCCAGACGTGGCTGGAGAGCATGTAGTTGAAGGACGCGATGGGCTGGCGCCAGGACAGTGCGCGGTGCACCTTGAGCCACTTCGCGAACTGGTTGAACATCGAGTCCACGATGTGCACGAACGCCTCGTAGCAGTTGAACACGCCGTGCCGGCCGGTGAGGAGGTAGCCCTCGAGCCAGCCCTGGCACAGGTGCTCGCTGAGGACCTCCATCACACGGCCCGAGCGGGCGAGGTGCTCGTCGATGTCCTCGATGCGCGGCTGCCAGACCTTGTCCGTGACCTCGTAGACGGCCGACAGCCGGTTCGACGCCGTCTCGTCCGGCCCGAACAGGCGGAAGTTGTGCGGGTTCTGCTCGATGACGTCCCGGAGGTAGCCGCCGACCGTCATCATGGGGCTCGCCTTCCCGACGCCCGGCCGCGTGACCTCGACGGCGTGGTCGGCATAGGAGGGCAGCACGAGGTCGTGGAGGAGCCAGCCGCCGTTGGCGTAGGGCGTCGCACTCATGCGGAGGGGGCCCTCCGGGGCGAGCGCGGCGATCGCCGGCCGCAGTTCCCCGGTGTCCGTGAAGAGCGACGCCGGGTCGTAGGACCGCATCCACTCCTCGAGCTGGTGGAGGTGCTCCTCGTTCTCGTGGATCCCGGACAGCGGCACCTGGTGCGCGCGCCACGTCCCCTCCGAGGGCAGGCCGTCGACCACCGCCGGCCCGGTCCAGCCCTTCGGCGAGCGCAGCACGATCATGGGCCACCGGGGTGCGGCGGCGTCCGGTGCGGCCGGTTCGGTGTGCGCCGCCTCCTGGATGGCGTGGATGTCGTCGATGCAGGCGTCGAGGACGGCGGCGAAGTCCCGGTGGGCCTCCTCCGTGGCGGACGGGTCGGACACCGTGACGAAGTGCGGGTCGTACCCGTAGCCGTACATCAGCTGCCGCAGCTGCTCCTCGGGCATGCGGGACAGCACGGTGGGATTGGCGATCTTGTAGCCGTTGAGGTGCAGGATCGGCAGCACGGCGCCGTCCACCGCGGGGTCCACGAAGCTGGTCGAATGCCAGCTCGTGGCCAGTGGTCCGGTCTCTGCCTCGCCGTCACCCACCACCGTGGCGGCGATGAGGTCGGGGTTGTCGAACACGGCGCCGTAGGCGTGGGCGAGCGCGTAGCCGAGCTCCCCACCCTCGTGGATGGATCCCGGGGTCTCCGGCGCGGCATGGGACGGGATGCCGCCGGGGTAGCTGAACTGCTTGAACAGGGCGTTGAGCCCCGCGCCGTCCCTGCCGATGCTGCTGTACACCTCGGAGTACGTCCCCTCGAGCCAGGCGTTGGCCACGTTCGCCGGCCCGCCGTGGCCGGGACCGGTGACGAAGAGCATCTCCTGTCGCCGCTCCGAGATCACGCGGTTCAGGTGCGTGTAGACGAAGTTGAGCCCGGGCGTGGTGCCCCAGTGCCCGAGCAGCCGCGCCTTCACGTCCTCCCCGACGAGCGGGCGGGTCAGCAGGGCGTTGTCCCGCAGGTAGATCTGGCCCACCGAGATGTAGTTGGCGGCCCGCCACCAGGCGTCCAGCCCCGGGATATCGAGAGTGCTCATATCTGCCTCCTTGGGTGATGCGCTGTATCGGTCCGTTCAGAGTTCGACGACGACGTCGGACGGCGACTTGTCGGGGCGCCAGCCCCGCCAGACGGGATGCCGGAGGCGACCGGAGCCGGTGTGCTCGCTGTACTGGACCTCGCCGACCAGGGCCGGCCGGACCCAGTGGGCGTCGGACGCGTCGGCGCCCGGGACGTCACCGAGGGGGGCGGTCTTGCGGGCCAGCTTCTTCAAGCGGGCTCCCACCTCTGCGAGGTCGCGTTCGGTCAGCCCCGATCCCACCCGGCCCACGTAGCGCAGGTCGACGCCGTCGGGCACGGCGACGAGCAGGGACCCCACCTTCGCCGCGCGGCTGCCCCTGCCGGGACGCCAGCCCACCACGACGACCTCCTGCGTGTGCAGGTGCTTGATCTTCACCCAGGACGCCGAGCGCGCGCCGGGCTGGTAGTCGCTCGTGAGGCGTTTGGCCATGATGCCCTCCAGGCCCAGCTGCCGGCTCGCCTCGACCGCCTCATGGAGCGTGGCGTCGAGCGTCGGCGGGACCTGCACATGCCCGTCCTCCGCCTCGTCGACGGCTTTCCCGAGCAGCTCCCGGCGCTGGCGGTACTCGAGGCCGGTCAAGTCGGTGCCGTCGAGCTCCAGCAGGTCGAAGAGCATGAGGCGCACCGGTGTGATGCCCCGCGCGGCCTCGATCTCGGCGCGGCGGGTCAGCTTCATGCGCGTCTGCAGGAGACCGAAATCGGGGCGGCCCTTGGCGTTCAGCGCGACGATCTCGCCGTCGAGCACCGCGCTGTCCGCGCTGACGAGCCCGTCGAGGTCACCCAGCTCGGGGTAGGTCGGCGTGGTGTCGACGCCGTTGCGGCTGACCAACCGGACCCGGCCGCCCTGGACGACGGCGAGGCAGCGCACGCCGTCCCACTTCATCTCGTAGGCCCAGTCCTCCGGATCGGGGATCGCCTGCTCCGAGCCGAGGGTCGCGAGCATGGGCCGCAGGATGGCGGGGCCGCCGGACGGCGGACCGGACTGCGAGGGGGCGGGGGCTGTGGTGGCGGGTGCTGGGGAGGCGGGTGCAGCGTCCTGGCCCGGGCCCTGCTGCGCCTCGGCGGGCTGTTCCTTCATCAGATGAATGAGCCAGTTGCTCTTGCCGCCCGGCGCGCCGCCGGTGTTGATGAGCGCGTAGCGGCGGATCGCGGCGCCACCCCGGGCGAGTCCGCCGTCGGGCCTACCGTGGAGCGTGCAGATGACTTCCTTGCCGTCCCGCCACTTCTCCAGCTCGTAGGTCCCGGCATCCCAGATCGACACGTCGCCCGCTCCGTATTCTCCTTTGGGAATATTACCTTCGAAGGAGCCGTAGTCGAGGGGGTGGTCCTCGGTCTGCACGGCCAGGTGGTTCCTGTTCGGCGTCAGCGGAGGACCCTTGGGGACGGCCCAGGACACGAGGACGCCCTCGCGTTCCAGCCGGACGTCGTAGTGCAGCCGCCGCGCGTGGTGCTCCTGGATCACGAAGCTGTTGCCGCCGGTCGGCCCCACCGCATCGGGGACCGGTTCGGGGGTCTTCGACGCGTCGCGCATCGAGCGGTACGTCGAGAGCCGGTCCGCGGCTCCCCCGCCCTCCCCTGCCGGGGAGAAGGGCGGTGTGGCGGGGGCCAGGATGTCCCCCAGCACCTCGATCCGCTGCAGCACCTCGCGGTAGTCGAGGTGGGCGAGGCCCTCGGACGCGATCTCCTCCCAGGTGCGTGGCGCGGCGACGGTCGGCTCGAAGCGCCCGCGCAACGAGTAGGGACTCACCGTCGTCTTGTTCGCGTGGTTCTGGCTCCAGTCCACGAGCACCTTGCCGGGGCGGAGGGCCTTCTTCATGTCGCTGACCGCGACATCCGGGTGGTCGGCCTCGAGGGCGCGGGCGAGTTCATGGGCGACGGCGGAGACCTGCTCGGAGGTCTGCCGGCCGTCGAGGGCGCAGTAGAGGTGGATGCCCTTGGAGCCGCTGGTGACGGGGAACGGCTCCAGGCCCATGCCCTGCAGGATGGGCCGGGCGAGTCCGGCCACGGCGGCGCATTCCGCCAGTCCGGCGCCGTCGCCGGGGTCGAGGTCCAGGACGAGGCGGTCCGGGTTTCCCCGGGCGCCGTCGGCCTCGAAGCGCCACTGGGGCACGTGGAGCTCGAGCGCGGCGATCTGCCCCAGCCAGGTGAGCGTGGCCAGGTCGTCGACCATCGGATAGACGTTGGTGTGGTCCTTGTGCTTGATCGCGTTCCGCGGGACCCAGGCCGGGGCGTTGTCGTCGATGTTCTTCTGGAAGAACACCTGGCCGGGGTCCTCGGGCGTGCCGACCCCGTGCACCCAGCGCTTGCGCGTCACCGGGCGGTGCGCTGCGTGGCGGATCAGGTGGGGCGCGACGGCTGCGTAGTAGGCGAGGACGTCCGCCTTGGTGGTGCCGGTGGCGGGGTACAGCACCTTGTCCAGGCTGGAGAGGCGCAGCGTGCGCCCGTCGACGGTGACGGTCTGCTGCCCTGCGGAGCGGGGAGGGGCCATTCCCCCAGTCTTGACCGGATGCCCGCGGTATTCCAGTCCCAATCGGCGGTCGGGCCGCTGTCGGGCCCCGGGACGGTCCGCCGGAGGATCCCCGCGGGGCTCAGTCCCCGAACTGCTCGCGGTACCGGGCCACGTAGGTGTCCCACAGCGCGGGGTCCTGCCCGAGGCTGCGCTTGTTCAGGAAGTCGTCCAGACCCGCGATGGTGAGGTGCCAGCCGGCCGCCATGGTGGCCGAGTGGCGCGGGCTGCCCGGGGTCAGGAACAGCACCAGCTGCGAGCCGTTGTCCGCGGTCCGGGCGAGCTCCCAGCGGAGCATGTCCCGCTCCCAGGTGTAGGCGAGCACCGACGGCCTCTCGGCCTCCAGCACCGTGCCGCGGAGGGGCTTCTGGTCGGCGAAGCGGAACAGGATCTCCTGGTCCTTGCGCGGCTCGAACTCCATCTCGCACGGGAACCAGTACTTCAGCTTCTCGACCTCGGTGAGGTGCTTCCACAGCACGGTCGGCGGGAAAGCGAACTGGAACTCCAGGCGCAGCACGGTCTCGCCGTCGTCGCTGGTGGTCTTGCTGACGATGGGCTCTACGGTCTCGGAAGTCACCCCCCAAGTCTAGGGGTGGCCGGAGGGCATCCTCTGGCCCGGTAAGCCTGTCTGGTGTTCACTGGACCCATGAGAGCCATCTGGAAGGGTGCCGTCGCGTTCGGCCTGGTGAACGTGCCGGTCAAGGTCTACAGCGCCACCGAGGATCACGACATCTCCCTGCACCAGGTGCACGACAAGGACGGCGGCCGCATCCGCTACCAGCGGCGCTGCGAGGTGTGCGGCGAGGTGGTGGACTTCAAGCACATCGACAAGGCGTTCGATGACGGCGAGCACACGGTGGTGCTGACGGACGAGGATCTGTCCGCCCTGCCGGTCGAGAGGAGCCGGGAGATCGAGGTGGTCGAGTTCGTCCCGAGCGACCAGATCGACCCGATCATGCTCGACCGCGCGTACTTCCTGGAGCCCGACAGCACCTCGACCAAGGCCTATGTCCTGCTGCGACGCACGCTCGAGGAGACGGATCGCACCGCGATCGTGCAGTTCTCCCTCCGCCAGAAGAGCCGCCTCGCCGCGCTGCGCGTGCGGGGCGACGTCCTGATGCTCCAGACGCTGCTGTGGGACGACGAGGTGCGGGAGGCGTCCTTCCCGTCCCTCGAGGAGAAGGTGCGGATCTCGGCCAAGGAGAAGGAGATGTCGGCCGCCCTCGTCGACTCCTTCTCCACCGACTTCGATCCGGAGAACTTCACCGACGACTACCAGGTGCAGCTGCGCACCCTGATCGACGCGAAGATCGAGAAGGGCGACACCCTCGACACGGAGGAGACCTTCGGCGATGCCAGGGACGAGGACGACGGCGACAACGTGCTGGACCTCATGGAGGCCCTGCGTCGCAGCGTCGAGAAGAACCGCGAGAAGAAGGCCGGGTCCGCGAAGGAGTCCGGTTCCTCCAGGAAGAAGGGTGCGTGATGGGTTTCTTCACCGACAGCCTCGGCCGCCAGACGGTCGCCCAGAAGCCGAACGCCCCGATCCTGGGGTGGGCGGTGCTCGGCGCGGCCTCCTTCCTGGCGCTCGATGCGGGGAACCGCGAGCGCCTGCGCCGGGCCAGTGCCGTGTGCCTGGCCGTCTGGGCCGCCCTCGAGGTGGTGTCCGGGCAGAGCGGATTCCGTCGCAGTGCAGGCGCCCTGACGCTGTCCTGGCTGTGGCGGCGCGTGAACGCCTGAGCTAGCGCTGCTCGAAGACGTCGGGGACGCCGTCGTTGTCGGCGTCGATCTTCTCCTGCTCCTCGATCTCGCGGTACCGCTTGTTGCGCCGGCGCAGCACCACGGCTGCGGCGAGCGCGGCGATCAGGGACCCGGCGAGGATGGCGACCTTCGCGTGGTCGTCCTGCGGCGTGCCCTGGCCGAAGCCGAGTTCGCCGATGAGCAGCGACACCGTGAAGCCGACGCCCGCAAGCAGGGCGACGCCCACGATGTCCACCCAGGTGAGGTCGGGGTCCAGGCTCGCCTTCGTGGTCTTCGTGACGGCGAGGGTGGCCAGCAGGATCCCCACCGGCTTGCCGATGACGAGTGCCACCATGATGCCGACGGCGATGGGGTCGGTGATGGCACTCACGAGTCCTTCGAAGCCACCGATGGCCACTCCGGCGGAGAAGAAGGCGAACACGGGCACGGCGAAGCCCGCCGACAGCGGGCGGATGCGGTGTTCGAGGGTGTCGGCCAGGCCATCGGGCTGCACGTCGTGCGCCTTGGCCGGCCCGTCGGCCGGCTCGGTGTCCACGGCCTGGGCCGGATCGTCGAGGTCCGAGGCCTTCACGCCGCGCGGGAGGACGGGGATCGCGAACCCGAGCAGGACGCCGGCGACGGTGGCGTGCACCCCGGATTCGTGGACCAGGGCCCACACCACGAACCCGAGCGGGAGCAGGATCAGCCACGGGGCCCAGGCCCGGCGCTGGAAGAAGGTGGGGAAGCGCTGCGCGAGGAAGGCGTACGCCGCCAGCGGGACGATCGCGATCAGCAACGGCGGGACGGAGATGTCCTCGGAGTAGAAGAACGCGATGATGCTGATGGCCAGGAGGTCGTCCACCACGGCGAGGGTCAGCAGGAAGATGCGCAGCGAGCTCGGGAGCGAGGAGCCGACGACGGCGAGGACGGCCACGGCGAAGGCGATGTCCGTCGCCGTCGGGATGGCCCAGCCGCGCAGCGCCTCGGGACCCGCGTTCAGCGTGATCGCGACGTACACCAGTGCGGGCACGACGACGCCGCCGATCGCGGCTGCGACGGGCACGATCGCGCGGTCGAACTTGCGCAGGTCACCGGCGACGAATTCGCGTTTCAGCTCGAGGCCCGCGAGGAAGAAGAAAATGGCGAGCAGGCCGTCCGCGGCCCAGGCCCCGACGCTCAGCTCGAGGTGCCAGGGCTCGTAGCCGAAGGTGAAGTCGCGGACCGCGAAGTAGGTGTCCGCCGCGGCGGTGTTGGCCAGGATGAGCGCCAGGACGGTCGCGAGGAGGAGAAGTCCTCCGCCGACGGTCTCCTTGCGCAGGATGCCCGAGATACGCAAGTGCTCGGGGTAGCTGCTGCGGGTGAAGACGGTGGCGCCGCGGGGGGTTCCGGGCGGGCTGGACGGTGCGTGATGGGAGGTCATGGGTTCCTAGGTCGGGCGCGCTCGAATGAGCGCCGACCAGACTTCCCGGCTCACCAAGGTGTCCAGCGTAGCGCGCGGGCGCATCGGACCGCGAAAAAAAGCGCCGCCCCACGGGCCTTGCGCTGCACGCTCAGACGAGGGAGCTGAAGAGCTCGGCCTTGTCGGTCGGTCCCGCCACGATGATCTCGTCGTCGTCGTACAGGGTCGTCGCTGCCGTGGTGTAGTCCCACGTGCCCCCACGACGCTTCACGGCGACGACGGTCACGCCGTATCTGGCACGGATTCCGGTGGTGCCCAGTTCACGATCCCAGTACTCCCGTGGTGGCCGGGTCTTGACCATGGCGAAGTTGTCCTCGAACTCCACGTAGTCGAGCATCGTCCCCCGGACCAGGTGGGCGACGCGCCTGCCCATGTCCTGCTCGGGACGGATCACGCGCTCCACCCCCAGCTGCGAGAGGATCTGCGCGTGGGGCTCGCTGACGGCCTTCGCCCAGATGGTCGGCCGCTCGAAACGCAGCAGGATCGACGTCGTCAGGATGCTCGCCTCGAGGTCGCTGCCGATCCCCACCACCACCCGGTCGAAGTCCGGCACGGACAACTGGCGCAGGGCCTCCTCCTTCGTGGTGTCGGCTCGCACCACGTGCGTGAGCAGGCCGTTGTAGGACTGGACGACGTCTTCGTCGTCGTCGATCCCGAGCACCTCCGTCCCGGCCTCCTCCAGTTCGAGGGCGAGGGAGCCGCCGAATCGGCCGAGGCCGATGACGGCGACGGAATCCGCGACGGCGATCGCGTTGCCGGGCCTGGAGGAGAACATGCGCTGCCTAGCCAATGAGGGGCCTTTCCTTCGGGTATTCGTAGTAGAGGGGCTTGGAGCGGAGGGCGAGCGCGGAGGCGAGGGTGACCGGACCGAGCCGTCCCGCGAACATCACGAGGATCAGGACCACCTGGCCCGCGGGCGGGATGCCGGCCGTGATGCCCGTGGAGAGGCCGACCGTCGCGAAGGCGGAGACGACCTCGAAGAGGATCCGGTCGAGGCCGAAGTCGGTGGTGAGCATGAGGAACATCGTCGCGGTGGTGATGAGCCCGACGGCGAGCAGGACGATCGAGATCGCCTGCCGGTGGGCGGAACGGGGCAGGCGCTTGCCGAAGACGTTGACGGCCGTGCCGCCGCTGATCTCGGTGTAGACGATGAAGAACAGCACGCCGAACGTGGTGATCTTCAGGCCGCCGGCCGTTCCTGCGGGACCGCCGCCGATGAACATCAGCACGTCCATGCCCAGGAGGGTGACCGGATCCAGTTGCGCGAAGTCGACGCTGTTGAAGCCGGCCGTCCGTGTCATCACGGACTGGAAGAATCCGGCGAGGATCCGCTCCCCGGGCCGCAGGGCACCGAGGGTTGCAGGGTTGGACCACTCGACGAGCGTGATGAACACCGTGCCGAGGACCAGCAGCACCACGGTGCCGCTCAGCACCAGTTTGGTGGTCATGTGCCACTTCCGGGGCAACCGGAAGTGCCGGCGCAGCTCGAAGAGGACCGGGAAACCCAATCCGCCGATGATGACGGCGGCGCAGATCGGCAGGCAGATCCAGGGGTCGCCCACGAACCCGATCAGGTTGTCACTGAACAGCGCGAACCCGGCGTTGTTGAAGGCGGACACCGAGTGGAAGATCCCGAGCCACACCGCTTCGCCGGGGCCGTGGCCGTAGTGCAGCCAGAAGCGCGCGGCGAGCAGAACCGCCGTCACGGACTCCACGACCAGGGTGACCCGCAGGACCCCGAGGAGCACGCTGCGGACGTCGCCGAAGCCGACACTCTTCGTCTCCGCCGCCGTCGAGATGCGCGAGCGGAGGCCCATCCGGCGGGCCAGGAGAACGCCGAGGAGGGAGGCGAAGGACATGATGCCGAAACCACCGACCTGGATCAGGGCCAGGATGATCGCGTGACCCGCTTCGGTCCAGTAGACCGGCGTGTCCACGATGATCAGCCCGGTGACGCAGACGGCGGAGGTGGCCGTGAAGAACGCCTCGAGGAATGTGGCGCCCCCGTCTCCCGCCTTCGAGCTCGGGAGCATCAGCAGCACCGTGCCGACGAGGATCGCCGCTCCGAAACCGAGCACGATCACCTGGGCAGGATGGCGGGGAGCAAGTCGCTCGAGCCCCACCCTGACGGCCTGCACGGGCCGGCGGAGGGCGGCTGCCATGGAGCTGCGGAACTCCCGGAGCGATGAGGCGCGTGATGACACGGGAATGCGCTCGACCTCCGGGGACGGTGCGACCGGCGCGGACGATCCGCACCAGTCGCTCATTCAACCCGACGACCGGAGCCGGAAGCGGCGTCTTTACGCTTTCTTGATGCGTTCGCCTCGAGGAGGCCCGCCTGCCGCGGCAGCTCCGCCGGGTGTCCGCCCGGTGTGCGCAGGCCTCAGGCGGCGAGGAGGTCGGGCAGCAGGGCGATCGTCGACACCTCGTGGTCCGCCCGGGTCATGGCAGCCGGGTAGGGCACCCCGGCGCGGTTGAGCCAGACCGTGCGGAGCCCCGCGCGTGCAGCGCCGTCGATATCCCACGGGTGGACCGCGACGAGCACGACGTCCGCCGCCTCCCGCTGCACCGTCCGGAGGGCATAGGCGTAGGCCTCCGGTGCAGGCTTCCATCGCGGCGCGTCCTCGACGGACAGGACAGGCCCGACGTCACCGCGGACGCCTGCCCGCTCGAGGAGGGCCTCCGCCGTCGCGGCGGCACCGTTGGTGAGGGCTGCCAGCTCGAAGCCGCGGCCGGTCAGCGCGCGGAGCCCCTCGGCGACGTCCGGGTGGACGGGCAGCTCCTGCAGGCTCGTCATCACGTGCCGGAGCGCATCCCCGACGTCCCGGTTGAGCGGCTGCCCCGCCAGGACCGTGCGCAGGGCATCCTCGGCGACCTCGCCGAAGGGCGTGTTCCGCCCGACGACCGTGTGGGCGAACCCGTCACGGAGCACCGAGGCGAACCACAGCGCGGCCAGCTGCGGCGGAGCGCCGACCTCCTCGAAGTGCTGGGACATCCGCCCCATGTCGGAGAGGGTCTCGTTGACGTCGAACAGCACGAGGGGCAGGCCCATTACTGGCGGTACCCCTCCACCTGGCTGACGGGACGGGCATCGGCGTCGGCCGGGTTCTCACCGGCGTCGGCCTTCGCGCGGCGCTGGCGCAGCAGGTCCCAGCACTGGTCGAGATCCTCCGCGACGCGCTTGAGGCGGGTGGCGTGGTCCTGCTGCTCCGCCCCCGCATCGGCGTCCTGGGGTTGCTCACGGAGGTCGTGCTCCTCCTGGACGAGTGTCTGGATGCGCTGCAGGATGTCCTGGTTGTCCATGGTGCTGTCCCTTCGTGGGGCGGTGCCCGACCGGCACCGAGAACGCTCGGCGGGCTTTCCTCGAGGCTACTGAGGCCGCGTGGCGATGACCAGCACGACTACCCGGCGCGCACCTGACGCGGCCGAACCCCGCCGTGCCGTACCGGGAGAATTTGGTGCGGCGCCCGGATGGCCTAAGCTATGGGAGAACCAATTGCCTGTGTAGCTCAGTCTGGTAGAGCACCCGCTTCACACGCGGAAGGCCCGGGGATCGAGGCCCCGCGCAGGCACGAGGATCGGCTGGAGACAGCACAGGGAAGGCCCGTACCGCTACGTCGGTACGGGCCTTCCCTGTGTCCCGGCGATTCCGACCTGCCTCATGCCGGCCGACGTCGACCCCTAGGTTTCCCTTGCACGCCACGCGGCCGGATGCGAAGGATGGGGACATGGACTTCACACCGAGCAGAGCAATCGTCACCGGTTCCGATTCCGGCATCGGCCGGGCGACGGCCATCGCCCTCGCAGCGGCGGGCTGCGACGTCGGCGTCACCTGGCACTCCGACCAGGAGGGAGCCGAGGAGACCGCCCGCCTCGTGCGGGAGAAGGGCGTGCGGTCCGCCGTCGCCCGGCTGGACACCACGGACGCGCCGGCCTGCGGCGACGTCGTCGACCAGCTGGCGAAGGAGCTCGGCGGCCTCGACGTCTTCGTCAACAATGCCGGCGTCAACGGCGGCACCATGTTCATGGAGACGGACTGGGACACGTGGCGCGGCACCCTCGGCGCGAACCTCGACGGCGCGTTCGTCTGCCTCCAGCGCGCGGCACGGCACATGATCGACGGCGGCCGGGGCGGACGCATCATCGCCGTCACCAGCGTGCACCAGGAGCAGCCTCGCGTGGGCTCGGCGGCGTACGACGCCTCCAAGCACGGCCTCGGCGGCCTCATCCGGACCATCGCCCTCGAACTGGCGGATCGGGGCATCACCGCCAACGCCGTGCTGCCCGGCGAGATCAACACGCCCATGAACGACTCCGCGGAGCAGGACCCACGCTCCATGGACCGTCCCGGCATCCCGCTCGGCCGGCCCGGTGCGCCCGAGGAGATCGCCGACGTCGTGGCCTTCCTCGCCTCCGGCGCCTCCAGCTACGTCAACGGGGCCTCGTTCGTGGTCGACGGCGGCATGCTCCTCATGGGACCCCAGGCGGGATCACACCTGACGAGCGGGGACTGGCGGACCCTCTGACCCGCCGGGGCACGAACCGCCCCACTCTTCAACGGGCATTCACGCGCCGTTCAGGAAGCGCGGCTAGCGTTGGAGTCCCGGATCCTTCGGAAAGGCCCACCATGAATGCTCTCGTCCCCCCAGCACCCGACTCCGAGGTCCAGGACTGGTCGGGCTTCAAGCGTGGCCAGCACGTCACCCTCCACCCCGCCACCGGACCCCAGCTCCGCGGGATCCTGGAAATGCGGACCGACGACGCCGCCGTGGTGTGGATCCAGCTGAACGACGGCGGCGGGCGCCGGCTCCTCCACCGGGCGGACGGCTACCGCCTCCGTCACGCCTGATCGCGTCCATCGAGGCGGGGCATATCCCCTAGGACGAACGAGGAGGCGGACCCCCGAAGGGATCCGCCTCCTGCGGCACGGGACGCATCAGCCGACGCGCGGGCCACCCGACTCGGGATCGTCGGCCGAGGTGTCCGGCAGGGTGCTGTTGGCCGGTTCCGCCTCGGACGTGACGCCCGAGTGCGGTGCCGCGACGTCGCCGCGCCAGGCGCCCGTCTCGCCGCCGCTCTTCTCGATGAACGCCTTGAACCGCTTGAGGTCACCCTTCACCTGGGCGGTATCGGCGTTGACGACGGCCCCGACCTTCTCGATGAACGTCTCCGGGTGCCAGTCGATCTGCACCATGAGCCGCGTGGTGTTCTCGTCCAGGCGGTGGAAGGTGACTACGCCGGCGTGGGACTCGCCGTCCGTGCTCTTCCAGGCCACACGTTCGTCCGGGTGCTGCTCGGTGATCTCGGCATCGAACTCGCGATGCACGCCCCCGATGCTCGTCACCCAGTGGGTGGTGGTGTCGGAGGTCTGCGTGATCGAATCGACGCCGCCCATGAACTGGGGGAAGCTCTCGAACTGCGTCCACTGGTTGTAGGCGGTGCTGACCGGTACTGATACGTCGATGGATTCCTGCACTGAAGCCAAAACGGTTCCTCCTTGGTCGGACTCCGGTGCCGCCCGTACACCCGCGCAGGGCATGCGGCACGGCGAAACCGTAAGTCCCCTTAGCGTAGGCAGATCGGGTGGAATTGGCCAACGCGCAGGGCTAGGGTGAAAGAGGTCCCTCCGGCCGGAATCTGCGCCTCCGGCGCCCGGCTGGGGGAGAAATTTTCTCTAGCACTGGAGGACTCATGAAGGCTTCATCCACCCTCACGGACAACATGCAGGCCGTCCTGGTCGACCTGATCGAGCTGCACCTGCAGGGCAAGCAGGCCCACTGGAACGTGGTCGGCAAGAACTTCCGTGACCTCCACCTGCAGCTGGACGAGATCATCGAGGACGCCCGCCTGTTCGCGGACGAGATGGCGGAGCGGATGCGCGCGCTGCACGCCGTGCCCGACGGACGCAGCGTGGCCGTGGCCGAGGGCACCAAGATCGATCCGTTCCCCGCCGGTCTCGTCTCGACCAAGGACACCGTCGGCCTCGTGGTCCGGATGCTGAACGCCACCGTGAACACCATGCGCGACGTCCACGACCAGATCGACGAGGAAGACCCCACCACCGCCGACCTGCTGCACGGCTTCATCGCGAAGCTCGAGCAGTACGCGTGGATGGTCGACGCCGAGAACATGACACCCACGGCGGAGGTCGTCACGCCCGCCGGCACCGAGAAGGCCACTGTCTGACCGACCCCGGCAGACCGGACAGGAGGGGATGCGCCGCGCGCATCCCCTCCTGTCCGTCCGGTGCCTTACCGCAGAGCCCTGGTCGTCCTGCGTCAATTGAGCCTTTTCCTGAGGCGCTTTACATCAAGAGCCTCGGGGCCCTGAGGCGCGTACTCGTCCTGCACCTTCGAACCGGGCGAGCACTGCGCGTACTACGAGCTCGGTCGAAGCGACAGTCCTGGGCGCGCGGCAGCGAGACACGAACGAGAACACCAACGGGCTGCTGCGCCGACCGGTTGAATCCAGCCATCGGTGGAATGAACAGATGAAGGATCATAGGGCGGCGTCGAGGGTGACGAAGCCGTAGCCTGCCGCCCGGAGCTGGGCGATGACCTGCGGGAGGGCCGCGGCATCGAGCGTTGAGCCGTCGTCGGGGTTCGAGCCGAGGTGCATCAGGACGATCTCCCCGGGCTGCGCGGAAGCCATGACGCGCTGGACGATGAAGCTCGCGCCGCGGGTTCCGTTCATGGTGCCTTGCCAGCCCAGGGTGTCAACGGTCCACCGGATCGCCGCGTAACCAGCACCGTTGACATCTGCGATCGTGCGGGAATCGCGGGCGCCGAAGGGGAAGCGGAAGAACGGGAGCGGGTCGCCTCCAGCGGCCCTGATGGTCCTCTGCGCGCTGCTGATCTCGGCCGCGATCTGGGCGTCGGCCAGGGTCGTGAAGTCCGGGTGGGTCATGGAGTGATTGCCGATCCGATGCCCCGCGTTATAGATCAGCGCCGGGTCGGAGGGGAACTGGGAAACCCAGTCTCCGGTGAGGAAGAATGTGCCCGGGACGCCGTTGGCTGCGAGGGTGGCGAGGATCGATCGGAGGGCGGCATCGTTGGCTCCGGCGTCGAACGTGAGCGCGACAACCTTTTGCGTGGTCGGAATGCGCTCGAGGTCCACGCCCAGGAGCGTCGACGGGACGCTGGTGTTGATGACCTCGGTCCTGCCGCTGGCCGCGTGCCACAGAATCGAACCGCGCTGGAAGTCGCTGCGGCGCCCGCCCGTGATGCCGTACTCGCCGCTGGTCGGGTAGCCGAGCCGGCTGCGCTCCCAACCGAGGGCCACCCACTGGGCTCGGATGGCTCCGTACACCTCGTGGGCTCCCGTGGCAGGCGACCAGTAGATCGACGAACCGGCGTTCACACCGCTGAAGTGGGTGTACCGGCCGACCCCGTCGGGGGTGGCGGTCTCGTCCGTGAGCGGGAATCCCAGTAAGCCGGCCGGTCCGCCCAACGCGAGATAGCGTCCGCGGATCCCCCCGTGCACCTCGTGCGCTCCGGCACCGGGGCTCCAGTAGATCGACGAACCGGCGTTCACACCGCTGAAGTGGTTGAACCGACCGGCGGCGCCCGGGGTGGCGGTCTCGTCCGTGAGCGGGAAGCCCAGGAAGCCGGCCGGTCCGCCCAACGCGAGATAGCGTCCGCGGATCCCCCCGTGCACCTCGTGCGCTCCGGCACCGGGGCTCCAGTAGATCGACGAACC